>CAZIWA010000173.1:0-9623 GCA_964542875.1 uncultured Phycisphaeraceae bacterium
GGGTTACAGCGTGGCGCTGGGGGCATTTGTGATCGGCGCGATCATTGCCGAGAGCAAGGACATCAAGAAGGTGGAGCACCTTGTGGAGCCTCTGCGCGATATGTTCAGCGCGGTGTTTTTCGTGTCGATCGGGATGCTTATCGAGCCCAAGATGCTGGTGGAGCACATTTGGCCGATCCTGCTGATTACAGCGTGCGTGGTGTGCTTTAAGGTGATTCCGTGCACGCTGGGTGCGATCGTGACGGGGAATCCGCCCCGGGAGAGCCTGCGGGTGGGGATGACGCTGGCGCAGATCGGTGAATTCTCATTCATCATTGCGACACTGGGTTTGACGCTGAAGAACCCGGCGGACCCGACGCAGCCGCTAATGGCGCCGTTTTTGTACCCCATCGCGGTGGCGGTGTCTGCGTTGACGACGCTGTTTACGCCTTACCTGATCAAGGCGTCGGACCCGGTGGCGACGCAGATGGGGCGCGTGATGCCGCAGTGGGTGCTAAACCTGTTTGCGCTGTACAACATGGCGGCATCGAAGTTCACGCTCAAGGGCGAGCGTGCGGCCATCGTGGGGATTTTCAGGCAGTTGTTCTGGAAGACGGGGTTGAACATCCTGGCGGTGATTACGATTTTCCTGGGTTTCGGGTTTGTGGCGAACCTGCCGGAGTCGGTGGTGCCGGATGTGCTGTCGGCCAATGCGTTGTACAAGAACACGGTGCTGTGGAACACGATTTTGTGGATCGTGGCGGTGGTGATTTCACTGCCGTTTTTGATTGTGGCGTTTCAGAAGATCAAGGTTGCGAGCCGGCTGATGGTGGAAGTGACACTGATGCATGGGCGCAATACGGAGTTCGTGAAGTCGATGGGGAGCGTGGTGGTGCATGTGATTCCGCTGATGTCACTGCTGGGCTTTGGGATGATGCTGCTGCTTTTGAGCTCGGCGATTTTGCCCAATAAGGGGGTGCTGATCGTGCTCCTGGTGATGTTCGTGGGGATTGCGTTTGTGTTCCAGAAGGTGTTCATGAAGGCGCATGGGAGGCTGCAGCATGCGCTGATCGATGTGATGAGCACGCATGAGGGAGATGAGGGGAAGGGGCATTGAGGGATGTGTGATTTGTAATTTGTGAAAGAGGGAGGATTGATGGGACCGGGTGATGAATTGAAAAGCCGGCGTGAACTTCGGGGTTCAGACCGGCTTTGGTTTAAGTGCTTAGGTTTAGGCGCTTAGGCGCGGCTTTGGCCGGCCATCTGGGGGGTGTTGGCCTGTTTGTTCTGGCCCTGCTGGTTTTGCTGGCCCTGCTGGTTTGCCTGGGCGTTCTTGTTCTGGTCGTTTTTATTATCGGCGTTGTTCTTGCCGGCGTCATTCTTGGCCTGGGCAGACTGGTTTTTGTCGTCCGTCTTGCCTTGGGCCTGCTGGCCGTTTTCGTCGGAGCTTTCGTTGTTTTCTTCTTCGTCCTGATCGGAGGCCCAACTGCCGAGGGTCTTTTTAATCTCGCCAGCCTTCTTGCCGATCATGGCGCGGGTTTCCTTGCCGGTGCGGGGGGCATAAAGGAGGGAAAGGCCGGCGCCCAGGAGGATGCCGATGCCAAGGGCGGTGTAGGTGCCACACATCGGTTTGCTGTCGTTTGAGTCGCTCATGACTTAATCTTTCGAAAAAGAGGTTTTTTGAGGCCCGCGGACATTCCGAGGTGCCAGGGCATCGGTGATGACTTTGGTCATTGACGATGGTTCATTAAAAGTAGTCGCGGTGTGGAGAGGCTGATAGAAGGAAAGGCCTGTTTTGTGTGGGCTGGATCGCCGGATGAAGCGTCGGGGAACCCCTCATGGGGATGAGGGGGAGGGTTTTAGGGGGCGGAGGGGAGTTAACCACTAAGGCACAAAGACACGAAGATTTGAAGATGGGGATGTCAGATGTATGGAGTTAGATGTCAGATGTTTTTAGAGAAGAATTCAGAGGATGATGCACGCAACCCCGTAACGTTGGTGAAAGGGGGATGGGGTTGGCGGGATTTACGGCTATAATTCGCGCATGAAAGTATCCCTGTCGGATCGTATTTTGAGCGCATCGGGGCATGAGTTCCACAAGCGCAAGAAGCCGGATTGGCTTCGGAGCAAGCTGCCGGGTGGGCCGGGGTATCAGCGGCTGCGTGGGATTATCGATGAGCACCGGCTGCATACGGTGTGCGAGAGCGCCAAGTGCCCCAACATGGGGGAGTGCTGGTCCCGCGGGACGGCAACGATCATGATTCTGGGGGATGTGTGCACGCGGAGCTGCGGGTTTTGCCATATTGCGACGGGGCGGCCGCCTGTGCTGGACCTGGATGAGCCAAGGCGCGTGGCGGAGACGGCGGCGCTGCTGAACCTGAAGCACATGGTGATCACCAGCGTGAATCGGGACGAACTGCCTGACGGGGGCGCGGCGGTGTGGGCGGAAACGATCATGCGGGTGCGTGAGGCGAGCCCGGGGACGAGCATTGAGGTGCTGATTCCCGATTTTTGCGGGGATTGGGATGCGCTGGATCTGGTGCTGGAGGAGATGCCGGACATTTTGAACCACAATATGGAGTCGGTGAAACGGCTTTATTCGGTGGTGCGGCCTCAGGCGAAGTATTTGAGGTCCATTGAGTTGCTTAAGAGGGCCAAAGAGGCGGGGCTGACGACCAAAACGGGGATCATGCTGGGGATTGGCGAGGAGCAGGCGGAGATTGAGGAATTGATGCATGACGTGGTGGACGGGTCGGGGTGCGATATTTTGACGATTGGTCAATATCTGCAGCCTACGCGGGACCATTTGCCGATCAGCCGGTGGGTGCTGCCGGAGGAGTTTGCCCGGTGGAAGGCGCGCGGCGAGGAGATCGGGTTTAAGCATGTGGAATCTGGCCCGCTGGTACGGTCGAGTTATCACGCGGATGAGCAGGTGGAGAGCCTGAGGAGAGAGTGAGGGGGAGGATGTGTAATTTGAAATTTGAAATTTATTGAATTGTGAATTGAGGAAGGAAACGGCGGAATCGTTGAAGGGCCAGGGGGGGGAGTTTTTCTGCGACCATTGAACGGGCTTGTGCTCCGATGGGCGAAGAAAGCACGTGATGGACGCGAGGAAGTCTCAAACGACTTTGTAATAGCTAGAAACTCGGTTCTTCTTTGGTTTTCGGGTGTTCTCTGGGTTGGGAATGGGCATCGGGGAATCCCCTAGTTTGCGAAACTAGGGGGGTGTGGGGTGGCGTTTGGTGAAAGTTGCATTATGTTTTGGTAGAGGGAGTTATGGATCGGAGTTGCGGGCGGCCCGCAGGTCTGGTCATAACAAGCTTATATGTTGTCCATATGAAAGGGAGTCGAATGCGCAAGGGGATTGGCCAGAGTCGTTATTGGGTGCTTTCGACAATGGTTCTGACCGGCGCGGTGATGGGGGGCGGTGAGGCTTGGGGACAGGGGGCGGTGGATGCTGCGACGCCGGCTGCTGCGGCTGAAAATACGGGCGTAAAAGTGTTGGATGCGCCGGGGCCCGATGGGGTGAACCTGGCGGAAGATGTTGCGCTGGATAAACAGATCAAGGAAGCGGCAGGCATTAAGACGCTGCTTGGGGCGCATGATGGGAATGGTGCGCGGAAGCTGGCGGATCAGATCATCGCCGATAATCCCAAACGGCCGGAAGCCTACCTGGTACGGGCGGAGCTCAACGCGATGTTTAATGCGTTGACGGACGCAAAGAAGGACATCGACAAAGCGTTGGAGCTGGATCCGGATAATGCCAGGGGCAATGCGATGTCGGCATTGCTGATGGCGCGCGGGGGGGATATGTCAGGGGCGCTGGAGAAGGCCGATAAGGCGCTTAAGAAGAACCCCAACAGCGCGTCGCTGCTGACGGTGAAAGCGGACATCCTGGGAAGCCGCCAGGATGGACCGGGGATGATCGCACTGCTCAAAGGGCCGGCGGCGACGCTGAAGGACCCGGAAGGGGCGTCGGTGATCAATGCGAAGCTGGCGCAGGCGCTGGGGGTGCAAAAGCAGTTTCCTGAGGCGTTGAAGGCGATTGATAAGACCATTCTTCTGCGGCCGGGTGATCCGCAGGCGCTGGTGATCAAGGCACAGATCCTGGAGGCGTCCGGGGATGTGCTGGGGGCGTATAACGCGTTTAGTTCGGTGAAGAGCAAGCCGGGCCCGCTGGCCGCCAATGCGCAGTTCATGACGCAACTGGATGCGAAAATCAAACAGATGGAGCCGGAGGCCAAGAAGATCAAGAACCAGCGGCAGGCCGAGGCGCAGGCCAAGAGCCTGAACCAGGAGCTGGAGGCAATCAAGCAGGACCGGGCCAAGGCGGTGCAGGTGATGGAGGCGTATCAGAAGGCCCCCGGCAACACGCAGGCGCGCGATGCGGCGGCGGCGTACATGCTGGAGCGCACGCTGGCCAAGCCGCTGGGATCAGAGGGCGAGTTGATCAAAATGCATTCGACGGAGAAGTCTGCGAATGCGAAGGACACTGCGCCGCCGGACGCGATCGAAGCACGCAAAAAGATTTGGGCGGCACTTGAGGCGGACAAGTCGATCTATGACGGTTTCTATTCGGAAAAGACCGCAGATTCGCTTCGGAAGCTGGAAGAACTGATCAAGATCTATCCGGATGTGCAGTCATTGAACATGATCTCGCAGATGAAGTTCGGCGAGAAGAAATACAAAGAAGCCAAGGATTACGCGGTGTTGGCGGCCGGGATGGCGGCGCTGGAGGACTATCAGCTTCCTCTGGACGACAGCGAGGAAAAGACGTATTTCGGCGTGCCGCTGGATGCGCGGGAAGTGACTTACCGGCACATGGCACTGCAGGCCAAGCGGTTTGAGGACGGCGATCTGAATGACGTCGACAAGATTCTGGTGGAATACACCCAGGCACGTGAGAAGAAGGATTGGGTGAAGGTGTATGAAATCTATTACCTCAACAACGTGAAGCCCGGATGGTATGGGAACAAGAACCCGATGGGGCCGCGGGTGACGACGGGGCAATACAAGCTGATTCCTGAGATGGAAGCGGCGATGGTGGCCAAAGGGCAGACGATTTTGAAGTCCGGGGATAAGGAAGCGCTCAAGAAACATCTTGAAATGCTGGAAAAGACCGCGCTGTTGAAGCAGGAGACGATGGAGTTCAAGCTCGCGGCGCAACAGGCGATCGGGAATGAAACGGCGATCATGCAGACGGTGACCAAGACGCTTGATCTGTATCCCTTCAGCGGCGCGGCGCGGCTGGTTTTGGGGCAGTCGTTTGAGAAGCAAACCAAGCCGACCGACGCGATGTATCACTACAATACGGGGGCCAAAGGCCTGCCGGCGCAAGGGCTTACGGGCGTGGCGCTGGACAATGCCAAGGCGCGCGACAGGATCGAAGCGATCGTGGGCAAGGAATGGATGAAGTCCTACACTTCGTTCATCGATGCCGAGCGCGCGATCGCGAACCTGGAAAAGCAGCGTCGGGCGATGGTCTACGCGGCGGTGACGCGCGTGCTGCCGCAGCACAGCAACAAGCCGCTGCTTTACCTGCTGCGCGGGCAGGAAGGCTACAACCTGGCGATGTATGACGAATCCATTCAGGATTCCAAGAAGGCCGTGGAGCTCAACAAAGAAAATCTGTACATGGCCAATATCTACATCGGCGACGCCAACTATCAGCTCTCGCGAAAGTTTGATCTGCCCAAGGCCGATCAGAGCAAGTATTTGAGGCTTTCCGCTGAGGCGTACGGCATTGCCCTGGACAAGGCTCCCGACAAGGCCAACCAGGCGACCATCTTGTTTTCACGCGCGTCCCGGTACCGGGACCTGGAGGAAAACGATAAGGCGCTGGCGGACTTCAACAAGGCCAACGAGGTGTTTGACGACCGGGTGAGGAACAAGGCGTGGAGCTATTTTGAAGCGTCGAAGCTCAAGGAGAAGAAGGGGGATATCGAAGGGGCGCGTGTGGATGCGCAGAAGGCGGTGGAGATGTCGAAGATCTCCTGGACGGGGACGGGCAACAACGCTCCGCCGCGCGATTTTGGCCTGCGGGTGATCGCGCTGAGTACGGCGAAGACGCCGGCGACGGACAGAACGACGGTGGGAACCACTGTGGGAACGACGGGGGCCAAGACCACGACGCAGCCCAAGTAGCGGGAGCCAGTCCGAACGGAGCCGTAACCGCGAGGTGATTCCAGTTCGAGTGATCGAGAAAAAGAATGATAGGACCGCGCTTTCAGCGCTTGCAGAGAAAGAAGAGAAAAGAATCAATCAAAGGGTTTGTGCCAGGCCTTACGCGCCAAGAAGCGCTGCGACCCCGGCTGTAAATAGGGACGGGCCTTTGGCCCTTAGGAAAAAGCGCAGGTTGAAGAGGAAGACATGTTCACGCGGACGAGAGCATGCCACCCAGAATTATTGGCTTTTGGGTATCAAAAAGGGCATGCGCCTGGGTTTTGAGCACTCGGGATCTTGGGGTGATTCATTGGGGAATCAACGGGATTCGGCCGGTGCGGTTTTGTGTCTCAGGTTTGACGAAATTCCGCGTTTTTCTTAGAGTGGTTCGCTTAAATGTCGATGGGGATTTTCCCAGCGGCAAAGCAAAAACTACTACGCGGAGACGAGCATGGCAATCAAGGTGGCAATCAACGGTTTTGGACGCATCGGTCGGTTGGTTCTTCGGGCTGGTTTCAACAACCCCAACATTGAGTTTGTGGGTATCAATGACCTGGTGACCCCGGACAACCTTTCCTACCTGCTGAAGTACGACACGACGCACGGCCGTTTCGGCGGTGAAGTTTCGTGGAAGGACGAAGGCATCGTGATCAACGGCAAGCTGGTCCCGACCTTCGCGGCCCGCAACCCCGCGGAACTGCCCTGGGGCAAGCTGGGCGTGGACTATGTGGTGGAATCGACCGGTCTGTTCACGGATGACGTGGGCGCGGGCAACCACCTCAAGGCCGGCGCCAAGCGCGTGCTGATCTCCGCACCGACCAAGACCCCCGAAACCGTGCCCACCTTCGTGATGGGCGTGAACGAAAAGAGCTTCGATCCCTCGAAGCACACGATCGTTTCCAACGCTTCGTGCACGACCAACTGCCTGGCCCCCCTGGCCAAGGTGGTGCATGAGAACTTCGGGATCGCCGAAGGCCTGATGACGACGGTGCACGCGGTGACGGCGACCCAGCCCACGCAGGACGGTCCTTCCAAGAAGGATTGGCGCGGCGGGCGTGCGGCCGCTTACAACATCATCCCGGCGTCCACCGGCGCGGCCAAGGCCGTGGCGCTGGCGCTGCCCGCCCTCAAGGGCAAGCTGACGGGCATGAGCTTCCGCGTTCCCACCGCTGACGTGTCGGTGGTGGATCTGACCGTGAAGACCGAACGCAAGACCTCGTACAACGAGATCGCGGGCGCGATCAAGGCGGCCTCGGAAACGTCCCTCAAGGGCATCCTGGGCTACACGGAAGAAGAAGTGGTTTCCTCCGACTTCATCCACTGCCCGCTTTCGTCGATCTTCGACAAGGGCGCGGGCATCGAACTCAACGGCAACTTCTTCAAGCTGGTGAGCTGGTACGACAACGAATGGGGCTACAGCAACCGCGTGGTCGACCTCCTGAACTACATGGCCAAGGCCGACGGCAAGGCCTGAGGTTGAATATTGAGTCATCTCCGCACAGGCCGCGTCCCTTTGGGCGCGGCCTGTGTCGTTTTATTTGTAAATTGAAATTTATGATTTGTAATTTTTAAGGCCTTAAAATGGGCCGTTTGCGGGGGCTGAGGGGTTTGGGGTGTATCATGACCCGGTGGTGTTTGATCGGATGTTTATCAGGAGTTTGAGATGCGGAAACTGCGTGCAGGGATGGTGGCGATGGGGTTGGGTGGAGCGTTGTTTGCCGGGGGCTGCGCGGCACCCAAGTATGACGATCCGGTGCCGCTGATGACGAACACGAATGTGGTGGACAAGACGCGCATGGCGGCGGCGGCGCAGGCTGAACGGGAAATGCCCAACGACCCCAGGCGCATCGCGGCGTTGTATGAACTGACGTGGATCAAAGGCGTGGAAGACCACGAGCGGATTTATGCGTTTGAACAGCTTGAGAAGTATGACGGGCCGAACTTCCGGAAGAAGATCGCGCTGCAGGTGCCGGCGATGGTGGATTGGGTGACGATCAGTGCGGTATTTGATATGGCGGTGCGCAATGGGTGGACAGAGTTTACGCCGGTGGTGGTGCAGCAGTACGCGCGCATCGGGCGAGGCGTGGAGATCACCCAGCGGCCCGAGCGGGAGTATTTAAAGAAGCTCAACCCGGGGAAGTCGCCCGAAGAGGTGATCTGGGATGTGTTCACCAATGCGGGCAAGGAATGGAACAGCGCCCAGCAGGTGGCGGCCTGGGAACTGCTTTGCAAGCTGTACAGCCGGAAGGATCTGATGGCGCGGTTGGCCGGAGTGACGCCCAAGAGCGCGCTGGTGGGCGATCTAAAGGCCGCAGCGGGCGAGCTGGGGACCGTGCCGGTAAACAGAGAGGGCGTGCTTTGGCTGATGGATTGGCGTGGGAACGCCGCATTCTGGAGCCAGGCGAAGGCGGCGTGCCAGACGTTGCGCGCGGAGCAGAAAGAAGGGTTGGAGTTGCGACATGTTCCGGTGTTTATCCGGGCGGCAAAGAGCGCATCATTCGGCATGAGCAAAGCGGAGCTTTACGCGAAGGTGAATGGGATGATTCCGGCAGCGGGGCACTACACGGTGAGCCCCAGCTATGACGGGCAGCCAGCGGACTACCCGCAAAAGCTGAGCGAATACGCCAAGCAGCTTTCGTGGGGCGACCTGTATGTGATTTATGTGGCGCTGAGCGTGCTGCAGAATCAGCCTGAGCTTTCGGCGCAGGTGTTTGACCTGATCGACAAAGACGTTGCGGACACAACCACGGAGTATGGCGGCGTGGTGGTGTGGAAGGAGAGCAACGCTTTGCTGCCGATCGAGAAACAGCCGATGGAAATCAGGTACGTGTCACCTGCCCGGCGGGACCACGACCGGAAGTATGTTTCTTCAGATGAGCTGGTGAAGCAGGCGTATACCGGCTTTGCGCATTTCCATCTGCACGCGCAGTACTACGAGAACGTGGACTGGGCCGGGCCGGGTCGCGGAGATCTGGAATTTGCAGACCGACTGGGGTTTAACTGCCTGTTGTTCACGAGCATCAAGAAGGGATTGTTCAACGCGGACTTTTATCAGGCGGGGCGGGTGGTGGTGGATCTGGGATCGGTTGGGCGGTAGGGCGAGTACGGTGTCCCGGGTCGTCGAGTACGGAGTTTCGCGTCCCGTGTCCAGAGTTTTTGACGCGGGACACGTGATTTTTGAGACTTTAGCGCCAATACAAAGAAGAGATTCTTCAGCACTCATCGAGGGTGCTGAAGAACAAGAAAGAATGAATTGATTCTTTACCGGGGGCTGCGCTCGAAGACTCGAAGACTCACTGGCCCCCGGCTACAACCGGTCGCTCCGCTGGGGCGCAGAAAATGTCGGTCGCACCCGGATCTACAATCTATGCAACCCTGTATCGTTGCTAAAGAGTCCGATTTTCAGGGTTTCAGCAGGACTTTGATATTGTCTTTGCCTTTGGCGAGGGTGAGGGCCTGGACTGCTTGATCCAGGGGAAGTG
>CAZIWA010000174.1:0-9546 GCA_964542875.1 uncultured Phycisphaeraceae bacterium
GGGTCTAAATGCACGCAACCCTGTAACGTTGCTGAAGAGCCGGATGGTCACCGACTTTCATGATTGAGCCATCGTGCAATTACGCGATTTATGCCGATCAGCAACTGGAGGACCTGGCTGTATAGGGCCGTGCCTTCAGCACTCTGAATGATGAGGCAAGGGCTTAATTGAACCGTATTGACCCTCACCTCACTCCGCTCCCAATGGGAGAGGGGTCAGAGCGTGCGTTACTCTTTGGCTTCGGTCTTGGGTTCTGAGGTGATGGGTTCGAAGGTGAGTTCGTTGATTTTGAGTCCGTCTGCGCCAGCGGGGCCGGGTGTGATGACGATGTTGCCGAAGGGGCCTTCGGGGTATCCGCCGATGAGGATTTGTTTTCGGACCTCGTTCTTGCCTTCGATGTAGACGGCGAGGCTCTTACCGCTACGGAGGATTTCGAGTTCGAAGGGTTTGTTGGGGATGATGACGTCGCTGGTGAGGATGGAGACGGTTTGCTCGTTGTCCTTGACTTCGCCGGAGCGACCGTAACGGCCGGTGGTGTAGATCTTGGCTGGGAGGGTGCGGGAGACGAAGCCGAGGCGGCCTTGCGTGCCAAAGGTGAGGACGGTGGTGTTTACCTTGTTGATGGTGAGGGTCATGTTGACCTTGAAGTCGCCTTCGGGAAGCTTGTAGATGACGAGCGGCTTGGTTTCCTTATTGACGAGGACGGCCCCCTGGGTTTCCCAGGTTTCGAGGGTTTTGCCGAACATTTCGGGATGAACGGGTTTGCCTTTTTGGATGAGGACCACTTTGCCGGTTTTCGCCGGTGGGACAGAGGTCTTGACGGGGGGGGCGGGCTTGGGCGGCTCGACCTTGGGTGTTTCGACGACTTTGGGGGGCTCGACTTTGGGAGGTTCAACCTTGGGCGGCTCGACCTTGGGTGTTTCGACGACCTTGGGTGGCTCGACTTTGGGAGGTTCAACCTTGGGCGGCTCGACCTTGGGTGTTTCGACGACTTTGGGTGGCTCGACTTTGGGAGGTTCAACCTTGGGCGGCTCGACCTTGGGTGCGTCGGGGTTTTCCGAGGGAGGCGGGGCGACGACAACGCCGGGGCCCGTGGGGACGGGCGTGGTCTTGGGTTTGGGGCCCATGCTCAGGACGCCGATGATGATGCCGGCGAGGATGAGGACGGCCAGGACGATGGCGCCGATGATGATGAGTGTTTTGGGATTGACGGAGGGGGCTTTGATCTTGCCTTTGGCCTGACGGCCTGCGGAGATGCCCGAGGCGGTGGCGACGGTGGTGGGGACAGCGGCGGCGGTGGCGCCGCCTTCTTCGGGGGGGATGGAGAAGATGTCGATGTTGGCGGGGCCGGCGGCGACGGCGGCCTTGACGTCGTGGAGGTCTTTGATGAGTTCGTCGTAGGTGGCGTAGCGCTGAGTGGGGTCGTTTTTCAGGAGCCGGTTGATGAGGGCGGCGGTTTCAAGGTGGAGTTCGCCGTTGATGAGGCAGATGTTTTTCGGAGGGCCTTTGAAGCGCGCCTCGATTTTTTCCTTGATGTCCCGGCCTTTGAAGGGCTGTTCGCCGGTGACGAGTTCGTAGAGGGTGACGCCGAGGCTGTACATGTCGGCGCGGTGGTCCGGCCGGGGATGGTTGGCGGAGGGCTTGCGGAGGTTTTCGGGCGCGATGTAGGCGGCGGTGCCGACGCCTGTGGTTTCATCGCCTTCGACAGAGCCGGCGAGGCCGAAGTCCACGATTTTGGATTGGCCGGATTTATCGAGGAGGACGTTGGAGGGCTTGATGTCGCGATGGGTGATGCCGGCGTTGTAGGCGGCCTGGAGGCCCTGGGCGATCTGTGTGGTGTATTCAATGGCCTGGAGTTCAGGCATGGGCTTTTCCGAGGAGAAAAGCGTGGAGAGCATGCCGCCTTCGATGAGCTCCATGACGATGTACGGGGCATCGTTGTGCATGCCAGCGGAGAAGACCTGGGCGACGTTGGGGTGGTTGACCTTGGCCTGGGAGCGGGCTTCCTGGATGTATTGCTCGTTGGTCTGCTGGCTCTTGCCGTCGGCGGACTTTTTCATGAGCTTGACGGCGATCTGGCGCTGGAGGAGCGTGTCGATGCCTTTGTAGACGGCGCCCATGCCGCCTGTGCCCAGGAGTTCGGAGACCTGGATGTCGCCGATCTTGCCGGGGATGATGAGAATTTTATTGCACTTGGCGCAAGTGAAGGGGTGCAACGGGCCGCGGTTCTGGCGTTCGTTGACGAAGCCACACGTCGGACACTTGATTTGGATGGAGCCGACAGCGGTTTCAGCCACTTTGCGACCTCCAGTGCGACTGGTTTAAGTTCAGGATGGGACACCACTTTGACGTCAAGGTCAAGACATCATGCGTTAGACCTTTTGGAGAAAGCCTTCCCCCGGGGCATGGTGTCAAAACGTATTCTGCATCATGCCAGCAAGGCTTGCAATCCCGGGGGGGATATTTTTAGTTTTTTCTGGGAAGTAGCCAAGGATGGCTGATGGCGAAAAGGAGTGATTCCCGAGGTAAAAGCAGGGCCGATTTCCCAGGCGCCCGGGCTGCCGGGGAGGGCGGATTATCGGGTGTCCATGAGTGTGTTCACGGGAAATTGGCGCAGGATCGGGCAGTGGCATGGACCGGCAAAGGCTTTCTCGAAGCCCGGTCAGGCGATGCGGCTATTCTTCGTCTTCGTCGTCGGCGGGCTGGGCTGGCTGGGGCTGGCTGCGGGACCGGCCGGAGCCTGTGGTGGCGCCGGCGCCAGTGCCGGTTGAAGCGGCGCCGGCTCCCGTGGTGTTTCGCGAGGCTTTGCGCTTGGCGGTTTTGGCCGGCTCGTTGAGATCGGTTTTCTGGCGGTTCTTGCGGCCTTCAAAGGAAGTGACCAGCGAAGCCGAGGGGTCGACGATGGAAGAGCGGTTGAGGTAACTGATGGGGTAGAGACCGTTGTCCTTGAGCTTCTGGATGAGGTCGGCGTTGCCGTATTTTTTGGCGAACTCAAGCTCACCGGGGGTGACGGCGATGCCCAGGAGGATTTGTCCGGGTTTGCCGTCAAAGGTGACGGATTTGTAGCGCACAAAGAGGAGCGTGGGCGCCGAGGGCATGAGGGTGGTGAGGTCGGCGATGTTGAAAGTGTCGCCGGGATTAATGGGGGTGGTTTTGGCGTAGATGGAGATGTTGCGAAGGACTTCGGGCGCCCAGTCGGTGGATCGCCAGCCGGAGGAGGCGTTGGTGAAGATGGCGACTTCGTAGGGGCCTTCGGCGTTGGGCAGGCCGGGAGGAGCGGAGATGCCGCAGGTGATCTGGAGTTCGCGGCCTTCAAGGATGTTGGAGTAGGAGAGCACGCCGGCCTGGCCGCCTGGGAGGTCGTAGGGGATATCGGCGGGGGAGGGGGGGCCGTCCGCGGGGCCCAGAACGGTGATGAGGGTGGCGGCACGTGCTTCCAAGGCGTTGCGGGCGGAAGCGGCCTGGCTGAAGGTTCGCACGAAAAAGAAAACCGTGCTGCCCAGCCAGAGGGTCAGCAGGAGGATGACGATGCCAGCCAATAGAAAGATCTTCTTGGTCATGATCACTGGTCCCGGGGCCGCCAGGTTATAGAGACAACAGACCCGGCAACGCGCCCACTATACCCCATACGTTTGTTTTGAGGGTAGGGATGTCCGCGGCACAGGGCAATTGTAGTTGATGAAAGCCCATGTAACCGGGTTGATTGAGGTTTCAGATATCAAAGGGGCATCCACCTGCGCATCGTCCGCAATTGCGCTGGTCCGCGACAGGAAAGGTGGGTTTTTGATTAAGCGGGATTGGGGCGGCGTTGACGGGAGGGCTGGATGGACCAGTGTTCGAGCATTTCATCAAGCCGGGCGTCAATGGCACCCCAGGGGGGAAGAGGCGCGCGGGGGAGGGGCTCGTCGAAACATTCGCCGGAGCCGGAGTCGGGCTGGATGGCGGCGACGCCGAGGATGGCGGGGGAATTGGGCGTGATGTGAAGAGAGAGTTCAGCCAGCGAAGAAGCGGGCGTGGCGGCGAGGGCAAAGCCCGCCAGGACGATGCAGTGCGGCCCCTGACGGATGCGGTCATGCCCGTGAAGGATGAGGGCGACGGCGGTGAGCTCGGCGCAGGCCCGGGCGACAAAAGCCGCGAGATGCTTGGGATAAAGGGTGGATTTGTTGGGGGCAAAGGGCCGGGCGTCTTCGAGCGTGGTGCTCAGGGAAATCGGAAGAGAACCCGAGAGGGCTTTGGCCCGGTCGATGGCCTGGGCCAGAACATCCTGCGGACTGGGGAGGCCGGCCTGGGCGTGGATGAGGGCATATCCGCGCGCGGAGAGATGGTCCGGCAAGTCGGTGGTGGGGGACGCGATGATGAGGCGGGGGGGGAATTTCATGGAAGGGATAAGGTAAATGGGATGAATGACAAGTAAGAGAAGAAGGTAGCAGAGAAAAGCCAAGAGAAGAAAGTTTGTGGCGCGGTGAGGGGTATTGCATTTGGGTAATTGCGAAGGCGCACGCGCTCGGGGCATCAAATGCAATTGCCCCGGGCGCGTGATGGATTTTGCGGAGAGCGGATTTCAGGGAGATTGACGACTGAAGAGTTCACTTATGTCGGTGAAGGTGGCTGATCGGGAGCCGGCGGGACGCCGGCGCTCCCGGTACAGAGGCAGATTGCCTTGGCATTGCTGTGGCCGTGCTGTGCCATCCGGGGATCAAGTGTAAAATGGTGTGCTTTCTGAATCTTCCCCCAACCGAGGACACGATGAGCCACGATCTGATCCCCATTCGGCGCGCCCTGATTTCCGTTTCCGACAAGACCGGCCTCACTGAGCTGGCCAAGGCGCTGGCGAAGTTCAATGTCGAGATCGTTTCGACCGGTGGGACGGCCAAGGCGATCGAAGCCGCGGGCGTGAAGGTGGTGGCGATCGACCAACTCACGGGCTTTCCGGAAATGATGGACGGCCGGCTCAAGACCCTGCACCCCAAGGTGCACGGCGGACTGCTGGGCGTGCGCGACAACCCCGGGCATGCGAAAGCGATGAAGGACCACGGCATTCAACCCATCGACCTGGTGGTGGTGAACCTCTACCCGTTTGAAAAGACGGTGGCCAAGCAGGGCGTGCAGGATGAAGAAGCCATCGAAAACATCGACATCGGCGGACCGGGCATGGTGCGCTCGGCATCCAAGAATCATCACTATGTGTCCGTGCTGACCGATGCGGCGCAGTACGAAGGGTTTTTGAAGGAACTGGAAGCCAACCAGGGAAGCGTTTCCCTGGCGACGCGCAAGAAGCTGGCGGCGCAGGCGTTTGCCAGGACAGCGGCGTACGACACGGCGATTTCCGCATGGATGCTGGGGTATGCGGGCGAAGAGAAGGCCGCTTACCCGGCGACGCTGAGCCTGAAATACACGAAGGTGTCGGAATTGCGTTACGGGGAGAACCCGCACCAGTCGGCGGCGGTTTACGCCGATCAGGGCTGCAAAGAGCCAAGCGTGGTGAGCGCCAAGCAGCTTTACGGCAAAGAGCTTTCATACAACAACCTCAATGACGCCGCGGCATCGCTGGAACTGGTGAAGGAACTGGCCCGCCCGGCGGCGGCGGTGATCAAACACACCAACCCTTGCGGGCTGGGCGTGGGCGAGAGCAGCGTGCAGGCGTTTGAACGCGCCTATTCGGGCGACCCGATGGCGGCGTTCGGCGGGATCGTGGCGTTCAACACCACGGTGGACCTGGCCGCGGCCAAGGCGCTGACGGACGGACAGAAATTCCTGGAAGTGATTCTTGCGCCGGACTACACCGCAGAAGCTTTTGAATTGATCACCCAGCGCTGGAAGACGGTGCGCGTGCTGGAACTGGGCAAACTGCCCCTGGGCCAGGCGCGTGACGCCTCAGTGATCGAATATAAGTCGATTCTCGGCGGGCTTCTGGCCCAGCAGCGCGACCTGGCGGACATGACCAGCAAGGGCTGGACGCTGGCCGCAGGCCCGCAGGCAACAGCGACGCAAATGGTGGACTTAGAGCTGGCCTGGGCGGCGGTGAAACACCTCAAGAGCAACGCAATCTGCATCGTGAATAACGGCGCGCTGGCCGGCGCGGGCGCCGGGCAGATGGATCGCGTGGAGAGCTGCAAGATCGCCGTGGCCAAGGCCAATGCCAATGGCCAGACCCGGTCGCAGGGCGGCGTGGCGGGGTCTGATGCGTTCTTCCCGTTCGGCGATGGTCCCGCGGTGCTGATCAAGGCCGGGGTGAAAGCCATCGTGCAGCCGGGCGGGAGCAAGCGCGACGACGAAACGATCAAGGCGTGCAATGAAGCCGGCGTGGCGCTGTACTTCACGGGTCGGCGGCATTTCAGGCATTAAAAGACGGAAAAAGGGGCTCGGGTTTCGGGAATCGGGTGAAGACCTGGACCGGGAAGAGCGTCTTAACATGGGTCGGGTAGAAGTTGTCCGGGGGCTGCGCTCGAAAGACCCGCTGACCCTCGGCTACAGCCGATTGCCCCGCCGGGCGCAGACAAATGTCCAAACGTCAAGCTCCCGCGGACTCCGAATCCTGACCTCCTGGACCCGATTTCATGCACCATCCGACGCTGCTGCTGTTTGATATCGATGGCACGATCCTGACCTCCGAAGGGGCGGGGATGCGTGCGATGGCGGGCGTTGCGACCCGGTTGTTTGGGCCAGGGTTCAAGTGGGATGGGATCGATGCGGCGGGGCATCTGGACCCGCTTATTTTCAAAGAGGCGGCGGTGATCAACGGATTGGGGGAAGACCCGGCGCAGTACCGGCGGTTTCATGATGAGTACATCGAGGCGCTGGCGCTGGAGTTTGTGGCTTCACACGCTCAAGTGAAAGCGACGCCGGGTATTCACGGGGCGCTTGAACTGCTGCGTGACCGGCGGGCCAAGCGGGGCGACCTGGTGCTGGGCCTGCTGACGGGCAACTACACCCAGGCGGTACCGATCAAGCTCAACGCGGTGGGCGTGGACCCGGGACAGTTCACGATTACAGCGTTTGGCGATGAGGGCGAGAGCAGGCCGGCGCTGGTGCGCGTGGCGATGAAGAAATATGCAGCCGACCTGGGACATGCGGTGACACCGAGCCGGGTGGTGGTGATTGGAGATACGCCTCGCGATGTGGAATGCGCGAAGGTGAATGGGTGCGTGGCGTATGGCGTGGCGACGGGCCGGCACACGGTGGCGCAGTTGAATGCGGCCGGTGCTGATGTGGCGGTGTCGAGCCTGGAGGATTTGTCGGAGCTGGTGGGAATTCTGGAGAGGTAGGGCGAAGGAAGTATGAATTGAAGAGGGTGTGGGAGAGCCGCGTTATTTGATGAGGGCGGTGAGGCGGGTGGCGAGGGTTTGGCGGGGGACCCATTCCTGGAGGTTGTCGCCTAAAAGGAAGGCACCGGGGTTTGGGCCCTGGACCATGTCGAGCTCGTTGGCGACGAGGTAGTCTGCGCCGGAGGCGAGGCGGCTGGCCTGGCCGATCTGGATGAGCTGGTCAGGCGTTACGCCGACTTCGAGCTTGAATTTGACGAGCAGGCCCTTAAAACCCCACTGAGTGCGGAAGAGGTCGACCAGTTTTTCGGTTTTTTTGCCGAGAAAAGCCAGTTCCTCAAAGGTGCTTTTGACCTTGCCGGCCTGGGCATTTTGAACGGTCCAGACCTGGGTGCCGGGTTCCTTGCCGGGTGCGCGGGAGATGACCTGGAATGCGCCGGTGGGGGTGTAATCGGCGACGGCGGCCGCCATGAAGATGGCTTGATATGTGCCACGTGGAACATTGTTCATCAGAAGTTGTTTGAGGTCTTCGTGTGTTTTGTACAGCTTTGGGGTAATGGGATGGAGGAGTTTAAAGGCGACGGCTTGGTCGGCGTGTTGAGGATTTGAGGTGTAAAGGTCGACCGGTCCAAGGGTTGCGAGAGATTGGGCGATCTGAAAGCCGGTGTTGCCGGTGAAGATGTTGCCCCAGTCGCGCACTCGGTCGATGGGTTGGCGGGTGTTGCCGGCGGTGACGAGGAAGCGTTTTTGGAGTGTGGTGGGCATGAGGGAGGGCCGCACGGGGGAATCAGGCTTCGCTGGTTTTCACCTGGCCGGTGATGAGCCGGAAGCCGTAGACCAGGATGAACAGCAGGGTGCCGATGGTGACGATGGTGGCGCCGGGGGCGGTGTCTGCGATGTAAGAGACGTAGAGCCCAATGATGCCGGTGAGGATGGCGGCGATGGAGGAGACGACCATCATGGGGACCAGCCGCCGGGCCAGCAGGGAGGCGGTGGCCGCGGGGGTGATGAGCATGGCGGAGGTGAGGATGACGCCGACCATGTAGATGCAGGAGACGACCGTGAAGGCCAGCAAAAAGAGCAGGACCATGCGCAGCAGGCTGGGGGAGAGCCCGATGAGGGAGGCGTATTCAGGATCGAAGGAGGCGAGCTCCATTTCCTTGTGAAGGAGGAAAAGGACGCCGACGACGCCGACGGCGACGATGGCGATGAAGGCCAGGTCGCTGGAGGTGACGCCGAGGATATTGCCAAAGAGCATGTGCATGAGCTCTGGCGTTTTTTTGGTTTTGTTGAGGATCAGGACGCCGAGGGCGAACATGCCGGTGAAGAGGATGCCGATGGCGGTGTCTTCACGGATGGCGCGTTTGCGGGCGATGAAGCCGATGCCCAGGGCGGTGAGGAGATCGGCGAGGAGGCCGCCGATGAGGAGGCTCCAGCCGGCGAGATGGGCCAGGGCGAGGCCCGGAAGGGCTGCGTGGGCCATGGCGTCGCCGATGAAGGCCATCTGGCGCTGGACGACGTAAACCCCGAGCGTGGCGCAGGTGAGCCCGACGAGGATGCTGGCCAGAAAGGCATCCTGCATGAAGGGTTCAGTGAAGGGTTTTAGGAGGTCCATGGGGGAAAGGTACAAGGAAAAAGGTAAAAGGGACAAGGCAGAGGGAGGAAAGGCCGGAAAAGGAGGAACTTATTTTCTTACTTGTCCCTTATCCCTTTTAGCTTGAACCTTTCTTACACCGGGTCTTTGCGGGCGAGTTCGCTGAGCCTGGCGTTGGTGGAGGCGGAGCCCAGGGAGGTGTTGACGGTGGAGCGGACCCATTCAAGCGCGCCGGTGTGCCATTCGTAGGCGAAGCCCAGGACGATGAGGAAGATGAAGGGGAGGCCCAGGACGAGGGCTTCGGTGGGGAATTCGCGGAAGACGACGGCCCAGGGGTAGGTGAGGGCGACTTCAACGTCGAAGACGAGGTAGAAGAGGGCGACGATGTAGAAGCGGAGGTCGAACTGGACCCAGCCGGTGCCGATGGGTTCTTCGCCACATTCGTAGATGTCGGACTTCTGGCGATTGGGGGAGCGTGCGCCGAGGATCCAGTTGGCGGTGAGGCCGGAGAAGACCAGGAGCAGGCCGGCTGCGACGAAAGCAAGGATGGAGAGCATTGCGTCCATGGGGCTATTGTAACTCACGCACCGGGGGGGAAGGAATTATGAATTACGAGTTACGAATTATGAATTGGGATGGGTCTTAGGAAGCTGAGTTCACGCTAAAGTGGACTTGGCCCTATGAAACAAG
>CAZIWA010000175.1:0-1117 GCA_964542875.1 uncultured Phycisphaeraceae bacterium
TGAGGGTTGATCTGCTGGTGTATCGATATTCCGTGTTGACTTTCATTGTGGAACAATCTGGTTAAGCTTTTACCACTCATCCCTTTCTACGGAGTGGTTCCACATGGCGAAGGTCAAAGTAGCGTTTATGGGTTGCGGCGGGTTCATGGGCGTTCACGCGGGCCGGATCAAGGCGCATCCGGATGCGGAGCTGGTGGCGCTGTGCGATGCCAAGCTTGAGATCACCGAAGGGTTCATCAAGAAGAATTTGGCGGACTATGCCAAGGCGCCGGCGCAGTTCACCGATGCCGCGGAGATGTATGCCAAGGCCAAGCCTGATGCGGTGTTTATTGCGACGCCTCACACGCTCCACTATCAGCATGCGGTGCAGGCGATCAATGCCGGGCTGCATGTGTTTCTTGAAAAGCCGATGGTGACCAACTCCGCGGATGCGCACGCGCTGGCGAAGCTGGCCAAGAGCTCCGGGAAGATCGTGGTGGTGGGGTACAACACGTCGTGCTCCGTTGAAATGGAATACATCCGCAATGCGATCCGGACCAAGGCGCTGGGGAACCTGGAACTGGTGACGGGGTACATTTCCCAGGACTGGCTGAAATTCACCAAGGGCCTGTGGCGGCAAGACCCGGCGCTCTCGGGCGGCGGTCAGGCGTATGACTCGGGCGCGCACCTGTTCAACAGCCTGGTGTGGACGGTGGAATCGGACATCGACACCGTGTTCGCATTCGTCGACAACAAGGGCACGAAGGTGGACATCAACTCCACGACGAACATCAGGTTCGCCAATGGCGTGATGGCAACCATCACCATCGGCGGGAACTGCCCCGGCTACGGCGCGGGCATGGACTTCATCTTCGATAACGGGCGCATCGAAACCGACGGCTGGAGCGCGGGCTGGATGAAGATCTGGAAGGGGACGCAGGAGATCAAGTACCCGACGGTGACGGGCGTCTCGCAGACGCCGGACGACAACTTCATCGATGCAGTGCTGGGCCGGGCGCAGCCCAAGACCAGCCCGACCAACGGCATTCAACAGAGCGAGCTGATGGATGCGATTTATGAATCCGCACGGACGGGGTTGCCGGCGAAGCCCAAACGGGCGTGAGAAGAAGTCGCGGGT
>CAZIWA010000175.1:1217-9362 GCA_964542875.1 uncultured Phycisphaeraceae bacterium
GTCCCGTGTCGTTAAGAAACATGTTGAAGACCCGGAGTTTTGCTCCGGGTCTTTTTTTGCGTGCGATTTGATTTGATACTTCATTCTCAATAGGATTGCCCCGATGGGCGTCGCCGTTGAAATCAAGGGATTGAAGAAGTCGTACCTTTCTCCCGGCGACGAGCGGACGCTGGTGGTGGATGTGCCGGGTTTTTCCATCCAGGCAGGCGAACAAGTGGCGCTGGCCGGAAGAAGCGGGACGGGGAAGACAACATTCCTGAATCTGATCGCGGGGATTCTGCGCGCCGATGCGGGTTCGATCATGTTGGGTGAGACGGATATCGCGGTGCTTGGGGAAGGAGCGCGCGATGCGTTTCGGGCCATGAACATCGGGTATGTGTTTCAAACGTTCAACCTGCTGCAGGGGATGACGGCGCTGGAGAATGTGGCGTTGGGCATGGCGTTTGGCGCGGGCGTGGACTACGGCTATGCGCGCAAGGCGCTGGACCGGGTGGGGCTGAGCCATCGGCTGGATTACAAGCCACGACAGCTTTCGGTGGGGCAGCAGCAGCGTGTGGCCCTGGCGCGGGCGGTGGCGAACCGGCCGAAACTGCTGCTGGCCGATGAACCGACGGCCAACCTGGATGCAAAGTTTGCGGATGAATCGCTGGCGTGGATCCGGGAGATGTGCAATCAGGATGGAACCACGCTCCTGTTGGTAAGCCATGATCCCCGGACGCTGTCGCAATTTACCCGGGTGGAGGAACTCGCGACGATCAACAAGGCCGCAGCGGGCAACGGGAGGTGGACGTGATCAAGGCGCTTTGGCTGATCATTGCGCGAAGCCTCCGGCAGCACTGGGTCTCCACGTGCATCACGGTGATCAGCGTGGCGCTGGCGTGCGGGCTGGTGATGGCGGTGGTGAGCATCAACCGGCAATCGGCGCAGGCGTTCACCAGCGGGGCATCGGGTTTTGACGCCGTGCTTGGCGCGCGGGGCAGCCAGCTTCAACTGGTGCTCAACAGCGTGTTTCACCTGGAGACTTCGCCGGGGAATATTCCCTACAAGCGGTATCTGGCGATCAAGAAAGACATCCGGGTGAAGACGGCGGTGCCGTTTGCAGTGGGGGACAACTATCAGGGGTTTCGTATCGTGGGGACGACGCCGGAGTTTTTCGAGAGCTACCGGTTTGGCAAGGATCAGGTGCTCAAGGCCGAGCCGGGCGGGGCATTCTGGACGGGATTCAAGCCGGAGAAGTGGGAAGCGGTGATCGGGAGCATGGCCGCCCAGCGGACGGGCTTGAGGGTGGGCGACAGTTTCAATTCGTTTCACGGGCTGACGTTTGACCCGGCGATGCAGCACCCGGACAAGTTCACCGTGGTGGGCGTGCTGGAGCCGACCAATACGCCTGCGGACCGGGTTGTGTGGGTGCCGCTTGAGAGCTTTTATCACATGACGGGACATGACTTGAAGCCGCTGCCGGGAGCGGATGAAGACTCCGTGCCCAAGAAGGGGGAGCCGATTCCCGATGAATACAAGGAAGTGTCCGCGGTGATGTTGAAGTTCAAGAGCCCGATGTTTGGGGCTCAGCTTTCCGAGCAGATCAACCGGCAGGGAAATGTGATGACGCTGGCGTGGCCGGTGGGCCAGGTGATGGCGGAGTTGTTTGAGAAGATCGGCTGGGTGAACCGGGTGCTGACGCTGGTGGGGTACCTGGTGATGGTGGTGGCAGCGGGGTCGATTTTGAGCAGCCTCTACAACACGATGAACGAACGCAAAAGAGAGTTTGCGATTCTGCGTGCGCTGGGCGCCAGGCGGAGCGTGGTGTTCAGCGCGATTGTGCTCGAAGCGGTGGTGATCGCGGGCCTGGGCGCGCTTGGGGGGTTTGTGTTTTTTGCGATGCTCCTGGCCGGCACGGCAAGCGTGATACGGTCGCAGACAGGGGTGGTGCTGGCTGTGTTTTCATATGACCCGGTGATGGTGTGGGCGCCCTTAGCAATGGTAGGGTTGGGCGCATTGGCGGGCATGGTGCCGGCGGTGAAGGCTTACCGAACGGACGTGGCGACAAATCTGGTGCCGGAAAGCTGAAGAAGGGTCTGAGGTCCAGGGCCTGGGGTCTGGTCAGAAATTCAAAAAAGAGAAAAGGAGCGAAATATGGCGGGCAAGAATGTTTGGGGTGCAGCCGCGCTGGGTGTGGTAATGGCGGTGGGCCTGGCTGGGTGTGAGGAGAAGAAGCCGACGGAGGGCGTGACAGACCAGGCCGACGGGCACACTCATCAGAAGACGCATCACGTTTCGCATGCGCATGAGCACAAGGCTCCCCATGGCGGGACGCTGGTGGAGTTGGGTGGAGAGTTTGCGCATGTGGAACTGGTGCTGGATGCAGAGGCAGGAAAGCTGACCGGCTATGTGCTCGACGGCGAAGCAGAGAAGCCGTTGCGGCTGACATCCGCAACGCTGAAACTGGCGGTGAACGGGAAAGACGTTGAACTGGCGGCGGTGGCCAATGATCTGACCGGCGAGAAGGTGGGCGATACGTCGGAATTCGCAGGGCAGGCGGATATGCTTAAGGGGCTTAAGACATTTGACGGCACGGTGGCGGAGATCACCATTCGAGGCAAAACGTTTAAAGGCGTGGTCTTCAAGTTTCCAGAAGGAAACGATGACCACGCGGGACACAAGCACTAAATGAGCAAGCGATTCAACAACCCGGGTGCGATGCGTGGCGGCAAGTGGTTTTGTGCGCTTGCCGTAGTGCTAAGTGCGGCGGCGGGTGTGTCATTAGCTGAAGAGCCCGCGGCGACGCAGCCGGCGGCAGCGACTCAACCGGCAGCAGCGAAAAGCGACGGCAAGCCGCAAGCTGTGTCGTTTAATGAGTTGTCGAGTTACAGGTTGAAGCTGAAATACACGATGAACGAGACGGGGGAGAGGCTCATCACGCCAGGGAGCGTGAACCCGCAGATCCCGGCGAATGTGAAAGACCTGGCGGGCAAGAAAGTGACCATCCGCGGATATCTCCTTCCCATCGAATACGATGCGGGAAAGTCCACGCGATTCATCCTGATGCGGTTCATGCCGGATTGCCTGTATTGCAGCACGCCGACTCTGGTGGACTGGGTGGATGCCAGTTCCAAGGAGGGCTTGGCGGTGCCCAGCAACTCCCGCACACCGGTGGAAGTGAAGGGAACTTTTGAAGTGGGCGAGCGGTTGGAAGACGGGCTGATCACCAGCATCTATCAGTTGAAGGTGGAGTCGGTGGAGGTGGTGAAGCCTGAGGATATGCCTGCGCTGCCGGCGCAGCCGGGCGGCGTGGCGCCGCAAAACCATGGCGCGGGGCATGGGAAGTAATTTATTTTTCCGAAGGCGCGTGATGGTTGGGGCGAGATCGATTTTATTGGTTGGTTTTGCGTTTGTTGTTTGCGGATGCGGACGTGTCGTTCATGTGGTGGACGAGAAGGGCGTGCCCGTTGCGGGCGCACATGTGGAGCGGATTTCTCTCTCATATAACGGACCGGTGAGTGTGACGGACAAAGATGGAATAGCTCGGTTGGCGGCGGGGGGCCAGAAAGCCGTGTGGGTGAATGTATCCAAGGCCGGATATGAGAAAGCGCATATGGACTTGCCGGAAGATGGGGTTATCCAAGTGCAGTTAAAAGCGGTGAAAAAATGAGTGCTGGCGGTATTGAGATGTGCGTGGTGTTCGAGCCAGGTTGCGAGCTGTCAACAATTTGAGCAGAATGAATCAGAACTTCCGGGTGGAAGCATTTCAGCCCGTTATTGGGATTGATCCGGGTTTAAATTATTTTTAAGGAGCGGTGTGATGGCTATTTCTCCGCCTGCGCAGAGCGCGTTGCTTAAGAGCTACAACACGATGATGAATGTCGGTCGTGTGGGATGCGTGGTGCTTACCCTGGTGGTGGGGGGGATGGTATTCAGCAAGCTTGCCTATGCGAAGGAGGCGGTGGCCAAGGAGGGCTCCACCAGCGCGCGTACACAACGCAAGATGGGAACGCTGGTGTTGCTGGGGACGGTGATCTCAGGCGGCTTCGCCGGGCTTCTGGCGTATGGCGCAGTGACGATGGCGCTGGAGCCGATGAAGAAGAAGATGCTGTGGTCGATTTACAAAGTGGAAGGCGAAACCAGGACGCTCAAAGTGAGCGGGCTGACTTTTGATGAAGTGCAGACACGCGTGAGCCAGATGGAGAATCGGGAACTGGGCGCGATTTTTGAATCGGTGCCGGAGTAGGAAAATCGTCCTGTGTCCCGCGTCTGAAGAAAGAGTCCAAAAGGTTCGGAGCAGGAGTTCCGTTTTTTGTTTTGACGCAGGACTCGTGACACGGGACGCTTTTTCTGCCCGGGTATCATGACGCCATGAGAAACATGGCTTTTTTCGCGATGCTGGGGCTGGCGCTGTTTGCGCTGACGGGGTGCACCTCGGGGGCGTATAACGCCACGAATATCGCGGTGACGCCTTATATCTATAAAGAAACCAAGGATGGGCGGGAGGTCTATCGGATGACGATGAAGACTTCCAGCGTTTGGGTGGACCCGGTGGGGGCGAGGATTCTGGCGTTTCGCCGCAGCGACCGGGCGCAGATGAAGGCGATGCGCGAAGAGGGGAGCGATGACCTGGTTTTCGTCGAGAACAAGGTGATCTCGCTGAGGGAGTTTCATCTGTTTGACGGGGGCGAGACGATCACGCTGACGCCGGAAGCGCCAAACCTGGCGAAGGCGAAATTCTGGCTGAGCTACACAAATATCGGGCAGATGACGTTTGTGTGCTCTCCCAAGGACGGATGGGTGCTGACACGGGACTTTCGGCTGATGGACAACGGCGCGCTGTATGTGACGAGCACGCTGCAGAATCGGGAACTCAAGGCCCGGGAATTGACCGTGAAGGTGGGACTGGGCGTGCAGGATACGGCGATGGTGGTGGATGGGAAGGCCATTGCGGTGACGACCGCCAGCAGCGGCGAAGTGCTGATGCGCCTGCTGGTGCCGACGCCCAGTGAAGATGATTACATGCAGTTCAATGCGGAGACGCCGACCGGGGTGAACTCCGTGGTGGACAAAGGCGTGAACTATTCAGCGGATGTGTTGTCCAAGATGAAGATCCTGACAGGGCCTAACGCCAAGGCGTACGACGGATTTGTGCTGGGACCGGTGACCGTGCCGGTGACGGGTCAGCACTCGTGGACGGAGAAGTGGATCGTGACGGTGGAGAAATGAGTTTTTTTATGAATGATGGGTTAAGAATCCTGAATTAAAGCCCTAGGCCCGGTTTGGGGGAGATTCGGGGCAATGGGTTGTTTTTCACCGCATTGTGCGGCGCATGGATTGATAGCCGTTTGATTGAAGGTATTCATGGCACGTTTTTGGTTAATTCTGGTGATCGTGGCCGTGGGTTTGGCCGGGGTGTGGGGGCTGATTATGCTCGGGCGCAAGGGGCCGCGGGGGAGCACTTCGGGTGGGCCGCGGGTGGTGGTGGTTTCGTCGGTGCCGGCGCTGGGGCTGGCTGCGGAGCGGCTGCTGGGGGATGACGGGGAATATCGGACACTTTTGAAGGAGGGGGAAGACCCGGTGGGGTATTCACCCGATGCGAAAGCGAAGGAATTGTTCAAGGATGCGAGACTGCTGGTGGTGACGGGGAACGAGGTGGATGGATGGGCGGTGGAGGCGGCCAGGAAGGCGGGGCGGGGTGATATTTCGGTGATCCGGATGTCGGATGTGATGGTTTATGGTGTGCCGCCTGGCGGAGCGGGATCAAGCGCGGCGACGAAGCCTGCGCCGGGTGAGACCCGGACGGTGGATGCGCTGGGGCGGGCATTTGTGCTGCTGCCGGATCCTTACACGGCGGCGAACACGCCGGCGATTACGGGTAAGGAACTGCTGTGGCTGGACACGCTTTACGCGCAGCTTTTCATCAACGAGCTTTCTGTGAGGCTTAAGGAACAGGCGCCCTCGCAGGAGAAATACATCCGGGACCGGTTGCGGCTCCTGAGCAACAATCTGATCACCCTGCACGGGCAGTATGACTACCGGTTCGGGCGGCTCAAGAGCAAGAAAATCTGCGTGACCGACCGGGTGCTGGAGCCGCTTGCCAAGCGGTACGGGCTGACGCTGGAGGTGATCGCGTGCGCCGATACGGGCGAGGCGGGTTATACGCATGGACTGCCGTCGGGCCCGGTGGATCAGACCGATAAACGGCCGGTGTTCAGCGTGCTTGCGCCAGGGGTGGATGCGGCGGCGTTTAAAGCGGCGTTTGGGGCGCGGCAGGTGGTGGTGATCAATCCAATGACGGATTCAACGAATGTGGCGCGGCCGGATTTTGAGGTGCTTTGCCGGCATGTGCTGGATGAGGTGTACAGCAGGCAGGTGGAGGCGGTGGGGGTGGGGAATTGAGCAAGTAAAAGTGAAACGTAAGAGGCGGGGAGTCGTCGGGTGATTCCAAATGAAAACCTCCCTGCCGGGGTACCAAGGTGAGAGGCCCTGGGGCGGAGGGAGGCTTCTGGTGTGTATGCCTTTTGAAATGTGTTGCCCTGAGGCATCCAGGGGTTTTGAGAGAAATGTGGGTCTTGTGTTCGCGCTTAACGGACAGGTTGCGCGACCATCGACCGATTGACACTGCGGGCCTGCCAGCCCTTGTCGCCTTGAATCAATTCGTAGTCAACGGCTTCATTGTCTTTAAGAGACTTAAAGCCATCCCCCTGGATTTGGCTGAAATGGACGAAAACGTCCTGACCGGCGGGGCCGACGATGAAGCCAAAGCCCTTTTTGGGGTCAAACCATTTGACTCTTCCCTGAGTAATCATCGGACAACTCCTTAACAAAAAAAGAAATGAAATGAAGAGATGGAACCACTGGACGCTGGTGCAAGTCAGAAGTACGAAGCTCCAGGAGACTAAAACACGGGGGAAAAAAGTGCCAGTGTTTCCAACCGGAGACTGCATTCTTCGGGCTTGCGGCCAAGAGAGTCACGAGCGATGTTCCCCCGACGAGAACGCGGCCCGGGTGGCAGAACACGCTTGCTTTTGTTGTGCATAAACAGATTAACAGCACACAACGCAAAGCTCACGGGAACGGCAACCGTACTTAAATGTCCAGACATGGCCGGCAACGCGCTTAATGGGGTAGATAAAAGACCACTAAAGACGTTCAGCCACTGCACGCCACAGACAGAAATGCCCCCGGTTCACTCTTTTTCCCTATCCAGATCGTACGTTTCACGAATGATGCGTATGACCTGCGAACGCAGACGTGCCCGGGTTTAAGAAAAACCCTGTCTGGAAGGCTGGCGCGCCTACTTTTAACGTTGGGCGGGCGTCAGCCTTCCAGACAGGGCTTTAATAAGCCCGTAGCGGTCTTCCCATCCTGACCCGTGAAACATCCCCTGTCGGTGAGCGGTCGAGCGCTTTACCGGCCTCTGGTATGAGAGCCGGCGCCGGTTCCGGGGCGCGTTTGCGCGGGTTCAGGACGGGTGAACCACTGTTTGAATCTTACTTACTCAGCCTTGGGCTGCGCAAGAGCATTTTCTTCCTTGATGACGGCTTTTCGAGAAAGTTTCACGCGGCCCTGGTCGTCGATGAGGAGAACCTTGACGCGGATGACATCGCCGACCTTGACGATATCGGTGACTTTTTCGACGTAGCCGTCGGCCAATTCGGAGATGTGGCAGAGGCCATCCTGGCCGGGGATGACTTCGACGAATGCGCCGAAGTCCTTGATGGTGGAGACGCGGCCGGTGTAGATGGCGCCGACTTTGACTTCGGCGCAGAGCTTCTCAACTTCTTCGAGGGCGCGTTCGGCCTTGCCTTCACCGACGGCGGAGATGAAGACGGTACCGTCTTCTTCGACCTCGATGGTGGCGCCGGTGGATTCCTGGATGGCGCGGATGGTCTTGCCGCCGGGCCCGATGAGCTTGCCGATCTTTTCGGGGTGGATGGTGGTGGTGAGCATCCGGGGGGCGTACCTGGAGATGGTGGCGCGGGGCTCGGGGATGCACTCTTCGATCATGTCGATGATCTGGAGGCGGTTGACCTTGGCCAGTTCGAAGGTTTTCTTGATCTGGTCGATGGTGAGGCCGCGGATCTTGAGGTCGAGCTGGATGGCGGTGATGCCGTCCTTGGTGCCGCAGACCTTGAAGTCCATGTCGCCAAAGTGATCTTC
>CAZIWA010000176.1:0-9094 GCA_964542875.1 uncultured Phycisphaeraceae bacterium
CCGGTGGTGGCGACGCCGAGCGTCATGAGGCCGGCGCGTTTGGCGGAGGTGAGGCCGGCGTGGGTGTCCTCAATGGCGAGGCAGACTTCCGGGGTGAGGTTTTTATCGGGACGCAGCGCAGCAAGCTTTTCGACGGCGAGCAGATAGCTGTCTGGATGAGGCTTGGAATGCTCCACATCGTCGGCACTGACGATGACGGGGATGAGGGAGAGAAGATCGAGCTTTTTCAAGACCACGTTGATGTCGGTCCGGGTGGCGCCGGAAGCGATGGCCATGGGCATTTTTTCAGAACCGGCGGCATGGATGAGGTCCAGCGTGCCGGGGATGACGTTGATGCCCTGATCGACAACGCGCTCAAAGGACTTGGCCTTGAGCGCAATGAGCTGGGCGATTTTTGCTTCCTGGGCTGCGGTGCCCGCTTTGCCGGGGGTGACGCCGGTCATGATCCGGAAGGAATCGCGGTCGGAGTAGCCGAGATAGGTCTCAATGTATTCTTCGTAGTCGAAGGTGATGCCCAGTTCCTGGGCGGTGGCGAGGAAGGCTTTGTAGTGGAGGGGTTCAGAGTCGGCGATGACGCCGTCGAAATCGAAGATGATGGCGTTGAGCATGCGGGGATTCTAACGTGTAAATGAAGGGGGAATGTGAGATGTATGATGTTAGACGTCAGATGTTTTCAGAGAAGAAATTCAAGCATCGACGGCGTTGATGCGGCGATGAAATAGCGAGGTTTGAAGTGAAACAATCAAAGGTTCTGTTGACGTATGACGAGGCATTGGCGCTGGTGCTGGAGCGTGTGACCCGACTGGAAAATGAGCGTGTGGCGTTGGCTGCGTCGCTGGGGCGTGTGCTTGGCGAGGCGGTGACGGCTGATCGGGATCAACCTGCGTTTGATCGGTCGGCGATGGATGGGTTTGCGGTGGTGGCTAGCGCGGTAAAACCCAGTGTGGTGTTCGCCGTGGATGGCGCTGTGCCGGCGGGCGGCGCGAGGGAGACTTTTGAAGTGGCCGTGCCGGCGGGGAGCGTGAGGCGCATTGCGACGGGAGCGCCGTTGCCCAAGGGCTGCGATGCGATGGTGCCCATCGAGCAGGCCGTGGTGAGCGGGGAAGGGGTTTCGTTCACAGTGGAGGGTGTGAAGCCGTGGCAGAACATTCACCGGCGGGCCAGCGATGTGAAAACAGGGGGTGTGACGGTGGCTGCGGGGACGCGGCTGGCGGCCCAGCATTTAGGCCTGGCGGCGACATCAGGTTGTGTGGAACTGAGCGTGGCGCGGGTGCCACGGGTGACGCTTTTGACCACCGGCGATGAAGTGGTGGACCCGGCGACGGCGACGGAAAAATTGGGACCGCAGCAGATCCGAAATTCCAACGGGCCGATGCTCTCGGCGCTGATCGGGCCCATGGGCGGGCGGGTGCTGGCATGGAAGCATCTGCCGGATGACTTGGAGAAAACGATTCAGGCCGCCAAGGCTGCGCTGGAAGAATCCGATCTTGTGATCACCAACGGCGGGGTGAGCGTGGGCGAGCGCGACTACCTGCCGGAAGCCTGGAAACGCCTGGGGCTGGAGGTGATTCTGCACGGCGTGAACATTCAGCCGGGCAAGCCGGTGTTCATCGCGACCGATGGCAAAGGCAAGATGGTGATGGGCCTGCCGGGCAACCCGGTGAGCGTGCTGTGCACGGCGCATTTGTTCGTACGGCCGGTGATCGCGGCGATGACCGGCGATACGAAAAAACAGGTGTGGCGAAAGGTGAAACTGGCAGAGCCAACCAAGGGAAACGCCAAGCGGGAAATGTTCCGGGCGGGGTATTGGATGGAAGACGGCACTGTGCGGGTGATCCCGTGGCAGGGGTCGGGTGATCTGGCGCATACCGCAGCGGCACAGGTGTGGGTGCGGATGCCGATGGTGGAGGGCTTGGTGGACGAAGGACGATGCTTGGAATTATGAATGGAAGAGGATGGAGATGATTGGGCGTCGAAAGGGTGTTTATTCGTTGTCCAGGTCGCGTTCTTCGATGGGACGGGTGAATTTGTAGTCGCCGGTGGCCCATTTGGCGAGGTCGACGGTGCGGCAGCGGGGGGTGCAGAAGGGGAAAGCGTCGGACTGGGGGTCGACGGGGCGCTTGCAGATGGGACAGGCCCGGGACTTTGCCGGGGGGACCACGGGGGAGAGGCCGGGGAGGATTTCATCAATGGGGTCGGTCATGGTGTCTTTATTTTAGTCGCTGCATCTGGCCAGGGCGGCGCTTAACGCGGGGATTCTTTCGACGGGGAGATTGATGGGGGTGATCTGGATTTTACGGGTCAGGTCCGACTCGTGGGTGATGTCGATCTGCAGCCGGGATACGGCGGCGGGAACGTGCATGCGCGAGGCCCATTCGATGACGGTGATGGCGCCCTTGCGGAACTCGCTTTGCGGGCGGGCGCTGTCACGCGTCCAGCCGATGGACTCCAGGTCTTCAAGGGATTGAACGCGGTAGGCATCGATGTGGACCAGCACCGTGCCGGTGGACAAGGGGTGCTCATGGGCGATGACGAAGGTAGGACTGGAAACGGCCTCCGGGTCGAGCCCCAGGCCTTGGGCGAGGCCTTTGACGAATCGGGTTTTTCCTGCGCCGAGCTGGCCTTCGAGGAAGATGAGATCACCGGGCTCGAGGGCTGCTGCGAGGGCGCGGCCGAGGGCGATGGTGTGCTCTGGGGTTTGGGTGATGAGGGAGAACATTGGATGGTAGATGTCAGAAGTTAGATGTATGAAGTAAGAGAGCGGAGGCGTGGGTGAAGAGGCGGGACGGTGAGGGTGGGGGTTGTAAGCTTTTGTCTGAATACGCTTCAAGACAGGTCAGAAAACCAAGAACGACCTCATCCGGCTCGAAGTACCGGGCCGCCTTCCCCCTGAGGGGAAGGGTTTTCAGACAAAGCCTAGCTGTGTTCCCAGCCGAAGGTGGAGGCGTCGATGGTTTTTGCGTCAGGGGTGATGAGTTGGACTGGGGGTTTGCCGGGGAAGCGCTGGGCGCAGTAGCCGACGGGGGTGATGCGAACGTTGTCGATCATCCAGTGGTCCTGGGCGAGACGTTCGGATTGGTCGTAGGGGATGGTGAAGCAGAGTTCGTAATCTTCGCCGTCGGCGAGGGCGTGCATCCAGGCGGGTTTGCCGGAGACCTGGGCGGCGGCGTGGGCGGCGTTGGAGCAGGGGAGCTTGTTGGCGTAGAGGGTGATATCAACGCCGGATTGATCGGCGATGTGGCCGGCGTCGCGGCCCAGTCCATCGGAGATATCGATCATGCTGGAGAGCTTGACGCGGGTGGCGAGGGCCTTGGCGAGGGCGACGCGGGGTGTGAATTCGAGGTGGTGGGTGTAGTTGTTGTTGGTGAGGAGGCTGCCGCCGAGGGTGCCGGTGACGCAGACGAGGTCGCCGGGTTGCGCGCCTGAGCGGCGCACGGGGCGCAGGCCGAGCCAGGGTTCGGCGAGGACGGTGACGGAGATGAGGATGGGGTAATCCCAGATGGTGACGTCGCCGCCGAATATGGGGCAGTCGTAGGAGAGTGCGACCTCACGCATGTGCTGGGAGAGTTTTTTTGCGTTATCGAGAGAGAAAGAGCGGGGAAAGGCGGCGGCGCAGACGCAGCCGATGGGCTTTGCCGCCATGGCGGCGACGTCGGAGAGATTTCGGGTGATGGCTTTGCGGGCGATGAGGGCCAGGGGGGTGTTTTTCAGGACAAAGTGCCGGCCCTCGGCGAGTTGGTCGACGGTGACCAGCACGCGTGAGCCGGAGGTGAGGGTGAGCTCTCCCATGTCGTCGCCGGGAGGAATGGTGACGTTGGCAGGCAGCGCGGGGTTTGCGCTGTAGATGGCGTGGAGGAGATCAAATTCTTTAATGGGATTGGTGGGCATTGCGTGTGTCTAAGAGCGGAGCGGGGAGAAGAAGAGCACCCTCACCCTGGCCTCTCCCTGAGGGAGAGGTGATTGAATGAAGAGGGATCAGAGCCCGTTTTTGTTGCGGAAGCCTTCGAGGTAATCCTGTTTGACCTTCAGGTCCAGGGTCATCTGGTTAAGCTGGCCGTCGGGATAGGTGGGGTCCAGGCCAAGGCGCTTGGCTTCGGCTTCGAGCTGGACCATCTGATTGATGCCCTGACGTGCCTGAACGATGTAGTTGTAGGTGTTATCGGTGCGGACTTTCCAGTTGGCGCGGGAGTCGTGCGTCATGAGGGGGGAACTGCCGCCCCAGCCGCCTGAGCCGTTGTAGTTCTGGTAGGAGCCTTTGTTGGGGTCCCACATGGAGGCCTGCTGGAGATTGTGTTTGATGTAGGCGTCGACCTGTTTGCGCCGGTCGATGTTGTTCTTGATGAGGGCCTTGTGGCGCTTGGCGTCGTCGGCGGCCTGCTCGTTGAGATAGCCGGCGGTGGTGGTCATGGCGGTTGCGCCATAATTGGACTCGAGCTTCCAGCCTTTGAGGTTGAGCTTGGTGCCGATGTCGGCGGCGGAGCCGGAGAAGGGTTCGACACCGAGTTCCTTAAGCTGCTCATGGGTGAGGGTGAGGACGCGGTTATCGTCTTTGCCCTGGGACTGGAAGATGATGCGGTCCTTGGGGGTGCCGATTGGCGCGGTGAGGCCCACTTCGATGGCGCCCTGATCGTCGATCCAGGCGGTGGTGGCTTCGGCGGGATCGATCATGGCTTTGACGAGCCGGGGATAGCGGTAGTGGGCGCTGGCGCCTTCACCGGTCTGGGTGGCCAGATGGGTGCGGAGGATGGACTGAACTTCGGCGGCGGAGCCTTCGGAGAAGGCTTTGTAATCGTCGCTGGTGCCGCCTAGCCTGGCGGTGGGAGTGACGTAGATGCGTTCGCACCAGAGTGCGATGGGAAGTGCTTCGCCGACGGCGTTTTGGACGAGGGCGTAATAGTGAAAGTCGCCTTGGAAACCTTTGAGCATCTCGACGATTTTGTTGGTTTCTTCGAGGCTGCCGCCTGTGGAATTGATTTCGAAGACGATGGATTTGCAGCCATGTGCCTTGGCGTAGTTCAAGGCGCGGACGATGCCGTCGGCGTAGACGTCTTTACCGATGACGCCGGTGATGGGGATGTCGAGATAGAGGTTCTGGCCGGTGACGACCTGAACGGTTTCATCAGCGGGAGGCGCGAAGAAATTGGCGGGCAGGGGAGCGTTGGTGATTTTGGAGACTTCGGATTTGGGGAAGCTGATTTTGGTCCGGATGCCGATGACCATGGTGTCGATCCGAACGGTCTGTTCGTTATCGGTGAGGATTTTGCCCTGGAAGGAGCGGCCGTCGGTGAGGCTGACGGTGTCGGCCTGGAGCGGAGCAGCAAAACCGGCGAGACCCAGGCCAGCGGTAAGGACGTACGCGTTAAAGTGCTGACGGGCTTGGGGCATGGGAGGTCCTTGTTTGCGTTTGTCCCGGGTTTTGCGTTTGTCCGGCTTACCCTGCAATATACCTTTCGATGAACTTTCTGGCACATCTTGTGTTGTGCGAGCCCAGGCCGGCATGCCGGCTTGGAAGCGTGCTGCCGGACCTGATGCGCGTGCGCGCGGCGGATGTGCTGCCTGGGGATGTGCGCAGGGCGGTGGAGCAGCACAGACGGGTCGACCAGGCGACGGACGCCCACCCGGCGTTTATCGCCTGCCGGGAAGCGTTGACCGGGGAACTGGGCCGATATTCGGGCATCTGCCTGGATGTATTTTTTGACCATGCGCTGTCGGTGAATTGGGCGCACTGGGTGAAAGAACCCCGGGAAGCGTTTATCGGGTCGGTCTATCAAGATGTGATGGGGCTGGGAGATTTGGCACCGGCGGAGGTACGCGCGCCGCTGGAGCGGATGGTGGAACAGGACTGGCTGGGGGCTTATGCGAGCATCGAAGGCATTCGGGTTGTGCTGGGGCGCATGTCCGTACGGATGAGCGCGCGGTTTGAGCGGGAAGTGCGGCTGGAAAGCGGAGCGGATGTGCTGGCGCGGCATTACGGCGAGGTGGAACAGGCGTTTGAAGCGGTGTTTGGGGAGGTGGTGAGGCGGGAGCGGGGGTGGTGGAAGGGGCTGGGGTCTGGGGTGTAGGGTCTGGGGTCTGGTCAGAGGAAGAGGTATATGCTCAACCACCGGGTAATTGCAGTCATCCCTCCGAGATGCACGCAGTTTAGATGCGGTTGCTCTGGAATGGGCGCAGGAAATCGGGATTGAATATCGCGCTTGTAACATGCTTCTGGTAAAAGAGATGACTTATGTTCAGGCGAAAAACTTTTTATTGATAACTCATTAAGTGCATGAAATTAAGATAGTTATAAACTGAATACGCCGACGATATTTCGTCAGTGGGTACGGTTTTGGGGGGCTAGTGGGTATAGCAGTGGGTACAACGCCTGCAAACCTTATGGGTGTTTTTTGATGCCATTTGTGGGGCGAAAGTGGCGTTTCTACCCAGTGGGTATGGTGCCCACTAGACCCGAAGATGTAGCACCGTTATTTGAGTCGTCTTGAGCCCTGTTATACCCACTACGCCGGTGACATCGTCCACTATCGCCACGAGCAACTTTCGTTTCCAGTCAAGAAAGTTCCTTGACTTTCAAACTAGCCTATGTTAAAGGTTAGTGTCACATGAACACGTTCTCCGCAAAAGGGCCAGCCCCATCGCTTTATCGGTATCTCCCCGCGCCATATTTGTCTGCCATGCTGGATCGGGGAGAAGTGCTGATTACGACACTTGGCCGTTGCCAGACTATTGAGCATCCTCAGCGATCTGATCCGGGTGAAGGTCGGCGCAACGTCACAAATGGAAGGGCCGTGAGCGAAACCAATGTCGGTGAACTGATTGCCATGCTAAATCGCTCTGGCTGCAATATTTCCCCCGGGGCGATTTCGGTGCAAGGAAGGAACGCTATCTCTATCGCCCCCCGTTCTGTGATGGCTTCCATCGCATCGCCAAACTGCTTGATGTATTGCCTGTCTGATGACCTGTCGCTTCGCATGAGCCAAGACTTTGAGGGAGAGAGCGACTGTATTGAGATCGTCCAACCCAATGAATTCTTTCTTGCCCTCCAGTATGCACTCACCCCGCATCTGGAAGCACTGGGCGTGAGAGTGAACGAGACGTCCAGAGGGTTTAAACGCTGTGGCTACCGTTCAAGAGTGCAAACGTGGGATGAGAAGCCTTTCGACCCTTATCTTGTCAAGGATACGAAATTCGCTAGCCAACGTGAATGGCGCGGGATTTGGTGCGTTGATCGCCCAGAACGGTTGCCAAAGTACATCGTTCTTCAAGCCCCTGGCATTCTCCCCTACGTTCGCCGAGTGACCATCTCTCGAACCCTTCCAGATACTCATTCAATTTCCTTTGACGGGTTTGCAGCTTTCCGTTTTCAAGCTACGACATTCGACTTTCCTTGGCCGTAGGGGATGCCCGGGTTTGCTCGGATGAGATGGTAGAATTTGCCCCACGACTCACATGGGGCATCTCACATGCAACGTTCAATCCTGGCAATCCTTCTCCTTCTCTCAGCGGCACCTGGCCTTGCACAAGACGAACCGGCCACGCAACCGGCGGATGCACCGGCGACGGTAGATGAACCGGGCAAACCTCCCGTGACTAAGACGAAAGCTCAAGCAGCAGAACCCGCAAAACGAGAAACAGCGGACGGTTTGGAACTGCCCCCGGTCGTGGCAGAGAAGCGGTGGTACGGTGAAGACCTCTACATGCCCATGATGAAAGACCCGATTGGCCGCAAACCAGAAGAAGTATTTGGGTTCTCCAAGGCCATCCGCACCTTAGAAAAGTCCGAGAAATTGGCGAAGTCCAAAGTGAATCCGCACGATGTGCGACCTCTGACCATGCCGTACTTCGTCACGGACAAGTTCGGTGCCAGTTATGTCGGATTCAATCTTCTGGACGGGCGAATCTACCAGATGGAACTTCGTTACCAGAAGCAATGGAATGCGAGTGAGTGGGATATCTTGGAGAAGGAAGCTACGAGGCAGTACGAGATACGCCAGGCCAAAGATCGTTTATCTCCGACATACTACGGCTACCGGGCCGAGAATTTGGTCATGGGTGCTCCAACGAGTTACATCGTGAGAGCCGGAGTTCATCCGCGTCCCCTCCTACGAAAGCTAGGGGAGAATAATCCGCCTTCGATTCGAAATGCGATTCAAGAGCGAAAGCCGCAGTTAGGGTGGAAGATTGAGCAGGTGATGGCCGCGCTGAATTGTCTGAGTCGGACGGAAGGCAGCGATGAGAATGGCAAGTTCTACATTCTTGCACGTGTTGACGAGGATCAGCGACTTGTGGGGGAACTCAGCACTGTGAAGGTGGCAAAGGCGTATGTCGTGGATGACAAGGTAGTGAAGATCAAGTCAGCGGGGACCACCAACTTCCGTGTTTATGACTCTGAGGGGAATGTGGTATCCGCATCCAATGATCCGAAGAAGGGCGGAAAGAGCTCTGATGAGTGAGCCAGGTTAAGGGAACCTACAGCCAAATTGACAAGATAAAGGGTTGGGGAGTGGATAGAAGCAAAGATAGTGCGGCATGGGTGATCGCGGCGGCGAGGAGACCAGAGTGCGGCGTGTATCGCGCGGGTCGAAGAAGAACGCGGGTTGTTTGGGTGAATTACGCGCGGTGACTGCCAAAGCGGCGGGTGATGACTGCCACGGTTGTCGAATTGACAGGTGATTAGTCAATCCGGATGTGCGGATTTGGCTTATTTTCCAATGTGATAGTGCAAGGCTTGACTTGGCACGGGCGTTGCATGGTCGCATAATCTCGCAAACCCCATTACTCATTGCCGCGAGAAAAGCCTTGGTTGAATCCCCTACCATACGGAGGTGGTTGATGTAGCGACGAAACTAGTCCGACTGACAGTCTTTCTCCCTGATTATTTTGAACACACTATGACAAATCGCCAATGTGGGCTCGTTGTCCACTGGCAATTATTGAAAGGGAAACACATGGCAAACAATAAAGCATAAAGGAATCAAATGAGTAGAACTCAAAAAGCTATACAACAGGTGTCATCTGGGGTTCCCCCCGCGGAGCGGACAACTGCGCAAGAGAATTAAGCGACGCGGCAGTCCTCAAACTCCTGAGGGCTCATATA
>CAZIWA010000177.1:0-9047 GCA_964542875.1 uncultured Phycisphaeraceae bacterium
AAGTGTTACCCATGTATCCGAACACCTGTTACCTATGTGTCCGGTCCATACACTTGGGGCCATGCTGTGCCACCGGGGTGGAAGATGTGGGGTGGCGGTGATTGAGCAAGGAATTTAGGGGTGGCCTATAATCGGCGACATAAACGCTTATGGAGCATTGAGCTATGCGCGCGATCATGACCGGCCAGATTGGGATGGAAAAAAAGAGCTACCTGAACCGGGTGTCCAAGGTCGCAGGCGAGAAGGGGGACAAGCTTGATGTCTATCACGTGGGTGACCAGATGTACCGGGAAGCGCGCGATGTGAAGCCGGGGCGGATTCTGGATCTGCCGCTGTCGCGGCTGACGGCGCTGCGGCGCGCGGTGTTCAAGGATGTGATCAACGATTCGGCGGGTAAAGACAACATTCTGGTCAACACGCACGCCACGTTCCGGTGGCGCCATGGGCTTTTCAGCGCGTTTGATTTTGATCAACTGCTGCATCTGGACCCGCAGATGCTGATTTGCCTGGTGGACAATATCGAGATGGTGCATCACCGGCTGCACCGGGAGCACACATCCGACGCAACGCTCAAAGACCTGATGGTGTGGCGCGAAGAAGAGATCATGGCGACGGAACTGATGGCGCAGGCGCTGATGGTGCCAAACCGGTTTTACGTGGTTTCCCGGGGGCGGCACCAGGACACGGCGGAGACGTGCTACCGGCTGATCTGCAAGCCGCAGATGAAGAAGGTTTATCCCTCGTTCCCGATGAGCCATGTGGTGGATATGCCCGAGGTGCTGGCGGAAATCGACCAATTCCGGGCGGTGCTGGCGAAGTATTTCATTACGTTTGACCCGGGCGATGTGGATGAAAAACTGCTGCTGGATTCGGCGATCCTCGCGGCGCGCGAAGGCCGGGACTTTGTGGAAGTGAAGCCCGGGTCGTTCTCCGGCGGACAAGAGCTTGTGCGCGTGCCGGTGCGGCAGATCCTGGATATCGCAGGAGACATCGACGGACAGATCTACATGCGCGACTTCCGGTTGATTGATCAATCGGACATGATCGTTTCGCTGGTGCCGGAGCTGCCGGGCGGTGTGCCGGGGCTCTCCTCAGGCGTTGAACGGGAACTGCAGCACGCGTTTGAACACTCCAAGGAAGTGTACGTGGTGTGGAAGCCCAAGAAGAACCCGAGTCCGTTCATCACCGAGACCTGCACGAAGTGGTTCCGGTCGGTGAATGAAGCGCTGGAGTATTTTGAGAGCAAGGGGATGTTTCAGAACGATTCGTTGTTTTGAGGATAGGGGCTGGGGTCTAGGGTCTGGGGTCTGGTCAGAAGTGGAGATGGGTGATGAAGCGGCCATGCAGGGCGGTGGTTTTCCGCGACCATTGAGGTTGCAGAAAAGTAGGAGTTTTCGAAGAAAGCTTTTGTTTGCCTTGTCCCTTTTACCTTGCGCCCTTTGCCCTTCTTAAGGACTGCGGGCTTTTGCCGGTGAGTTGTTTGAAGACGCGGTGGAATTGCGGGTAGCTGCCGAAACCGGCGGCGAGTGCGGTCTGGAGGAGGTTTTGGGGCTGGCTGGCCGGGCCGGATGGGACGGCGGTGTGCCAGAGCTTGTAGAAGAGCTCCAGCCGGTGGGTGTTGCGGAATGTGGTGAGGCTCATGCCGGTGTCGCGCTTGAAGAGGCGGCTGAGGGTACCGACGGCGACGCCCGAATGGTCCGCGAGGGCTTGAATCTTGAGTGGGGTTTGAGATTCCAACACTTGCTGGATGCACTTTTTGACGCTGGGGTGAAGGGTGTGGCGGTCGGGTGCGGCGTGGGCGTTTTGGTAGGCGTGCCAGCATTCGGCCAGGACGAGGCCCAGTGCGGCGTTCATGGGTGTGAGGGCGGGACCGCCTGCGCGGGTGTACCAGGCGCAGAGGGTGCCGATGCGGGCGGAAGGCTCGGGGTCGATGCGCTTGGCGAGGACGTGGCCGGGATCGAGGCTTTTGAGGGTGGCGTGATCGGGGGCTTTGGCGATGCGGTTGACGAGGCGGGGGTTGAAGACGCCGATCCACATCTGGAAGTCCGGCGATTGATCGACAAGGAGATGGAGCTGGTCGGGGAAGAGCCAGATGAGCAGGCCGGGCGTGAGGATGATTTTGTCGCCCTGGATGAGGTAGGCGGCGGTGCCACGGGTGACGAGGTTGAACTCCAGCTCGCGGTGGGTGTGGGGTTTGAGGACGCCGGTGCTCAGGGCCCGGGCGTAGTGCCAGAGGGCGCCGTCGGTGGATTTGGGGAGGCCCAGGCGTTCGCGCATGGGGGCATTGTAAGGAGGTCCCGGGCCCAGAGTCCGCATCGGGTGTCAAGAGTTGGGGGCGGTTTTCAGATATGCGTCGGGATGCGGCTGGCAGGGGGGGGTGGGTTGGGGTAGTGTGGTTTGGAGCAACTTGTTCTTTAAGCGGGATGTCTCATGACAAGCGTAAAGAGTGCGGCGGTGGCGGCTTTTGAGGTGCAGGCGAATCAGACGTATTTGGATTTTGAAGGGCCGCAGGCGTATGAAGGGGTGCCGGTGCGGCTGAGCGTGCCGCTGGGGCAAGGTGTATGCCGGGGGGATGAAACGCTGGTGGTGAAGGATGCGCATGGCGCACTGGTGCCCGCGGCGGTGAAGGCGTTTGTGCGCTGGCCCGATAGCTCAGTGAGGCTGTGGGAGGTTTGGCTGGGGGTGAACCTCAAGCGGGGGGGGAAGGCGCGTTTTACAGCCCATGTAGCGGATGCGCCAGGGCCGACCCTGGAGGCGGGGGCGCGGTTTGGCCCCACACAGTGCGTGGTGAGCCTGACGCTGGCCGATGGGCGGGTGCTTAAAGCGCAGGTGGGATTGCGCAGGGGGGATGAAAAGACGGTTTACCAGAGCAGGGAGTATCCATTTGTGCTGACGGAGTCCTTAAGCACGCCGGCTATGTTTGAAGGGACGGTGGTTCAAAAGAACTGGGGGTGGTACGCGGGAACGGAGTGGGAAGTGCGGGTGACGAACCTGCATGGGAACGATGATGCAACCGGGGTGAAAAGCGTGAAACTGGCGTTTGAACTGCCGTCAGGCCCCAAGGCGGGCGGCAGCGTGAAATACCTGGTGCGGCAGACCTCGGCGACGGCTTGGGGACACCCGCGCCTGAATGAGCGGGAGAATGTGATCGACATCAAAGCCCGTGGGTATGTGCACGCGCCCGTGGCGGAGCAACTGGGTGAGGATGAGAGCCGGTATCCCGAGTATGAACGGGGCGGGTATGTATTGGCGCTTTCGGCATGGACGGCGGTCAAAGGCGGCGAGAAGACATGGGTGCTGGTGATGCCCGAAGCGGTGGAACGGATGCCCAAAGGGTGGCGGATCGATGGGGCCAACGTGACGGTGGACCTTCATCCGGAGGATTCACCTGTGCTGCAATGGCGGCAGGGGATGACGCTGTATCAGCGGCTGGCGCTGCTGGCGCTTCCGGCAGAGGCGGACAATGCGCGCATCGAAAGCGAGGCGCAGGCGTGGCTGCGGCCCGCGGTGGTGAAGGTGGAATCGGATGTGTACCGGAGGGCCGGATGGCGGATTCCGTTTGCGTATGAACCGGCGAAGTATCCGCGCACGGAGTTCAAGTACCGGGACTCGTTTAATTTCGGGTGGAATTACGGCACGTTTGATTACGGGGACCAGATCGCCGGAACCAAGGGGGGCGGCGCGGTGACGCCCGGAAGCAAGGGCGTATCGCGGAACCTGGAGTATGACTTTCCCGCAGTGGCGGCCAAGGACTACGCGCGGACGGGGGTGTATCACATGTACCGGATGTGCCAGGATTCGGCGCGGCACATGATGTACACGGACTTTGTGGCAAGGTCGACGGACCCGTGGAAGCAGGGGGGCATTGTGCATCACAGCCCGGAGCACACGTCCGGGTCGGCGTATCCCAGCCACATGTGGGCGGAAGGGCTGACGCTGTATTACCAGTTGAGCGGGGATACGTATTGCCGGAGCGTGTTTGAGCGGATCGGGGATTTTTATCTCAAGTACATCCACGAACGGTTTTCAACGGTGCAAAGCACGGCGCGGGAGGTGGGGTGGCTGCTGATCGCCCTGGCGGCAGTGTATGACATCACGCGGGAGGCGCGGTATCTGGAGGGCATCAAGCGTGTGGTGGACTTTAATCTCAACCAGGGGTGGGAGAAGTTTTTCCCGACAGATGCGTGCTTCACGATCGGGGTGGCGATCATCGGGCTGGAGCGGTCAAGGCACTTCCACCGGAATGATGAAACACGCAGGTTCATCCTGCAATTGCTGGACTGGATGATGAAAGACCGGAGCGATGGGATCGGGCTTTTTGAGTATTGGCGAGACCCGGAGAAGGGGGCGATTCCGTACATCCAGACGCACTTCCCCGAGGCGCTTAACATCGGGTACGAAATTTCCGGCGATGAGAAGTACCTCAAGGCAGCGTGGCGCAATTACATGATGCATCTGGATGGGGCGCTGCTGACCGTGGAGAATCGGGCGAGAGAGCCTGAGTGCGGGTACGCCGCAGGGAACTACATTTCGTGGATGGGGTGCCTGGCTTCGTTTGCAAAGAAGGGCTGGCTGGGGAAGGTGCAGTATCCTGAGCCTTGGTGATGGGGAGAGAACAGCATTTTTTGACTGGGATTGTGAGGATTGAGGATGATTAAGCGGATTTGGAGGAAGCGTTGGGGAATAGCGCGGTGACGCTGGAGGGACTGTGTGTGCCGTAGCGGAGGGGGTTGTACACTAGGCGGACCAATCCTTTTTGTCAGGAGACAGCCATGGCCAAGGGTGATCCGCTTAGCAGTTCTCAGCAGAAGATCGTCAATCGGTATTACGACAATATCGACACCATTGCGCTTCAACGGGTGCAGGAGCTGGTGGGGGAAATCTATCTGGTGGAGCCGGGGGCCAAGAAGGAAAAGCTTTGGCGGTCCGTGGAATCGCACTTGAAGAAACTGCATGTGCCGGCGCCTCAACTTGAACGGGTGATGGATGAGCAGGATGTGAAGCTGCTTGCGCAACTGGTGAGCGCGCTGACGGGGACCAAGCCGGGAGCCTCGGCGGCGGGGTCCGTGAAGGCGGCGATCGGGCCGGGGCCGGTGAAGCCTGCGGCGCCGGTTACGCCTGCGCCTGTTGCCACGCCTGTTGTATCCGCAGCGACGGCACCCGCCGCGGCAGCCACGCCGGGTGCGGCGTTTACGGAAGAGGATTTGAAGATGGCGATGAAGGCGTTTAAGAAGCGTTTGAAGCTGACGAAGCTGGATGAGGAATCCAAGCTGGGGCGCAATCCGCTGTCGACGGGGAAGGGGTCGGGGATTTTTGCGATTTCGCCGCCTCGGGATTATTCGATTGCGGTGTGGGAGGAGTTGGTGAAGCGTGGGCGGCTTAAGCCGGCGGGGAAGGGCTTTTATCAATTGGTGGGCGGTGAGTGAGCAGCGACATGACATTGATGAAAAACTATGAGGATGTGGTTTATGCGACGTACCCCGGCGGCCGGACGATGCGGCTGAATCTGTATGTGCCCGAAGGACTGCGGGGACGGGTGCCGGTGCTGATCTGGGCGCATGGCGGGGGTTGGCGGGAGGTGATTCGCACACCTGCGCCCGCATGGCTGGTGATGCCGACGGCAGCGGTGGCGGTGATCGACTATCGCGGGCGGCACGAAGTGCCTGCGCCAGCCAGCCAGCATGACTGCAAGGCGGCGGTGCGGTACCTGAGGGCCAATGCGGATCGATACGGGCTGGACCCGGATCGGTTTGCGTTCATGGGGTCTTCCGCGGGGGGGCACCTGGCGGCTTTGCTGGGGGTGTCCGCGGGCGTGGCCGAACTGGAAGGGGATGGGGGCAACCCGGGGGTGTCCAGCGCGGTGCAGGCGGTGTGTGACTTTTGCGGGCCCAGCGATTTGATGCGCATGGCACAGCCGGAGTACCGGCACCAGTTCGCAAGGCTGTATGAGGTGACGGAGAGCTATCTGGGCGGGCCGGTGCATGAGCGCAGGGAGCTTGGGGAGCTTATGAGCCCGTTGATGCATGTATCGGGGAAATGCCCGCCTGTGCTGATACAGCATGTGAAGGGCGACCGGGTGGTGCCGGTGATCGAGAGCGAAGAGTTTTATGCGAAGCTCTACAGCGCGGGGGTGGATGTGACGCTGGAGGTGATTCCCGGGGATACGCATGGGTGGGACAACTCCCAAACCGCTGCGCCGGTGAGGAGCTTTTTGAACCGCGTGCTAGGGCTGGGGCGCTAACCGTGGCCTATGTGTGGGGACAACGCGAAGGCGGGCCGGGCTCCGGGGCGTTGGCGTCAGGGGTGGCAGCGGCAGCGGTGGCGTGGACGGGGATGATCGTCTGGCTGGCGATGCGCAAACACGGAGGGACAGGGTTTTCGGTTTTCTATAATCTGCCGATCACCATCGCGTTCATCGGGCTGTGCGCGCACGAAGGATGGATGTTCAGAACGCTTGGTTTCAAGCAATACCTGCGGGAACATGCGCCGGTGCTGGTGGTATGGACGCTGGGGTTTGTGGTGTTGTATTTCCGGCTGATCACCAAATCCGTGGATGTGTCAGGCCACATGACGTGGGCGCTGATCATGGCGGGGCAGTGCCATGCGTACCGGCTGCCGGGGTGGTTTAGCGCGCTGGTGTGGGCGGTGTGCCTGCAGGTGGTGCTGCTGAAGTTTTTCGTGCTGGGCGGGGTGTCGGGGCCGGTGGGGATTGTGGTGGGTGGGGTGTTGGGGGGGATGATGGTGGGATGGCGGAGAAGTGAAGAGCGAAGTGAAAAGTTTAAAGTGAAAAGTTAAGACAAGATAGAGGTCGGGGCGTGGTGGTGCGTTATTGAGGGTTGGCGGGGGGTTGGTCGGTGTCGAGCATTTGCATCTCGAGGCCTTTGACCTCCTGAAGGTTTTTGCCGGCGATGGCCTGGAGTTCGCCGTACATGCCGGTGGTGGCGATGAGGACGCGTTCGAGTTGTTCTTCGCGCTTGGCCCATTGCTTCATGATGGCTTTGCGTTCTTTGTCGAGGTCTTCGCGCATGATGTTGAAGGCGTCGGCGATGGCTTCCACGCGGCGTTTGAAATTGGGGCCGGTGAGGTACTGATAGACAAGTTCCATCTTGGTTTGCTGGCCTTCGGAGGCGAGGCGGGCGCCGGCGACCTCAAGGATGGATTGGCGCAGGCAGAGGGCGACGGGGATGAGCATGCGGGGGTGGGTGACCCAAATGTCGCCGACGCGGTCGAAGGAATCGACGTTTTTAGGGAGCGCGGTGGAGACGATGATGGCGATGTCGGCTTTGGCGGCGCGCTGGTCGTCGCGGAGTTTTGGGAGCCAGGTGTCGGACCAGTTTTTGGTTTGTTTGGATTCCCAGAGGATGGTGCCTGAGAGGATGCCGGCGGGGGTGATGATGCGTTGGAGGAGGTCTCCGCCATGCTCGCCTTTGGGTACGGGGTCAAGCTTGTCGTGGGGGAAGCGGGCACCGAGGAGGGATTCAAGCTGGAGTTCAAGGGCTTCGCCCTGGAGCTGCTGAGAGCCTTGTTCGACCTTGCGGTTGAGTTCGTCGATCTTGCGGCCAAGGGAGGCGATGTGCTCTTCTTTTTCCTTGAGGCGAAGACCGAGTTTTTCTTCGGCTTCTTTTTTGGCTTCCTCGCGGGTTTTGCCGATTTCCTCTGAGATGCGGGTTTGGACGGTGAGCTCCATTTCGCGGGCTTTGTCTTCCAGGTCCCGCTGCTGGCGCAGGAGATCGGCCTGGAGCTTTTGCGCTTCGGCGAGCTTGTCGCTGCGCTGTTTCAGGATGGCGTTAAGCTCGGTGAGCTGGTCGTCTTTCTGCTTGAGGTCGGTGTCGAGGGCGAGCTTGGCTTTGCGGGATTCTTCCGCGGCGATTTTCTCGCGTTCGGATTTGAGCTGGGCCTGGTATTGCGCGGCGAGGGTTTGCTCGCGCTGGGCGGCCTGGGTGAGCTTTTCCTGTGAGGCTTTGAGTTCCTGGTTTTTCTCAAAGAGCTTGAGGCTGGCCTGGTCCTGGGCTTCCTTGATGGCCTGGGTGCGGATGGCTTCCTTGGATTCCTGGATGCGTTTTTGGATGGTGAGGTCCATCTCGCGCTTTTCTTCTTCAAGCTTCCGCTGGGCTTCGATGAGCTGGGCCTGGGCTTTTTGGGCTTCCTGGAGTTTTTCGCCTCGCTGGTTGAAGAGGGTTTGAAGCTGGGCGAGGTCGGCGTCTTTTTTGGTGATGTCGTCGTTTAGGGCCTGGCGGGCTTTTTTAGACTCTTCGGCGGCGATTTTGGCGCGCTCTTCCTTGAGCCTGGCGGCGACGGCCTGGTCGAGGGATTGCTTTTCCTGTTCGAGCTGGGTCTGGTGGTTTTTAAGGGATTCCTCGCGGGCGAGAATGTCGGCGTCCTTCTGGGCCAGGCGGCGTTCATACTCCCGCTTGGCGGACTCCACCAAGGGGGCTGCAAGCGATTCGGTGAGCTTGATGGGGTTTTGGCACTTGGGGCAGGTGATGGTGGGCTCGGTGAAGGTGGACATAGGGGAGTGGTCCGATTGGGGTAGGAGCGGGATGTTAAACTCCCGGGAACACCAATTTATCAGAGGAGCGCATGATGGCAGGCAAAATCAATCCGATTCCCGAGGGCTATGAAACGGTTTCGCCGAGCTTGATCGTCAAAGGCGGGGCAGCGGCGCTGGAGTTTTACAAGAAGGCTTTTGGCGCGGTGGAGTTTTTCAGGCTGGATATGCCTGATGGCCGGCTGGGGCATGCGGAGTTTCGGATCGGCAAGTCCAAGTTCATGCTGGCCGATGAGTTTCCGGAATATGGGATCAAGAGCCCGGAATCCTATGGCGGGACGGGCGTGACGATGCATATGTATGTGGAGGACGTGGATGCGTTCGCCGCCAAGGCGGTGGCGGCGGGGATCAAAGTGGTGCGGCCGATCACCAATGAATTTTATGGTGACCGGGTGGGGAAATTCGTCGACCCTTATGGGCATATGTGGATGATTGCGACGCATGTGGAAGAGGTGTCGCACGCGGAGATGAAGAAGCGGTGCGATGCGTTGTATGGGGG
>CAZIWA010000178.1:0-4647 GCA_964542875.1 uncultured Phycisphaeraceae bacterium
GCGAAGCGGCCCCAGCCGATGACGGTGGCGTAGAGCTTGGGGATGTCCTGGGTGGGGAGGCGGATGGCGATTTCCTCTTCGATGATTTCTTCGGGGAGGGTGCCGTTTGCCTCTTTCAAAATACCGACGACGAAGCGGAAGATGGAGAGGGTGAGGAGCTGGGTGCGGAGGATGGATTGCTTGGCTTCCATGCCGGCTGCGAGGAAGTCCTGGCCCAGGGCGGTGAGGCTGACGAGGTTTCGCGGGGTGTCCATGAGGCCGAGCATTTCGCCGGCTTTGATGACGGCGATGGTGTGGCCAAAGTCGTAATTGGTGAGGTGGTCGAGGGCGAAGATGTCCATGGTGCCCGAGCGGTCGGCGAGGATTTCCATGAGGCCGGTGACTTCGCCGACGTAGACGGGGGGAATGGGGTCAAGCGTGGTGGGGAGGGTGTCGGGGACGGTGGATTGGGAGGCGGCGGCGACGGTTTCCGGGAGGTGGACGGAGACGAGGATTTCGTGGATTTCCTGCACCATTTTGAGGAAGGCGGGGCTTTGGTATTCGCGGGGGTGAGGAAGGCGGTTCTGGATGATTTTGCGGACGCGGCCGGGGTTTGCGCCGAGGATGACGATGCGGTCGGCGAGGAAAACGGCTTCCTCGATGATGTGGGTGATGATCATGATGCTTTTGAGCCGGCCGGGGAGGGTTTGAGCCTTGGCGGGGTCGGCGGTCCACATCCGGTAGATTTCGCTGCGAAGGCTTTCGGCGGTGAAGACGTCCAGGGCGCTGAAAGGCTCGTCCATGCAGAGGAGTTCGGGGGTGCGGCAGAGGGCGCGGGCGATGCCGACGCGCTGTTTCATACCGCCTGAGAGCTCACGGGGGAGGGCGTTTTCAAAGCCGGCGAGGCCGACGGTGGCGATGGAATCCTCGACGCGTTTCTGGCCGACCTGGGGGTCAAGATCAAGCCCGTTGAGTGCGAGTTCGACGTTTTGATGGACGGTGAGCCAGGGGAAGAGGGCGAAGTTTTGAAAGACCATGGCGATGCCGGGATGGATGCCCTCAAGGGGCTGGCCATGGGCGGTGACGGCACCGGAGGTGGGTTTTATGAGCCCGACAAGAGCGCGCAGAAGGGTGCTTTTACCGCAGCCGGAGGGGCCGAGGATGGCAAGGGCTTCGCCTTCGCGGACGGCGAGGCTGATGTTCTCCAGCACGGTGCGGGGGCGCTCGCCGGGGTAGACGACGGTGACGTTGGCGGCCTCGCAGATGGGGGTGGTGGTGATGGTGGTCATGGGAATTATGAATTACGAATTATGAGTTATGAATTGCGGAGGGGGAGACAGAGGGGAGGGGTGGTGGGTGTGTGGTGCTCAGGTGTTTAGGCTGAAGCGGGATTCGCTTAATCGTAGGAGGCGGTGCCAGACGAGGCGGTTGATGAGGACAACAAAGAGCGCCATGGTGACGATGCCGGCGCAGAGAAGAGGGAAGTTGCCTGAGGCGGTGGCCTCGCTGATGGTTTCGCCCAGGCCGAAGGTGGTTCGGGTGGAGGTGCCGACCATGACGTATTCGGAAACGATGGTGGCGTTCCAGGCGCCGCCTGCGGCGGTGAGCAGACCGGTCATGAGGTAGGGGAAGACGCAGGGGATGTAGAGACGTGTCCAGACCTGCCAGGTGGTGAGGCGGTTGACGCTGGCGGCTTCTTTCAAGTCCGCGGGGATGGCGCTGGCGCCGGCGATGACGTTAAAGAGGATGTACCACTGGGAGCCCAGGAGCATGAGGGCGACGCAGCCGATGGTGAAGGGGACGTGCATGGCGTCCAGGGCAAGGGTGACCAGGGGGAAGACCATGGGGGCGGGGAAGCTGGCGACGACCTGGACGAGCGGCTGCAACCGGCGGGACCACTTGGCGGATTTGCCGATGAGGATGCCTGCGGGCAATGCCCAGACGGCACCGATGCAGACGGCGGCGGTGGTGCGCAGGAAGGAGACGCCAAGGGCCCAGAAGATGTGGGCCCAGTCGTGCCGGTGTTCGCCGTGATAGAAGGGGACCTGGATGAGCAGGGCAATGAGGGAGTAGAGGCCCCAGAAGCCCATGGCAGCGAGGAAAGCCAAGCCGAGCCATTTGATGGCGATGAGGGCCTTTTGAGGCCCGGGATTGGTCATGGCGAGGGCGGGGTGCCCGGCGGGGGCTTTGGCAAGCTTACCGAGGCTGATCGTCCAGCCCTTGGCGTGGGAGAAGAGCCTGGCGAGGAGGCCGGCGAAGCGGGAGCGCTGGAACATGTTGAGGACGAAGGAGTCTGCACGGTCCTGGTCGGGAGTGTCTTCGAGCTTGAAGCGCTGGCTCCAGACGACGATGGGCCGCCAGAAGAGGCGGTCGACGGCGACGATCATGAGGAGCATGGCGACGATACCCATGGCCATGGCGGTGTGGTTTTGCTGGTGGACGGCTTCGGACATGTAGGAGCCGATGCCGGGGAGGCGGAAGTCTTTGTTGCGGAGGGTGAAGGCTTCGTTGACGGTGAGGAAGAACCATCCGCCTGCCATGGACATCATGGAGTTCCAGACGAGGCCGATCATGGAGCCGGGGAGTTCAAGGAGCTTGAAAGTCTGCCAGCGGGTGAAGGCGTGCACCTTGGCGGCTTCACGCAGGTGCTGGGGGATGGCTTTGAGGCTGGCGTAGTAGCTGAAGGTCATGTTCCAGACCTGTCCGGTGAAGATCATGATGATGCAGGCGACTTCCAGGCCGATGGCGCGGGTGGGGAAGAGGGCGACCATGGCCAGGACCAGCCCGGGGAGAAAGCCCAGGACGGGGACGGCCTGGAGGATGTCCAGCGCGGGGATCATGACGCGTTCGGCGGCCTTGTTGTGCCCGGCGATGGTGGCGTAGACGAGGGTGAAAATCAGGGAGAGCGCGTAGGCCAGGAAGCCGCGGGCGAGGCTCAGGAGGGTGTAGTAGGGGAGGGACCAGATGGAGAGGTCGATTTCGACCCGCTCGGTGAAGGGCTGGGTCATCTGCCGGCCGGCCAAGGTGAAGAGGCCGATGCCTGCGCAGAGCAGGAGAATGACGAAAATCTCGGTGCCCAGGCGCTGGGGCCGGGCAAGGATTTTTCGGACGGAGCTGGTTTGAAAGAGGATCAGGCCCACAGGGGGCACTCCGGGAGGGTCGGATATTTTACGTTTGTGGAACGGCGTGGTTCACGGATGACGAGGCTTGTTGGGGGAAAGTTGGTTAGAATCGGGCGGTCGCCTCAACTCACGGCTAATTAAGGCGCTGGTGCTATGAACCGCTCCATTTTGCCAACCAATCGTCCGAAGGTGCCGTTTGATCCGGATGCACTGCTGCGCGTGCTGGAGGTTTCACGTCGGCTTTCTGCGCCTTGCAGCCTGTCGGAACTGCTGAATCTGGTGATCGACGCCGGTCTTGAAGTGCTGAACGTGGAGCGCGGATCGATTTTTTTGTTTGATGCGCTGCGCCAGGAGCTTTATACGACGGTGGCGACGGGTGCGCAGGAGATCCGGTTCGGGATCGACGCGGGGATCGCCGGGCACTGCGCCCGGACCCGGGAGATCATGAACGTCAAGGATTGCTACAACGACGCGAGGTTCAACCCCGAGGTGGACCGGGCGACGGGGTACCGGACGCGCGCGCTGATGGCGCTGCCGCTGATCGGGTTGGAGGATGAACTGGTGGGCGTGCTGGAATTGCTCAACCCGGGCAAGCCGTTTTTTGAAGAAGCCGATGAGGAACTGGCGAAGGTGCTGGCCAGCCAGGCGGCGGCGGCGATCCAACGGACCCGGCTGCTGGAAGACCGGTTGGAAAAGATCAAGCTAAAACGCGACTTGGCGCTGGCGCGGCAGATCCAGATGAATGTGCTGCCCAAAGTGCTGCCGAACCTGCCGGGGTACGACCTGGCGGGGTTCAGCGTGCCGGCGGAAGAGACCGGGGGCGATATCTATGACCTGCTGGTGGCGCATCCGGTGCATCACTCGCCTGACGCGCGGCTGGCACATATCGATACAACGCCCACCGGGCTGGACCGGCAGACCAATGCCAACGGCGATCCGGTGATGATCCTGCTGGCGGACGCCTCGGGCCATGGGATCGGGCCGGCGCTGAGTGTGACGCAGGTGCGGTCGATGGTGCGCATCGGGGCACAGTTGACGGACAATCTGGATGAGCTGTTCCAGATGGTGGGCCAGCAGTTGTCGGAGGATCTGCGTGAAGGCCGGTTTGTGACGACGTTCCTGGGGGTGCTGGATGGGAAGTCGCACACGCTGAAGTATCACTCGGGCGGACAGGGGCCGCTGTTGTACATCAAGGGTGATGGGTCGGGGCACAGATGGATCGGGGCTTCGACGGTGCCGCTGGGGATTAAACATATTCGGATCGTGCTGGAGCCACCTGAGCCGCTTGTGATGGCGCCGGGTGATCGGCTGGTGATGCTGACGGACGGTTTTTACGAGCACGCGAACCCCGAGGGTGAGTTTTTCGGGCTTGAAGGCGTGCTGCGCACGTGTCTGGCGTATCCGGAATTGTCTTCGCGGGCGCTTTTGGACCGGTTGTTTGAGCAGGTGATCAAGTTCGGACGCGGGGCGCGGCAGATCGATGATATTTCGGGTGTGATTGTGCAGAGGAAGCGTGGGGAAGGGTCTGGGGTCTAGGGTCTGGGGT
>CAZIWA010000178.1:4747-8815 GCA_964542875.1 uncultured Phycisphaeraceae bacterium
TAAGAGGCGGAAAAAGCTGAGTCAGGGAAGGCAAAAGGCAGAGAGAGCCGGGGCGCTGAGACAGGGGGAGGGGACTGGAGAAGAATTGAAGTCTCAGCAGTCCCCTGATTGCCGGGGGGCTTCCATCGGGGATAGAACAATGGATAATGCTGACCCGTTTTAAATGCGGGAGCGTCTTTGTTTTCCTCATTGGGGTGACATTATGTTCAAATTCATCAAGAAGTTCTTCAAATTCATATTCGTCACGATCTGCGTGATCCTGGTGCTTTTGATCATCGCGATCGGGGTGGGGTTGTATTACCTGGACACGCTTTTGAAGAGCGGGATCGAAAAAGGCGGGGCGATGGCGCTGGGCGTGCCCACGCATGTGGACGTGGCGCACCTGGGGGTATTGGCCGGAGAGCTTAGCTTAAAGAAACTGCAGATCAGCAACCCGCAAGGGTTTTCAAGCGCGTACTTCATGACGGTGGGCAATCTTGATGCAGCGGTGACGCCTTCATCCTTGATGAAAGACACCGTGGAGGTGCCGTATCTAAAGCTTACTGAAGTGTATGTTTCGCTGGAGAAAAAAGGGGATAAAGCCAACTACGAGATGATTCTGGACAACATCAAGGAGTTTCAGAAGGGCTTTAAGTCATCTGAAACCAAGCAATCGTCAGGCCAGCCGACGGCGCAGGCGTCGTCGAGCAGCAAGCGCTTCATCATCAAGGAAATCTCCATCAAGGACGTGAAGGTGGACGCCCGGGTGGCGACGCTGGGCGGGCTGCTGGGGTCACGGACGGTCCGGGTGACGATTCCGGAGATCAAGGTGAAGAATGTGGGAACCGAAGAAGGCAATGCGGTTGCGATTGAAGAGGTGACCAGCGTTGTGACGGCGGCGGTGCTGAAGGCCGTGGTGGAGCAGGCCGGCGGCGTGCTCCCACCTGAGATCGCGGGCGGGCTGAACGCGGGCCTGGGCGCGCTGGGCGGGCTTGGCGGCGGCACGGTGGAGGTGCTTGGCACGGTGGGCAAGGGCGTGCTGGATGAAGCGGGCAAGGCGATCGAGGGAATCGGGAAGGGGATCGAGGGGATTTTCGAGGATGATAAGGCGAAGAAGAAGTGAGAAGAAGGGTCTGGGGTCTAGGGTCTGGGGTCTGGTCGGAGGGGAGGAAGAGTTCACCACGAAGACACGAAGTTAAGAGACGGAGAAAGCGGAGGGGTGGCCATTGAGGTCGCGGAAAAGTAAGAGTGATTCAAAAACGATTGATTACCGTGGGCTGCGTTCGAAGACTCGCTAACCCACGGCTACGGGCTTATGCCACGATGGGGGCAGACGGAGTTGGGTTGTTACGGGGCGGCTGGCATGGACGTGGGCGCGTGCAAGAGCATCATTTTTATATTGTTTACCAGGGCCTACGCGCTAAGAAGCGCTCCGACCCTGGCTGTACTTCAGTTCAGCACTACGGAGAGAGGGCAAGAGCATTTGTGGCGCTAGGCGGTGAGGTATTTGAGCTTGCTTAGCGGGCGCAGACCGGCGAAGAGGCCCAGGGCGAGGCAGGGGATGATGCAGATGAGCATGGCGGCGATCGGGGAGTTGGTGACGGAGATCATTTGAAGGGTGATGAGGCCCAGGGCGGGGCCCAGGGCGAAGCCGGAGCCGATGAGGCCTTCGTGGCTGCCGCCTGCGTCTACGGAAGCATTGGCGACGACCATGGCGTAGTAGAGTGCGCCGTAATAGGCCAGCGCGGAGCCGAGGCTGACGAGGAAGAGGCCGGTGAGCGCCAGGAAGAGATGAACGGACCAGGCAATGGTTTCTGAGCCGGGGAAGACCGCGGCGATGTGGCCGGCGAAGAGCGTCATGAGCAGGCCGACGGGCAGGCTGATGGCGGCGAAGGTGAGCATGCCGGATTTGTTGTGCCAGGCAGGCGTGAGGAAGAGGGCCAGGAAGGCGAAGGCGCGGATGAATTCCGGCGTGCTGGAAAGAGCGGTGGACCAGGAGAGGCCAAAGCCCAGGTGGTGCTGGATGAGCTGACCGCTTGCCGAGGCATCGGCGGAAGCGGTGCCGAAGATGCTGGGCATGACGGGGGCAATGAAGAAGATGAGCAGGTAGCTGAGCATCATCGTCCAGCGGCTGGAGATCATGAGTTTTTCGTAACGCAGAAGCTTGAGCGGTTCAGGGCGCTGGGGGGCATCGCTGGCCAGGTGGGCCGGCGTGGACTCAAGCCGGAAGCTGGCGGTGAAGCATGTCAGATGCAAAAGCGCAGCGATGACGAAAACGCCCGCACCCAGGGCGATGTGGTCGTCGATCCATTTGATCTGGCTGACGGGCCCGACGGCCCAGAGCGCGATGGGCACGGCAAAGGCCCAGCTCATGTTGAAGAGGCCGATGGTTTTGGAGAGGTTCAGTTGGCCGCGACCCGCGGAGACGTAGCTTTCAAGGATCGGCCACTTGAGCCCGGTGATGATCTGGAGGAAGAGGATGATCAGCACGAAAGGGAGCGTGGCGTGAAGCGTCATGAGCCCGATGTGGCACAGCGCCTGGGCAAGCAGGACAAAGAGCAGGACCTTTTTTTCAGTGAATTTCTTTGTGAGCTTGTGGCTCAGCAATGCGCCGGCGACATAAAACACGCCGATGCCAAAAGCCAAGGCCAGGTTGTGCCGGTCCGAGAACTGGAGGAACTCACGGGTGTAGAAGTAGATCCCTTTTTCGATGAGGATCGTGGCGAAGCTTTCCAGGAATGTAATGCCAAGGAGAACCCAAAGGGGGCTGGTGCGGGGGGAGGGATGGCTCATTGGAACGCATCCTTGCCCGGTGTGGATGGGGGGTATGCCCGGAGGGGGTTTGAAGAGCGGGTGACGCAACGGGAAGGGGGGCAGGTCCCTGAAGAAAGGGGACCAGTCCCCGCGGAGTTTTTAAGGTCGTTGCGTTGAGGGGGTTTGGAGGCGGCCCTCGCCCCAGCCGTTTCCCAGTGGGAGAGGGGGCAAGAGAAAACATGCTCAGGTGGGCGAGAGCATGGCATAGGGCGTTGGGGTGTGTGGGCGCTGCGAAGCACCGGCATCAACCTTTTTTGATCTGCAGGCCGGCCAGGGCGGTGGGGATGTCGGGCAGGACGTCAAACAACCGGTCGAGGCCGGTCATCAGGAAGACGGCCCAGACTTTATTGCTGGGACCGGCCAGACGGATGCGTGCGTCGTGCTCGGTGGCCAGCTCGCGCAGGCGCAGGAGCTGGGAGAGGTTAGAGCTGTTCAACCGGGTGACGGAGGAAAAGTCCAGAACCATGTCGGGCATGCGGTCGTTGGACTGCACGTGGTTTTTGATGGTCACGAGGTCTTCGGACAACAGCGGTTCTTCACCCAATTGGATGACCCAGATCGACTCGGACCAGGCTTGGATCGTCATGCCATCTCTCCCTTGGGTGTTGTGGCTGGGGGCATGTGATGAGGTGGTGGAACGGTGTGTGGCTTAAAGAAGAGTGTAACGCGCGAGCCTCAGGCCTGCGGGGTTTCCGGGGCTGGCGGCGTGTCGGTTTTGGGCGCCTGATCGGGCGAGGCGGCGTCTGGCGCGGGCTGGTCCGACACGGGGGCGACGTCGCGGATGAGTGCGACGCCGGCGACGGTGTCGCCTTCGCCGAAGTTAATCACGCGCACGCCCTGAGAGCCGCGGCCGACCTGGCGGACGGTGCCGGCGTTGATGCGGATGAGCTTGCCGCGGGTGGTGATGACCATGAGGTCATGCTCGGGCTTGACGCCCAGAACGGCGACGACGGGGCCGTTGCGTTCGGAGGTTTCGATGTCGCGCCGGCCTTTGCCGCCTCGGGATTGGACACGGAAGGTGCCGTTTTCCTGCTGGACGAGGTATTCCTTGGTGGGGGTGCGCTTGCCGTAGCCGTTTTCGCAGACGGTGAGGAGGTCGTGGTCGTCCTCGATGCCGTGGACGCGGACGAGGCCGACGACCTGATCGTTTTCGGCGAGGTCAATGGCGTTGACGCCGGTGGCGGCGCGGCCCATGGCGCGGACATCGCCTTCCTCAAAGCGGATGGACATGCCGGTCTTGGTGCCCAGCAGGATGTGGTCTTCGCCGGAGGTCCA
>CAZIWA010000179.1:0-8278 GCA_964542875.1 uncultured Phycisphaeraceae bacterium
ACCGGCCTGTGCAGATGCAGTACATGCCGGGATCGACGATGAAGCCGCTGGTGTACTGTGCGGCGGTGGCTGAGGGGCTGATTCCGGCAGGGTATCACATCGAGTGCAAGGGACATTTGTATCCGGACCACCCCAACCAGTTCAGGTGCTGGATTTTCAAGGGGTATCACCAGATGCACGGGAACCTTTCGCCTCAGGAGGCGCTGGCGTACAGCTGCAATATCTACTTTTATGAGCTGGGGCGGCGCTTTGGGCCTGAGCGGCTGACGACGTGGTACCGGAAGTTCGGGCTGGGGCAGAAGCTGGGCGTGGGGCTGGCGGAAGAGATTCCCGGGGTGCTGCCGGGGCTGGACCAGATCAAGAGATTCAATACGGCGGACAGCACGTTCATGGGGATTGGTCAGGGGCCGATCCAGGTGACGCCGATCCAGGTGGCGAACGCCTTTGCGACGATTGTGCGGGGTGGGGTGAGCATCCCTCCCGGGTTTGTGCACAGGCCCGAGAACCAGGCGGCCCTTTCGACGAATATCGGGCTGAATGCACAGTCGATCATCGATGCGCAGGAGGGGTTGTATGGGTCGAGCAATTGGGATTCGGGGACGACGCACAAGCTGCCACTGCTGAACAAGGAATTGATTTTCACGGTGCCGGGCGTGGATGTGGCGGGCAAGAGCGGAACGGCGGACGCGGTGCCGCTTCGCATCGACAGCGATAAGGACGGCCGGGTGACGAGCAAGGACCAGATCGTGCGCGTGGGGGATCATGCGTGGTTTGTGGGGCTGGTGAAGAAAAAGGGGGATCGGCAGTACAAGTACGTGATCGCGGTGACGGTGGAGCACGCGGGGAGCGGCGGGGCGGTGGCGGGGCCGATCGCCAATCAGGTGATCCGGGCGCTGCAGCAGGAGGGGTATCTTTGAACGAGGTGATCGAACGGCTCAAGACGGTGATGACCTTCCACGGCGGGTGGGTGGTGCTGTTTTGCGCCGCGGGGCTGACGGCGATCGGGATCATGGCGATCCAGACGACGGACCTGGCGACAGGGTCTGAGTATCACGCGATCCAGATGAAATGGATTCCGCTGGCGCTGGCGGGCATGGTGCTGATGTTGATCCCCAGGCCAGCGCGGATTGCGGAGTTCGTGGTGCCGCTGGCGGTGATGGGGCTTGTGCTTTTGCTGGGGCTGGTGCTGCCGTTTACGCCGGAGTGGATCGCGCCCACGCGCAATGGCGCCAGGGGGTGGTACAACCTGCGGTTCATGATGTTTCAGCCGGCGGAGGTGGTGAAGATCGTCTATGTGCTGACGCTGGCGTGGTATTTGCGCAGGCGTGAGGACCATCGGACGCTGATGGGGCTGTGGTGGCCGGTGGTGATCACGGCATTGCCGATGATGCTGCTGCTGATTCAGCCGGACATGGGGAGCGCGCTTTTGTTTCCGCCTGCGCTGATGGCGATGCTGATCGCGGCGGGGGCAAGGCTGAGGCATGTGGCCATGTTTCTGGGTGTGGGGGTGTTTGCGATTGTGTTCACCATTGCGACGGTGATATGGGCGCCTAAGGTGCCTGAGACGTACATGAAGCCGCACCAGGTGGCGAGGCTTAAATCCATGGTGGCCAAGATCCTGGGGGATGACCGGTACGACAAGAGTTCGGGCTACCAGCAGGGAAAGAGCAAAGACCTGATCGGGGCGGGGGGCATGCTGGGGCGGGGCGTGGACGAGAGCGCGGCGATGCTGAAGCACAACCGCCTGCCTGAGCAGCACAACGACATGATTTTCGCGGTGATCGTCAACCGGTGGGGGTTTGCGGGCGGGGCGGTGGTGGTGGGGCTGTATGCGCTGATGTTTTTAGGGATACTGTCCATCGGCGGGGCCACGAAGGAACCGTTTGCAAGGCTGGCGACGGTGGGCATCGCGGCGTGCCTGTTTGCGCAGGTGTTCATCAACGTGGGGATGTGCATCGGGCTTTCGCCCATCACCGGGCTGACGCTGCCGTTTATCTCGTATGGGGGATCGAGCCTGCTGACGAGTTTCATGATCGTGGGCCTGATGATGAACTTCGCAAGCGATAAAACACGTATCATTGGCAAGACCAACTTCGATTACACAGAACATGAACCAAGCATCCGATACCCCTGAGTTTGCAATCCCCGACTTTGTCGTCCCTGAGCTGGCCGATATCGGCGTTGAGCTGGAAGCGGCGAAAGTCTCCCAGCTTGCCCATTACCTGGCGAGGCTGCTGGAGATCAACGAGAAGTTCAACCTGACGGCGATCCGTGAGCCCAACGCGGCGTGGCGGAGGCACATCATCGACAGCCTGACGCTGGTGCCGGGGATGATGGAAAACCCCCTAGGGAGCCGGGTGGTGGATATCGGGTCCGGCGGCGGGCTGCCGGGGATTCCGCTTGCGATTGCGTTTCCGCAGTTCAAGTTCACGCTGGTGGAAGCGACGGGGAAGAAAGCACGATTCCTGCAGGAGACTGCGGAGGCGCTGGGGCTGACGAACGTGACCGTGGCCAATGAGCGCGCGGAGATCGTCGGGCAGGATAAGACGCACCGGGGACAATACGACATCGCGGTATGCCGGGCCATCGGGCCGATGGTGGAACTGCTGGAATATTCCATGCCGCTGCTGAAGATCGGCGGGCTGCTGCTGGCGATGAAAGGCCCCAAAGCGGAAGAAGAACTGGAACTGGCCGGTGACGCGATGGTGGTGCTTGGGGCTGGGGAGATCAAGGTGTTTGACGCGTATCCCGAGGGGAACGAGCAGAACACCGTGGTGGTGTGCATTGCTAAAGAAGGGGATACGCCCAAGCAGTATCCGCGCATGCCTGGGGTGCCCAGGCAGCAACCGCTGGGCGGGGGAGGCGGGAAGAGCCATCGCCATCAACCCAAAGGTAAGAAGCCGCGGCATGAGTTTGATGCGGAGTAGGGGCAGAGGGTGCCGGGTGTCGGGCGGGTTGGGTGATGATCGGCGGATGAACAGAAGGGAAGAGACAGATTTTTAACCGCGAAGCTACGAAGACGCGAAGTTAAGAGACGGAAAAATGCAGTCAGGAAGGGTGAAGAGCAGGCAGAGCTGGGGCGTTACGGGTGGCTGGCGCGGATGTTCCTTATTTATTGCTTTGGGCGAATGGACAAGGCATTGGCGATTGAATCCCAAGCCCGCTGGCCATGCCTTGCAAAAACCTGGGTAATGATCAGGAAGGGAACACAGAAGATATGCTCGCGCGGACGAGGGCATGTCACCTGAAATTGCGGATTACAGCGTTGTCGTGCGGACAGGTTTTTGATGGATTAGCTGATGCGTTTGCTGCGTAGGGTTTGGATGGTCAGGGGTGGCGTGGTGGTGTGAAGCAGGGCGTGGCAATTGGGGCAGATGGGGGCCAGGTCGGTGATGGGGTCGGGGGGATTGCCGGATGAGTTTGGGGTGTGATGGACCTGGATGAGCCCATGGCCGAGGCCGGCGTAGAGGGCGGTGAAGTTGAAGTCGCAGGCCTGGCAGGTTTCGCCGTGATGGGCGAGACAGGTCTGGCGGGCTTCGGCGTCGTTTTCGAATGGATCGGGGATTGAGGCGGGGACAGGCGCAAGGATGGCGGCCGACTGGGACGGTTGCGCATCGAGTGGGGCCGGGGGAGAGACGGGTTCGGCCGGAGGATCAAACAGCGTGGGTTCGGGCGGGGGGATTTCCTTGTGGGCGCGTTTGACGAGGATGGGCTGGTTGGCGGCGTTCCAGTAGACCTCGGCTTCCCAGACTTCCCAGAGGCCGATGCGAAAGGCCGCGGGGATTTGAAGGGCCTGGTCGCTGTAGAGGCTTTTTTCGCCTGTGTCGGGGTCGATCTTGTAGCTGGTGAAAGCTGGGGTGGAGGTGGGGCGGTAGTAGACGGGGAAGGCGTTGACCATCTTGCGCGCAGCGACGCCGGCGGCGTGAAGGTCCTGCGCGATGGCGAGGATTTCGGCATCGGTGGGGGCGAGGGTTTTGATGTCCGCGGTGCGCTCCTGGGCGAGGTCGACAGGAGGCTTTAAGTAGGAAAATTTGCGGGTTTCAGTCACCACGTGCCAGCCGGCGGACTTAAGCAGTGAGCCAATGCTGTGATGGAAACGATAGCCCTTGTGGTTGGGCACGGGAATGGTCAGGCGCAGGTAGAGGTCTCTGGGCATGTGGGGATTGTAATGAGTTATTGGGGAATTATGAATCGTTCACTATGATTTATGAATCTAAGGGAAGAGGCTTAAAACGAGGGCATTTTTCACGGAGGCGGCCATGGGCGCGGATGGGTCTAATCAACGGATGGTGGAGTGCGTGACGCCGGTGCTGGCGGTCAAGAGCGTTGCCCAGAGCATGGCCTGGTACCGGGATGTGCTGGGTTTTGAGGCCGAATGGGGCGTGGGAGATCCGGTGGGCGCGGTGTCACGCGATGGAAAACCGATCATGCTGAGCCAGCGGCAAGGGGGGCCGAGCGAGGTTTGGATCGGGGTGGAGGATGTTCTGGCGGTTCACGCGGCGTGTGTGGCCAAGGGGGTGAAGATCATCCAAATGCCCACGCAACGGCCCTGGGCGCATGAGATGCGCGTGGCGGATCCCGATGGGAATGTGCTTTGGTTTGGGTCTGAGCCGCTTGGGTTTGTGAAGTAAAGGGAGGGGCGTTGGCGCATTCGTTCGTCATGTACAGGGAAAAGCACATCAAGATCCATGATGGGGTGCTTGAGTGTTATTTGATGTACATGGTGCGGGCGTTTGAGAAGAGCGATCCTGAGTTTGCCGCACTGCTGCTGGAGAAGTGGCGACAAGAAGTGGGCATGAGCGGGTTCATGAATCCGGATTTTGATGCGTTGTTTTCCGGCGAGGACAAGAGGCGTCGGTTTGCGGAAGTTTTGCTGGAGATGCGTGGCCTTAAGGAGGGGGATCGCCCGGGTTATATCGCCATGGCGGGATTGCCGGTTTTGGGGGATCAAGTGGTCAGCGTAGAGGCGCACAGGGTGTTTATCGGAAAGATGATTGAGTTGATGGGAGAAGCGGGGGCTTGACGCTGGCGCGAGCAAGGTACGCCGTAGCCCGCGGACGGTCTACAGTGTGCCACGCGGAATGGAACGGGCATTGGGCCTGGATAAAGCAAACAAGCACGGCTTTGGGCCGTGCTCGTTTGGGTTGGGTTATGGGTGGGTTTTACTTGGTTTCTTTGAGGAGGTGGATGGGGGCGACGATGCCGCCCAGGTAGAGCTCGGGGAGGGGGATGTGGTTGACCTTGACGGTGATCTGGTTTTCTTCGCCGGGCTTGAGGGCACCAGGGGGGAGTTCGATGGTGATACCCTTGAAGGCTTCCTGTTCGGGTTCGCCGATCTGGTTGCCGTTGATGTAGAGGGTGACTTTGCGGTCAGCCTTGACGAAGTGGAGCCAGAGCTTGCCGGTGGCGTTGGCGGGGGCTTTGAAGGTGGTGCGGTACCACATGACGCCGAGGTATTCGGGGAAGCCCTGGCCGTTCAACGTGTTGGTGTAGGTTTTGACGGGCTTCCAGGCGGCGTCGTAGAAGCCGGGGACGAAGACGTCGGTTTTGATGCCAGCCTTATCGAGGGCTTCCTGGGTGGTGTACTTCCATTCGTCGGGGAGTACGGCAATGCACTCACGGGGCTGGAGGTCTTTGTAGACCGGGCCGGGCTTGGGGGCGGGCTTGCCTTTGACCGCGGGCGGGGTGACGGGGGCGGCGGTCTTATCCACTTCCCGAGGACGGACGGAGGCGTAGGCGGTGGCGGTGACGCCGCCTACGAAGCGGCGGAGGTAGGCGCGCTCGTAGTCGTTGCCGTTTCTGGCCGCGTAGGTTTCTTCGACGACCTTGAACCACTCGTCGTAGATTTTCTGGGCTTCGACGGAGTTGCCGGCGATGAGGGCGTCGTACCAGGAGCGCCAGTACTTGGCGCGCTGGAGGCCGCGTTTGGCGAGGTTCACACGGGTGACGTATTCAGGGGAACCGGCGTTTTTGACGAGGGATTCGGCTTCGGTGATGTAGCCGTCGAGTTCCTTGATGCGCTGGTGGGTGTAGACGTCGCCCAGGGCGTGGATGGAGCCGGCTTCGGTGTGGAGGTTGATCCACGCGGAGTCGATGGTCATCCAATATTTTTCCATGGGCTCGGCGGCGGGGCCATAGAACTTGTCGTAGAAGTCCGCCATGATGAGCCACGGGTCCTGGGAGGGATCGTAGGCAAGGCGGATGGAGAGGTAGAGGTGGGGTGCGGAGAGCTCCCAGCAGTCGAAGGATTCAAAGTTGTAGGAGATGAAGTGGCGTTTCTGGAGGTAAGGCAGGTCGTGCGACCAGGTGGAGATCTTGGAGTAGGGCGTCATCACCTCGGCAAGGTTGTAGTTGTAGGTGCGGTAGCCGAGCATGGTGGCGCGCTTGACCCAGCCTTCGATGATGTCACGCAGGGCCTGTGTGGATTCAGAGTTGGGGTGGCCGATGGGGTGGTAACGGCTAAAGCGGATGGGGGCGATGTTCACCATGATGTTGGGTGATAGCTTGTCCAGCGCCGGGTTGGTGGGGGGCAGGGTGTAGTCAGAGTAAGCGTAGAAACCCAGGCGGGCCTTGGTGTTCTTTTCGTAGATGGCTTTGGCCGCTTCGTTGACGATGCCCATGAACCGGTCGGTCATGGAGACCAGGCCGGAAGAGGGGTCGATGACGGCGGGGTTGTCGTATTTCTGGGATTCGGGGCTGTAGTCGAAACGGTGGTCGTCCGGGGGGGACATGGAGAGGTTTTTGCTGCCGTTTTCGGATTCCCGGAGCGCCCATTCGATGAAGCGCTTGCGGACGTCAGGGTTGCCGAGGTTGGGCCAGGGGCCTTTGATGCGCTTGCCGTTTTCATCGAGGCGGAAGTATTCGGGGTGCTTGTCGTATTCTTCATCGGGGATGAAGTGCCAGGAGTGGGAGGAGGGGATGGGATCGCCGCCGGAGCCGTTCCAGAGAGACCAGTAGGCGTGGCGGAAGGCGCCGTTTGCACCCCAGATCTGGCGGTTGATGATGCTGGGCTTCTCGGCGAAGTCCTGGGTCATGACGGTGAGGGTGGTTTGGCCCTTGGGGTAGGTTTTGCCCCAGTCGAGGTTGGTGAAGAAGCGACAGCCGTATTCGACTTCAAGGAAGCGGGCGACGGCGCGGACGGCGGTTTCGGGGTCGCCTGCGCCGATGTAGACGTTTTTGCCGTCGGCTTTGACACGGAAACCTTCGCCGGTTTCAAACTTGACGCTGGAGAGATCAAGCCCGGCTTTGAGGGCGGAGGAGCCGACGTAAATGATCGGGCCGGAGCCGGGAGCCTTGTCGGTGATCGGGAGTGTGGCGCCGGACATGAGCTTGACCCAGTCCTGAAGGATCAGGGCGGCGCGCATGTCAGGGGCGACGATGGGCTTGGGGGCTGCGGCCTTGGCGCCGGGGGCCGGCGCGGGGGGGGCTGGCTGCTCGGGAGCGGGATCAATGACGATGGTGGCCAGGGGCTTGCCGTTGTCGATGATCATGACGCCGGGGTTCTTGGCTTTGGCGGCGGCGCGGGCGATGTCCTGCTCGCGAACCTGCTTAAGCACGTAGGCCCGGTAGGCGGGGACCGCGGTGTACGGGTCTTTGTCGGAATACATGGGGACGGGGGCGGAAGCGGGGGCCGCGCCCATGAGAAGGCCCGTGAAGGCGCAGATCATGACGGTGGCAAGGACGGCTGTGATACGCATGGAAGAGTGCCTCGGTGCAATAAGGGGATGTGGGTTTGGACTCACGCAGGCATGAAAAGTTCAAGGCGGGAATCAATGAAAATGTATTATTACATCCTAGGTTGTTTATTCAAGTTTGATACTGATATACGTGTTTATGCAGGGACGTTTTGATTGCATGTGTCAAAATGTGACGTGGAATAGACCGAGGATGTGACAGGGGGGAGGAAAGGTAAAAGGGAAAAGGTGCAAGTGAAAAGGCAGAGGGGAAGATGGGCTGAATTCAGGGGTTAGGATCTTTGAATAATCGAGGAAAGAATACCCTCATCCCAGCCCTCTCCCTGAGGGCTGATCATTCCCCAAGTTTTGAAATGAGCGTTGGATGCGCAGAAGCGAAGAGGAAGAGTTTTACCGCGAAGGCGCGAAGACGCGAAGTTAAGAGGCGGAAAAGTCAGAGTCGGGAAAGGGTGAAGACAAAGGCAGACGGAGTTAGGTCGCTACAGGGTGGCTGGCGTGGACGTGGGCGCGTGTAAGAGCTTTTTGAAACTGGGTTAAACCCAGGGTGGCGCATGAATACATGCTTACCCTGGGCTTCCTTGTTT
>CAZIWA010000180.1:0-3664 GCA_964542875.1 uncultured Phycisphaeraceae bacterium
TGGCCAATGTGCTTGTTGTCGGACCCCACCCGGATGACCAGGAACTGGGGATGGGCGGGACCGTGATCCGGCTGGCCAAGCAGGGGCACAATGTGCTGCTGCTGGACATGACCAATGGAGAGCCGACGCCGCTGGGCTCGGTGGAGCAGCGAACCAAGGAGTGGACCAACGCGGCGCAGATCATGGGGGTGAAGCGTCGGCTGCTGGGGCTTAAGAATCGGGAAGTGCAGCACACGCTGGAGGCGCGGCACAAAGCGGCGGGGGTGATCCGGGAGCATCAGGCGCAGATTATTTTCCTGCCGTATTTCGATGATGCGCACCCGGACCATGTGGCATGCACGCGGATCATCGAGGATGCTCGGTTTGACTCGAAACTGACGAAGATCGACCTGCCGGGTCAGCCGATTTACCCCAAGTGGCTGATCTACTACTACTGCACGCACCTGCGCATGGTGGCCAACCCGAGCTTCTGCCTGGACATCAGCGAGGAGATCGAGACGAAGATCAAGGCCATCGAGGCGTATGAATCGCAGTTTGTGTGGCCCGAGAAGAACAAGGCGGTGGTGGGGTGGCTCAAAGAGATGAACAGCTACATGGGCAGCCGGATCGGGACGCGCTACGCGGAGCCCTTTTTCGTGCGTGAGCCGCTGGGGCTGACGTCGTTGGATTCACTGGCGCTGTGAGAAGTAAGCCGGGCACCGCCTGGGGGCAGTGCAGGAGTTTTCGGCAGAAAGCAGGATGTCGGATCAGGACGAAGAAGTCTAATCCAACCTACCCTGGAGTTTTGGGCAAAGCACGATTGAGGCGGTTATGGCGCGGCCTGATGCGGTGTTGATTGATCTGGATGACACGCTTTTGGACCACACGTCGGGAAGCCGTGCGACGGTGGAGGAGGTCCATCGGGCGTTTACCGTATTTCAGACGCAGCCTGTGGATGTGCTGGAGGAGATGCACAACCGGCTGCTGGAAGAGATTCACCTGGAAGTGGCCTGCGGGCGCATGACGCTTCAGGCCGGACGTGAGGAACGCTACAGGCGCGTGCTGGTGGCGTATGGCGTTTCAGAACAGGCGGCACCGGCGATGAGCGTGGAGGTGGCCAGGCATGCCCGGGCGTTTTACATGGGGCGCAGGCAACTCATACCCGGTGCACGGGAATTGCTGACAGCGCTGAGAGGCTACGCGGTGGTCGGCATCGTGACCAACAACACAGTGGACGAGCAGCGAGAGAAACTTAGTACATTTGGTCTGACTGAACTGATCGACTTCATGGTTGTGTCTGAAGAGGTGGGATACGCCAAGCCGGATATACGGATCTTTCAAGAAGCCCTGACCAGGGCCCGCTGCGGTGCTGACCGGGCGGTGATGCTGGGGGATTCATGGCCTGCGGACATCCGTGGGGCGCTGGGCGCGGGCATCGCAGCGGTGTGGCTTAACCGGCATGGTAAAGTGAAGCCTGAGGCAGCAGAGGTGATCGAGGTGAGTTCGCTGGAGCCGACGGAGAGGGTTTTGCGGGTGCTGGGTTTTTGAATGTTTAAATTTTAATATATTGTTCAAGCTAAAAATTTAGTCGTTGACAATACGCAAATAAAGTTTGATTGGATATGACAGTTTGTGCTTCCGGGGATGCCTGGGAATTCTGGTATATCAAGACTCGGCTGCTGTTGGCCTTGTTCGGCTATTTCATGGCGGATGAGCCGAGGCTGCGAAGCGGGCGATCAAGGGGGCGAGTGGCAGGGGCTAAAAAAATGGCTTTTACAGGGTAAATGCGGGGGTCAAAAACGGAAAATAAAAAACGCCCGGCTGGCCGAAGCCGAACCGGGCGCTTCCGGGGGCAAATTGTGGTCAAGTGATTTACTTGACTCCTTTAATATAGACCCAGTTTGGTTGCACGTCAAATAGTATTACAGGATTTTCTCATTTTTTCGGGTTTGAATTTAACACCATTTTTCGCCACGGTTTCAGATGCTTGATTACAGAGACGCAAAGCACGGATTGGAGGGGGTTTAGGGCATTGCAGGCGGATGTATGATGGGGGTGTTTGCCGGGGCGGTGGACGGGCGTGAAAAAATAATTGTTGAAACACGAGGTGCAGCGATGGCGGGTGAAGAAAAAATTCGTGTCGGGTTGGTGGGCGCGGGCGCGATTTTCCGTTCCAGGCATATTCCGGGGCTCAAAAAGATTCCTGGGGTGGAGCTGGTTTGCGTCGCCAACCGGTCGAAGGAGTCGGGCGCGAAGATCGCCGGGGAGTTTGGGATCGGGGAGGTGATGGAGGATTGGCGGGCGCTGGTGGCGCGGAAAGACCTGGATGCGGTGTTCATCGGGACATGGCCGTACAAGCACCGTGAGATGTCGATCGCCGCGCTGCTGGAAGGGAAGCATGTGTTTTGCCAGGCGCGGATGGCGATGGATGTAGAGGAGGCGCATGACATGGTGGCGGTGAGCCGTTCGGCGCCGGGGTTGGTGGCGATGATTTGCCCGCCGCCGACGAGAATGCCGTTTGAGCCGTTTATTCGCAAGACGCTGGCCGAGGGCGTGCTGGGCCGGGTGGTGAGCGTGGAGATGCTGCATGTGTCGGGCACAAACACGAAGGTGAACGCGGTGCACTGGCGGGAAGAGAAGCGTTATTCGGGCAAGCAGGTGATGGCGATGGGGATTTATGCCGAGACGCTTCATGCGTGGGTGGGGCCGTACGAGCAGCTTAGCGCGCAGACCGGGGTGTTTGTGAATGAGAAGACCGATGCCGGTGGGCAGAAGGTGACGATCGAGGTGCCGCAGGTGGTTTCCATTTCCGGACGGTTGGCGTCAGGCGCGCTGTGCACGGAGCATCATCTGGGGCTGGCGGTGGATGCGACGACACCGGGGGACCGGTTGACGGTGTGGGGCACCAAGGGGACGCTGCGGTACACGTTTGGCGGGACTCTGGAGATGGCCGGGGCGGGCGAAGCGCTCAAGGCTGTGGAAGTGCCGGCGGCACTGCGCAAGGAGTGGTGGGCGGAGGATGACTTTATCGCTGCGGTGCGCCTGGCCCGGGCGGGCAGGGCGTTTAAGGTGTCGCCTGATTTTGAAGAGGGATTGCTATACATGCAGAAGGTGGAGGCGGTGCATCTTTCCGCCGCCACGGGGCGGCGCGTTCGGCCTAGCGAACTTTAAATACGTGTTTGGTATACGTGAGATGGACGAACCCAAATATCCTTGAGGCGTAGCATCTATATATGAGCCAAAACCCTGCCATTCCATCACCGCCGGACCGGTCATCCGAGAACTCATTTGTTCTTAACACTCAGGGGTTGACGTGGGTGGTCTTGCTGGGGCATTGGACGTCGTTTGCCAAGAACGCGCTCAAGCTGCCGGCAGATACGCAGTCGCAGCGGTTGAAGGAGTCAGTGGCGGACCTGATTGGGTTGCAGGCGGTGTGGTTTGCGCTGGGAAGCCTGGAGACGCTGACGCGGCCGGAACAATTGTTGGGGCTTAACCGCGCCGGGGTGCTCATCGACCGGCATGCGCAGAACATCCAAAGCCGATGGCAGGATGAACAGGTGCCGGTGGGCATTCTGGAATTGATTCAGGATGCCCACGCGGCGCTGGACCGGGAAAGCCAGAGGCTGATCCGGGAGAACCCCCAGGAACAGAGCGTGGATGGGGCGTTTGCCAAGTAGGGATTGAT
>CAZIWA010000180.1:3764-8250 GCA_964542875.1 uncultured Phycisphaeraceae bacterium
ATGGCGGGCTTGGCCGGGGGCCGGGTTATTTGCAGGGCAGGTTCAGTGTTTCCCCGGTGTGGGCGGGGCGGTGTCGTGGTTAGGTTGAAGGGTGTGCAGTGCGTGCTTTACGCAAGGTTTGTCACCCAAGGTTTTCGGGGCCAACCAGAAGGAGTGAGCCATGATTGCCAGCACATCAACCCGCGTGCCACAGAACACGGATCCAGAGGTCAATGAGCATATTTTGTGCGAGACGCACCATCGTGTGGCGTATTACGCGCAGCATCCGGACATGATCGATAAGCGCCTGGCGGAACTGGACGAGGAATGGGACGTGGAGCGGATGCTGGAGACAGGGTCGTCCACTCTGACACTGACAGGTTTGGTGATGGGGGTGGCGGTGAGCCGGAAGTGGCTGCTGCTGTCGCTGGCGGTGCAGGGATTCTTTTTGCAGCATGCGGTGCAGGGATGGTGCCCGCCGCTGCCGGTGCTGAGGAAGCTTGGGTTCAGGACGGCCGATGAGATCAATGTGGAGCGGTATGCGCTTAAGTGCCTGCGCGGGGATTTTAAGGATGTGGGCACGGGGAAGACGGGGGCGGTGGATGCGATGGATGCGGCGGGGAAGTAGAAGGATGAATTACGAGTTATGAAGTATGAAGTGAAACCTTAGGATAACCATGCGAAGAGCACCCTGACCCCTGCCCTCTCTCTGAGGGTGACGGGGGTTGATGAAGGGTACGTATGCAAGATAGGGCACCGCTGCCGCCGTGCTTTGTCACTTGGAAATGAAATTAAGGTAATCTTGGGGCTTCTCTTTTTACCCCAGGAATTGCCATGGAAAGCTGCTCGCCAAAGAAACAGAATGCTGGATCGTCCGCGGCTCATAAGGAAGCGGCCAAGAGCATCGCCGTGACGTGCGCGGTGCTGACGGTGAGCGATACGCGTACGCCGGAGACGGACAAGGGCGGCGCGATCATCAAAGAGCAACTGGCCGCAGCGGGGCATGTGGTGAAGCACTATGCAATCGTGAAAGATGAGCCGTGGCAGATCGATGCGCAACTGAGGCTGTGGCTGACGGATAAAGAAGTGCAGGCGATCATCTCCACAGGGGGAACGGGGATTGCCAAACGGGATACGACCATTGAAGTGGTGGAGCGGCTGCTGAGCAGGAAGCTCGATGGCTTTGGGGAGTTGTTTCGGATGCTGAGTTGGGAGCAGGTAGGAAGCTCTGCGATGCTTAGCAGAGCGACGGGCGGGCTGGCGGATGAGACGCTGATTTTCGCGCTGCCGGGATCGACGGCGGCGGTGGAACTGGGCATGACGAAGCTGATTGCGCCGGAGCTTTCGCACCTGGTGTGGGAGCGGCGGCGGTGAGTGGCCCGTCGTGATTTTCAAGGATAAAACCGGATGTCGGATTACGACGAGGACGTCGAATCCGACCGACCTTAGGGTTTTTGTGAAAGTTGTGCATCCCGGGTTTAGGGAATGCCGGTTTCGTAGTAGGTCCAGAGTTGGGTGACGCGGCCATCTCCGCCGCCGGTGGCGCCTGGGAAGCCGGCATTGGAAGAGGAGTAGGCGGCGGTGTAGGACTGTCCGCCTGCCATGCTGTAATAGACGGCGGGGGGGACGGAGACATCGTCGCCGGCGGATGTGACGGACATGTCTTTAGCGCCGAATTTTGCGTGGCCGTCGATGTAGCCGATGTTGATGCCGTTGTTGTGTTTTTTGGGCCAACCCAGGGTTGGGTCTGAGCCGCCTGGGGCGGAGTAGAGCCAGCCTTCGTTATCGACTGCCCAGGCGTTGCCGGGGGCCCAGTATTCGACTTTTCCGGTGTATTTGGTGCCGCTGGTCCTGTGCCAGCCGCGGTTGACGTAGTCGCTGTAGGAGATGAGGGCGTCGCCCATGTAGCAGCAGTACGCAGCGCTGACTCCCTGGGGATTGGTGTAGACGTCGGTGTTGCCTTCGGAGAGGACACGGGTGATGGTGGAGGATTGGCGGTAGTTGAACTCGTTGTAGTCAACCCAGCCGCGGCCCCACTGGAAGGAACTCCGGTAGACCAGGGGCTGGGTGCCCGGGCATTGAAGAATGCCGAGGGGGCGGTTTCGTCCGGCGGCCGGGGTCTTGGTGACGGTGGGGGGAAGGTAGCCCTGGGCGTAAAACCAGCCGTAACCTTTGGGTAGGGTTTTGGGATTGCCCAAGGGGCAGTCGGCAACGGAGCCGGAGGGGCGGGTCATGATGTAAAGGTCTGAGCTGGGGTAGACCTGGATGCCGCCTGAGCCGGTCGGGTTGGTTCTGGTGAGTCTGTGGCCGGAGGTGGGGAGCGGGAGGAAGCCTTTGGAATCAGCGGTGTATTGCGTGGTCATGGTGGCGTGCTGGCGCATCTGGCTGGCGCAGACGGCGGCGCGGGCAACGACTCGTGCGCCCGAGAGAGTGGGCAAAAGAAGCGAGAAGAGCACCGCGGTGATGGCGATGACCACCAGGAGTTCGACGAGCGTGAAGGCGTGTGAGTGGCGGGCTTTTAAAGACATGGGGGTCTCGGGACTTGGAGAGCTTGGTGGTGCGGGTCGGAGGGAGGGATGGGAGAAGGGGGGGGGTGGGTTAAAGGTCCAGGCCGCCGCCGGAGAAGATGGAGGTGACGCCGCCGGTTTTGGCGTCATAGTTGCCGGTGGAGGGTGTTTTGAAGTTGTAAATGAGTACGCGCTGAGGATCACGGAAGAGGGCGACGTGGCCGTCGTGATAGGCGACGTTCACGCCATCGTCATGAACCCGGCCCCAGTAGGGGACGGGGGTGTTGTTGGCGATGCCGGGGTTGATGGGCATGAGGGCGGAGGCGACGGCTTCGTTATCAACCCAGAGCGCGCGGCGGGCAGGGGCCGAGGGGAGGGAATCGTTCTTGGAGAGGGGGCCGCGGACAACGTAGGTGGTGCGGGGGCCGTGGTAGGAGGGGGCGGCCTGATAGATGTCCGTGCGCCAGGCCCAGTTGTTGTTTAAGCGGCCTTTGACGGTGTCGATCCAGGCGTAGGGGTAGGTGTACTTGGACATGCGGGTGAAGTCGGTGACGGCTGCGAGACCGGGCTCATAAAAGTCGGTTTGGACGCAGGCGACGTTTTCGGCTTTTTCGGGGAGGTAAAAGTCCCACATGAGTTGTCCGACGTTACAGATGTTTTGTTCGCCGGTGCCGCCGTTGGCGCGGTTATCGCCGGGGGGCTGGGGGTGGGTTTTGTCGGTGCTGTACCAGTCGTCGTCGAAGACGGGGGAGGCGTAGTACTTGCGGCCGTAGCCGGAGACGGCTGCGCCGAGGGATTCGACGCCGTGGACATTGAAGCCTTTGTTGTCTGCGGCGTAGGAGCCGTTGGCGACGCCCATTTGCGAGAGGGTGGTGGCGCAGCGGAGCTGGCGCATTTTTTCGCGGGTGTTGGAGAGCGTGGGGAGGAGCATGGAAAGCAGGACGGCGACGAGGGAAATGACAACGAGCAGCTCGACGAGCGTGAAGGCGAAACCAGAGGTAGAGAGGCGAGAAATAGGCATTTGGGGAACCTATAAGAAATGTTATGTCATTGTGCTGGGGTGGGTTGGAGAAGTCAATGGAATTTAGTGCGAATATTGTGCGAGGTGAAAAAAAAACTCCATTGCATCGGGAGCGATGCAATGGAGGCGCGGTGGAATGATGTTTTTGGTTTCAACGGGCGAGGAGGAAGATGCGTTCGTAGGTGCCGCCGAAGTCGTAGCTCTTGAAGGCGCGGAAGGCGATGGTGTTTTTCTGTCCGGGCTTGATGTAGGCGGTGACATCGACGGTGAGCCGGTGGTCGTAGTTCATCCAGAAGTATTCCGGGCCGCGCCAGGTGTTTTCGGTGATGCCGTCGTGCTCAAAGGAGACGGGCTTGCCGTTGACCCAGACCTGGAGGGCCTTGGCGACAATGGCGGGGAAGAAAAGTTCGATTTTCTGGTCTTTGAACGTGGCGGGAACATCGACATCGGTTCGGTAGAAGAAGGCCTGTGGGTAGCGCTGGGTCTGGTATTTGACGTCGGGGACGACGGTGGTGTCGAGGTCCTGGAGTTTTGAGACGTCGGCACCGGGGTTCTGGTAGCCCTGGGCCCAGGCGGTGTTGCCGGTGTCATTGATGCCTTTGACGAAGCGGGGGAGGGCGACGGAGGCCTTGGCGGAGGTGATCTGCTGTGCGAAGTTGCCGTATTGCTTGGCGTAGCCGCCTGAGAGGAACTGGGCGTTGGACGTTTTGTCCATCCGGTTGGGGTTCATGAAGTGGGAGTAGAGCTTGTTGAGCTTGTCGGCGACTTCAAAGCTGGTGTCCATCATTTTGACGGCTTTGGCGTAGTCGCCGGTCTGGTGGGCGTATTCGATGGCGTCGCAGAAGGCGTCGGTGCTGGTCTGGAGGTCGACCATGGTCTGGATCTGAGCTTTGGCGCGCGAGGTGTCGGCGAGCTTGACGGCCTTGGTGAGCTGGGCGCGCGCTGCGGCGCGGACCTCGGGGGTGAGGACCAGGTGATT
>CAZIWA010000181.1:0-8116 GCA_964542875.1 uncultured Phycisphaeraceae bacterium
TTTTTTGTCTGGATGCAACCCCGATTCTCCGCATTACTCACCAGGCTCCGATCCATTTTTCCTGCGCCGCAAACATCTCGTCCACCAGCTTGTTGATCTGCCCCATCGTCAATTGCGCCGCGGTGTTGGGGTCCACCATGGCCGCCTGCATCACACGCCGCTTGTTGTGGGTCAGCAACCCCTCCACCACCAGTTCCTGGACGTTGATGTTCGTTCGGATCAAGGCCGCGCACTGTGCAGGCAGATCTCCGACGAACATCGGCGTCACACCTCCCGCATCGGCCACGCAAGGCACCTCCACGCAGGCTTGCCGCGTGAGGTTCGTGATCAGCGAGCCTCCTTGATTCGAGAGGTTTCCATTAAACACATACGGCACGCCAGTCACCACCGCATTGATGATTCGGCTGGCATATTCCACGCTCACGCAGTAGTCGCGCTCCACCATTTGCTTGCCGTCGAGCACATCCTGGCGCATCGCCTTGTAGCCGGCGTCCTGACGCTGACATGTTTTGAGGTAGGAACTCACACCGATGTGCCTGGCCTTGATCTCCTCAGGGCTCTTTAAGAACCAAGGCACATACTCCGCAGTATGTCCGGACCCTTCCGTCATGTAGTAGTCGAAGTAGCGAAACACCTCAAACCGGATGGGGTCCATCCGCAGCATGTGATCCATCGACAGCATCTCACGCAGTTGCGGATACACGTCCTTTCCGGCTTTTTGAAGCCGGAGGAAAAACGCCATGTGATTGATCCCCGCACAGAGATAGCTCATGTCGTTGACATGAGCCCAGGACCACCACTCCTTCCATTGGGCGATCCGCTTGGGGTCATCCGGGTGCATCTCAAAATGATCCCACACGGTGCTTTCCGGCAGGTCCTTCATGCCCAGCAGCAGCCTCAAGGTTTGCGCGGTATTCACAACGCCATGGCAAAGACCTACGGCTTGTATCTTTGTCGCCTGCTGCACCACCATCAGGTGCGTGGCCATTGGATTGGAGTAATTGATCAGCAAGGCATTGGGGCACAGCGCTTCCATCTCCCTCGCGATTTCCAGGAGGACGGGCGCACCTCGGAGGGTCCGGAATATCCCGCCGATTCCCAGCGTGTCGCCGATGGTCTGCTTTAAACCGTAAGTTGCGGGCAATTCATGATCGATCAGCGTCGCTTCGTACCCGCCCACGCCAATCGCGCTGATCACGAAATCAGCCCCCTCAATCGCGCGCCGGCGATCCGTCGTCGCATGGATTCGCGCGCCTTTGGCCCCCAGGTCACGCGCGATCAAATGGCCCATTTGCCGGGCGGTTTCCAACCGGTCGACGTCGATATCAACCAGCGTCAGTTGAGCATCGGCCAGCGCGCCGTGGCTCAGGATGTCGCCGATGAGGTTCTTGGCAAACACCACCGACCCCGCTCCGATCATCACAACTTTCACCATGAGAGTGCCTCGTTAATGTTTTCTGAAGGACCTTCTGATTTACCATGATAATTTTTAACTGAATTAATATGGTAAGACGAACGTTACCACGCCCCTTGCCAAGCGGCAAAAAAACAATTCTGAATAACCTTAATGTGTCAACAATTCTCGCAAAATCATAGGGGTTTAACTTTTTCCCCTTAAACAAGCGGTTTGAAGAACAGTTTATTTTGTCGACAATTGAGGCTGTCAGCCGCGTAGAAAAATCGCCATAAGGGTTTCCCCTATATCGGGTTACACTGCGCGATTTTTGTGTTCTAAAACCTTAGAATGCATAAGTCTGATACCGCTTCCCGGGAGCGTCTGTCTTGCACCAGTCACTCAAACCCTAGGCGGTCCATATGAGTTCTCCAAGCACCCTCAAACAACACGCCTATCGGTATCTTCGAGAGAAGATCATTCTCGGAGAGATAACGCCCGGCACACGACTTAAAGAAGAAGTCATCTCACGCGAAACCGGCGTCAGCCGGGGTCCCATTCGCGAAGCCATCCGGCAACTCGACAGCGAAGGCATCGTCAGGCATATCACCCATCAGGGCGCGACTGTTCACGACCCCACCCCTGACGAAATCCTTGAGCTGGCTGAACTTCGGTCCTCCATTGAGTCCGGCGTCGCCGCCCGTGCCGCGGAAAGAGCCGCCCCCTGGGTGGTTGAACTTCTTGCTCGTGAAGTCCAGCGGCTTGCCACCCTGCTTGCCGAAATCGACTCCAAACAGGCTCGGACGTTTGACGAAGTCTCCGCTTGTGCGCTTGCCGGCGCCGACCTGCGTTTTCATGGCATCCTGATGGAAGCCGCGGCCAGCCCCCGGGCCATCAGAATCCTTCGGGACCTGCGCGTGCTTTCCTTCGTCTGGGGCATTCAGCGCATCGATACCCTTCAAGATCCCAGGCACGCCACTGCCGCCATGCTTGCCGAGCACCAGGCGATCTTCGACGCCATTAAGGCCAAAGACCCCGTTCAAGCCCGGATCGCCATGATGCAGCATCTTTTGCCGGCCAAACCGGCTCAACCCGGCCAAACCACCAGCTACACACCGCTGATCCAATACAAGCAGATCCGTGATCTGCTGCTCTCGTTTGAGACGCAAAACCAGGACTAATCACCTGTGCTCACGGCTTGCCGGGAGTGGTGATCTGTTTGAGCAAATCTTGAGCATTCTGGTCGTCAGGATAATTGGCCAGATGCTCTTTGAGTTCCATGAAAGCATCGTCAGGCCGACGCAAGGCCATCAGCGCCCGTGCCCGGTTGACGCGTGCATTGGAATGCTTCGGGTTCAGCGCCACCGCTTTGGCGAAGGATCGTTCAGCCAGGTCAATCCGGCCGTTTTGCGCTTGGGTGATGCCCAGCGTGTTAAAGATGTCCGGGTTGTTCGGGGCCAGTGTCGCGGCCCGCTCCATTGCAGCCAAAGCCAACTCATGCTTGTTGAGCCGGCCATAGGCCTTGGCGCTGAGTGAAATCAAATCGGCATCAGCCGGCCCGGTGCTGAGAACTTCAAGCGCCTGGGCGGGTTGCCCTGCGTTGATGAGGGCTCTTGCCAGATTGCGTCGTGCAATCGTAAGTTCAGGCGCCAGTTCCATGGCTTTGGCGAACGCCGGCACGGCCGCCGCAGGGCCTTGGGTCTGTTCCAATGCCGCGCCTAAATTGCTGTAGGCCTGAGCGTAACTGGGGTTGAGGGTCAAGGCTTTATCAAGCATCACAATCGCTTCGGCCGGAGCCTTCTTCTGTTCCAGCAGTTCCTTGCCGATGTTGTTGTAGCTGACGGCCTTGATCACATCCTTGTTGAGCATCGGAATACTGGAGAAGACATAAACAACGAAAAACCCAGTGGTGGCGACCAGGAGCGTCAATCGTGCCCGCGCTTGCCCGGGCGCAGGCTCTGCGGCAAGCCAAAGCGCCAGAAGGTCCAGCACCCGGGAAATGCCAAACCCTGCCAGCAGGGCCAAGCCCGGCGCCATGGGGAACCGGTACCGGCCAAACACGTAAAACGCGATCACGCTGGCCCCGAAAGTAAGCACGATTGCGCCGATGGCGTAGACCGGCTTGGCCCGCCCGCCCGGAGTGATCAGTGCGATCACCGCAAGACCGGTCAGGGTGCCCATGTTGAGGCACGCCAGCGTCAGCCATAAAACCCAGGAGGAGTCCGCGTACGTGTACGGGTCTTCCGTGTCGCCGGCTTCAAGGGAGTTAAACGCAAGCGCCACTTTCCGGCCCATCAGCCCAAGCCAATCCCCGGGCTGGCTCTTGATGTAGTCCAGCGATTGCCCCATCCAGTACTGGGACACCTCCGATGCGGTCAAAGGCTTTCCGGTGGCTGCCTGGGCAAGCTCGATGGCGTCGGTGCGCTCATACCGGTATGACCCCCTGCCGGGCCGGAGAGGCTGATAGCTGCCGTCGGCGCCTGGGTGATTCCCGATGTAAAAATTCGGTCCCGCCTGCGATGTTGTGAGCACCCATTCGCCGGAAACGCTGTGATTTCTCACCGCGACTGGGGCCAAAGTGAGCGCCAGAATCGCAAAAAAGGCCGCCGGAAGCGTAAAACGCTTATTTACGCCCAGCGGCCACGCGAACCAGATGATCGCAACAAGCAACACCGGAACAAGGGCCAGGGCATTCTCCCGGGTCAGAATCAAAAGCCCGCTGGCGAGCCCTGTAAGCCCTGCAAAAACCCAGGCCCCCGCACCACCCTTGCCGGCCTGCGAACGCGCGTAGAGGCCCGCCAGAGCCAACAGAAGCCCGGGCATGAAAAGCCCATCGAGGGACGACTTTTGGAGGGTGAGATCGTAGAAAATCGCGATGGGGTAAAACGCATATAAAAGCCCGGCGAAGAGCCCGGCAATCCGACCGAAAAACAGCCGCCCGGCATGCGCCAGCATCCCCGCGCTCAATGCGCCGAGAATGCACTGGATGACCCTTACGGTCATTGGAGAATGGCCAAAAAGCTTATAAACCACTGCCAGGAAATAGGGATAGGCGGGCGCCTGATAAAAGACCTGGTCCCCCCCCATCCAGTCGCCCGCGGCGATCCGCTGGGCCCAGAGGTCATAGCCTTCGGCGTCCCCCATCAGGAACGCAAAAAACGGGGAATAATAGAGGTTGCCAAAGACACAAAGCCTTAAAACCAGGGCAATTGCGGTGATCGAAAGCACGTAAACCCACCAGGGAATTCCTGCCGCTCGCGTTGGAATGGTGGGTGATTGAGTCATTTCAATGTCTGTTTTTGGGCGTAAGCGATGAGTTCAGCGACCATGGAAGCATTTGCGGGCGGAAGCGGCACGTTGGTGAGGTCCCGGATGTGAACCCATTGATGGTCCACCACTCCGTTGTATAAGATCTTTCCAGATACAAACTTACAGATGAACGGAGAGAGACTGACCAAGCCGTGGGGGTAGGTGTGTTCGACGGGAGCCAGGGTGTCGACGACCTGCACGCGTAGCCCGACTTCCTCGAAAAACTCGCGAACCACGCAGTCGGCGAGGGATTCGTTGGGCTCACGCTTACCGCCTGGAAATTCCCAGTAACCAGCGAGAATGCCCTTGGAAGGACGCTTGGTTACCAGCACTTTCCAGGGATTTTCATCAAAGTCTATAAGTGCGCCGACGGCGACTTCAACGCGTTTGATATCCGATTGAGACATGGGGCGATTCTACCGGGTTGGGAAAAAGCTGGAATATACGAGCACCTATCCACGGATGCCGAAGATCCCGATTGCGCAGTAACCATTGCCAATGCGGTCATTTAAAGCAAATCCGCGAAGCACGGGAGGCTGTACGGGGAGCCCGCGTTTCATGCAGCGGTCGTGCCAGGCCATCATGTCGTGGTCGGCGATTTCCTGATTGATCGTAAACAGAACCAGCAAGAGCCCGGCGTGACGTATCACCGGGTCCTCCCAGAGTTTACGAACATCCGCGGCGACGGGGCTCAAGAGTTCAGCGGAGTACCGGGAAAACGGACCGTCTTTCTCAAACTGTGCCACCGTCTTGACTTCCAGCCAATACGCTTCATCCGGGTCCGAGGCCGGCAATGAGTCAAAAAGCGTATTTTTAATGGCTGGATCGCGCAGCGGAAGGCCGTTGGGGGTGAGGACCAGGTCGCATCGTTTGGCGAGGGATTTTTTGGATTTGGACCAGTCGCCGGGATATGGGGTTTCGGGCCATACGCCGTAACCGGTTTTGGCTAGGGCGGACTTGATGAGCGGATGTAAACCCAGTTCCGACAAGGCGTCAAAACCGTAGACGGACTGGGCGAGGTCGTCTTCCCTGGCCTGGGCGATGAGCCCGGCTTCGATGGATTCCACGAGGTCTGAGCAGAACCAGCGCATGATCAAGGCACTCTGGGAGCTGGTAAATCCTGGTATTTGTGCGATTTTATCGCGTCCAGGACACGTTGAGCGAGTGAAACTGCGGCGAGGCCCGCAGCTCCCGTTACAACGGGTGTAGTATTAGTCTTAACGCTGTGCAGAAAGGAAGTTAGCTCCGCCGCGAGAGGGTCGGAGATGCTCGCCGAGGGGTCGTTTGTGTCAAAACCACACAAACCCTCAAGAGGAGAGAGTTTTACAAGTCCCGCATAGTCGAGGCTGGAGAGGTCGTGGCCGCTGGCAAGTTTTGCGCGGACATCGTCGAGGGCCTGGTGGTTGTCGGTTTTGCGGATGGCGACGCCGGTGCGCTTTTGATAGTCGACGCTGACGAAGGCGTCTTCGGAAAAGAGCCGGAGCCTGCGGTCGGTCTTCAAGGCCATGCGACTGGCGGTGACGTTGGCGATGCAGCCGTCGGCGAACTGAATGCGCGCATTGGCGACGTCTTCGTTGTTGCCGATGACACTGACTCCGGTGGCCTGAACGTCGGCGACGGGTTGGTTGACCAGGGAAAGAATGATGTCCAGGTCGTGGATCATCATGTCCATGACGACACCGATGTCGAGCGAGCGGAAGGTCATGGGGCTGATGCGTGCGGCTTCGATGTAACGCGGGCGGATGTTGAGCCGGGCGAGCGCGCGGATGGCAGGGTTAAAGCGTTCGGTGTGGCCGACCTGAAGCGTGGCGCCGGAGGCGGCTGCGGCCTTGGTGATGCGTTCGCCGGTGGCGGTGTCGCCGGCGATGGGTTTTTCGATGAGGCAGGCAATCCCGGCGTTTAAGAACGGGACGGACGCGGCTTCGTGGGTGGTGGTGGTGGACGCGATGGAGACGGCGTCGAGCGAGGGGAAGGCGGTGATGAGTTCCTGGGCGCTGGAGAACGGGATGCCGCCGAACTCTTTGGTGAGGATGCCGGCTTTGTTGATGTTTGGATCGACAACACCGATAAGCCGTACGTTTGGAAGGCTGGCGTAAGTGCGGGCGTGGTGTCGGCCCATCCGGCCTGCGCCGACAACGGCGACGTTCATCCTTGAATCAGTCTCTTGCGTCATGGCGGGATATCGTACGCTTTTTGGGGTTAAAAATAAATTTTGGGTGAGGTTAGGACGACCGGGGCGGTCAAACGTCATTGCTTGATGGAAGGCCCGCCGGCGTGTCCGGAGGCGGCTATGCATTTGGTTGGCCTGGATGTTTGAATCGGTTCCCCCTACTTTCGGAGGCAGTGATGTTTTGGAACAACTTTGCGCAACAGGCCCCTCAAGACGACGAGCAAGTGAGCGTTGCACATGAGGCCGGTGACATTCTCAATGGGGTGATGCCTTACGGGGTATCGCTTCTGCTGCACGTGGGATTGCTGCTGATCATTGCGTTTGCGACGATTTCGATGGCGCCTGAACTGGCGACGGATAAGGAACAGGTGATCATTCCCATCACACCGCTGAGCTATACACCTGGCGCGCAGGTGGTGGTGAGCAGCCCGAGCACAGGGACCGGGCCGGTTTCGCCGACAGGCCCTGCGCGGCCGCTTCCGATTCATGATTCGCCGGTAAGCGTCAATTCGCTGGCGGATATGACGGGTTCTGGCGCGGCCGCCGGGATGGGGCCCGGGTCTGGCGGCAGTTCCGGCGGAGGAACCGGGACGAGCGCGGTGATCTTTGGAGGGGGCGACGGAGCCGGCGCTGGCGGCAAAGGTGGCGAGGGCGATTTGTTCAGCGGCGGAGAGCGAGCGGGAACCGGGCTGACGTCAACATTCTTTGGCACAGGCGGCAACGCCGTGCGGGTGGTGTACCTGATTGATGCCTCGGGCACGCTGATCTCGACGCTGCCGTTTGTGATCAATGAGTTGAAGCGGTCGATTAATGAGTTATCCGAGAAGCAGGAATTTGCGGTGATTTTCTTTCAGGGGAATGATCCCAAGGAAGTGCCGCCGCCGGGGATGAAGAGGGTTTCAAACGAGTCGAAGACGAAGGTATTCAACTGGATCGATTCGGGTCGAGTGATCCCGCAAGGCGGGAACAACGCGGTGAAGGCGATCCAATCGGCGATGTCGTACAACCCACAACTGATTTACATTCTTTCGGATGACATCACCGGCCAGGGGATTTACGAGGTGGATCAGCGGACGTTCGTGCAGGATGTGGTGAAGGCGAACAAGAGCGGGACGAAGATCAACGCGATTCAGTTTTTGCGGGCGGACCCGCTGGTGGCGTATGGGAAGAAGCCGACGCTGAAGGAGATTTCGGATAAGACGGGAGGGATTTACAAGTATCTTGATGGGAAGGAACTGGGGATT
>CAZIWA010000182.1:0-8103 GCA_964542875.1 uncultured Phycisphaeraceae bacterium
TTATAAATTAGCCCCCATTACATCCAATGTGTGTTTCACCGTCGCAAAGTAATCCACGATCGGTCCCTTGAAGCTCGGATACCCCTCTTGATTCAAATCCGAGAAGTTCTGCTGCTCATACCACCGATATCCGTCAAAACCCGTACGCACGCTGTCCGACACCAGGTGTATCGCCGCCTCCCGGTGCCGCCGTCCCGGCCCATAGTGCAGGCAGCGGCTGATCACGTGCACCTTCACCCCATGCTTCCGGGCAAACGGCAGCACATCCTCATGGGCAAACAGGCTCCACGGGCTCAGCCACTTGATATGCACTTCATCAAGCAGGCCTTCCTTCACCCACTGCTTCCATTGGATCGGCAGTTGCATGCGCACATGCAGATTCGTCGGCACCTCCACACCCGATTCCACTTCCGCGATCAGCTTCTTCCCATGGCTCTTTAGCAGTTTGCTCGCCTCACGCATGAACTGCGTGTAGAAGTCCCCGCGGATGTTCCGGATCTTTTCATAGTCCCCATCGTTGAGCTCCGGCTCGCGTTTATACAGGCTCTTAAAAGTATCGATCACCGGCTGCGCAAACGCATACTTCAAGTAGTGCATCGGCCCGTTGTGGTGGCAGTAGGTCCGGATATCCACCCCGTCCACGCCCAGATCGATCAGCATCTTGATCCGGTCGAGCCAGATCTGCCTTGCCTGTTCAAATGACGGGTCCAGCAGGGTCGGCATGTTGTTTGATTCATCAAACGCCACGCACACGCCGTTGGATGTCCAGTTGCGCCGTTGAATCAGGGCTTCAGTCTGGTTGCTCCACCCCTGCCACCCCTTCCAGAAGGTAAACCCGCGCTCAAAGCCGCCGGAGGTCGCCGGCGTCAGCACGCACGGTTTGCCGTCCACCCCCACCGCCTCGGCGAACATGAACCCGCGATGCCAGAACTCAAACTTCTCCCCCTCCACCTTAAACGCCAGGTACCGCTTATCCGTCTTCATCCCCGAAAGCTCGATGTACCAGTTCTTGGCCTTGCCCGTGTCAGGCACATTGCCCGCGGGCGTCCAGCGCAGGTGTTGCCGGTTCACGGTCCCCGTCTTCACCTTCGCCTTTATCTGCGTGAATTTCTTGTTGTCCGCCGACGCATACACCCTCAGGCTTCCCGGCTTAAACGCAGGGAAAGCCACATCGCTGTAGTACGTCACCTTCGCCACGGGCAAGTTCGGTTTCTGCCGCCACGCCGGGTTGGTCTGCTGGGCCAGTTCCGGGTGCGCCGCGATCTCCGGCACGCACGCCGAATACTTATTTTCCAGCTCTTCCCATGATGAGCTCTTCTTAAACGGCTTCTCGGAAAAGTAGCTGTTGAACCCCAGGTCAAACGTCTTGAGGTCCGCGATGAACTCCATCCCGTTCTTGTGCGCTGCGGCCACCGCCGCGCCGGTGTAATTGCCCACATGCTTCACCGTCCTGGCGTATTCCTTGCCCCAGTACGGCCCCAGCGCTGGCCCCTCCCAAAACGACGGCCAGTTGCTGTATTCGATCCAGTGGCACCGCTGAATCCCAATCTTCTTAAACGCTCCGAAATCTCGGTCCAGCCGCTCGTGCGTGTAGTAATTGGCGATCACCCCCATCGGCGAATCCCACGTCAGGCTCAGCATGAACTCCCTGGCCCGCTTGCCCTCGGGTAAATCCACCGCCACATACCCCGGCTCGATCGGCTGCCCGCTGGCCAGCGGTTTGATCTTGTACCTTCCGCGCAGCCCTCCGGTCTTGATCTCCAGCTTGAACGTCTCTCCGCTCCACATGGGCGCCACCTCCACTGCATCGCCAAGCGGATCGATCACGCTCAGCGCCACCCGCGACTTCATCCCCTTAACGCCCCCCTCCACCGTCAGCACATCCCCCGCAAGCGTCACCTTCCCCGTCTCCAGCGTCGCCACTTCCACCTTCGGCATGTAAAGCTTGCCCAGGCTCAGCGCATCCTGCGAACCGTTCCCCCCGGCAAAATTCCACGAGCTGAACTCATCCATGTAAGGCCGATATCGCGCCACGTTAAACCCGGCCGACTTCCCATTCCGAAACACCTCCTTCACATCAAACCACGCGAACAGCCACCGGCAGCGCGACCCCGCAATCGCATACCCCGCAATCGTCTCGTCCCACCACCGGTACTTCTGTAGCTTCACCCCATCAAACCCCGACGACTGCGCCTCCGGATAAGGCAGATGCGTCGCCAGAATCACCTCGCTAAGCGGCTCCGAATCCCGATGCGCATTGTCCGACACCGTCGGCGTCTTCCCAGACAGGCTGAAGTAAAACTGCACATACCCCACCCCGTCATCAAACGGATCAAACAGAATCTCCAGATCATCCGCCATGCTCTTGCCATGCACATTCGAAAGTTTCGGCTGCGAATCAAAAAAACACGCCCCCACCAGCACCGTCTTCTCATTGGCCAACACCAGGAACTTGCTCTCGTCGTAAGTCTTCGCAGGTGAATAGATGTACTCAAACCCCGCATTCACCCGGTCATCAGCCAGAATCCGCTTACGAATCTTTTCCGGCGTGGGCTTGGCATCAAACTCCACCAAAGCATGCTTACGCGAAGCACTCGCCACCGGCGTGACAATCGGATTGATATTCATCTCAAACTCCACTTTTCAAAGGATAGGTAACCTTCTATTGAAGGCGCTGAAAACAATAGCCACCCCCTCCCCCAAACGCAAATCTCCAAAAATCCCCACTTCCCCCAATCGCGTCAATCCGTCCATTGCTCACCCGCCTCTCGCGCCCTAAACTAAAAAACGTGACTCGCATGCTCCACTGGCTCCGTTTCGCCCTCGCCTGTCTTGCCATCGCAAGCACTGCTGCTTGCGCATGCCCGCTCCTCGCCGCCCCGTCCCCCGCTGCGGCCCCCCACGCCTGCTGCAACACCCAAACCCCAACGCCCGACCAATCGCACCCCTCCTGCTGCGACCAGCACGCCCAGGCCATCGCAACGCCTAACGTGCAGATCGATCATGCCCTCACCACGCTCCTGCACCCGCCTCTGCTCTTCATGTTTGATTCCTTTCTCCCCGCCCCGCTGGCGACTCCTTCTCCAACCCCCGTGCCTTCGAATCACGGCCCGCCGCCGGATCAGCTCACCCTCCTTTCCCAGCGCTGCCAATTCCTGGTCTAGCCGATAAGCCACGCAAAACCATCGTTTTCGCGTCGTCTTATCCCATTGCCCAGGAATCCTCATGAACGCTTCAAATCGCAAGCCCGCCGCCGCATTGGCCGCGTTGCTGCTGGCATTGTCCGCCTGCGCCCAGGTCCCCACCCAGCAGGGTTTCAGCGACCTCCAATCCCCCATTAACCAGGCATGGTCCGCCCAGCCGGTGTGGCCGCAATCCTCCAGCCAGCGCGCCGCCCTCAAACAAACCTCCATCACGCTCCTTCAAAAACCCCTCACCCCCGACGCCGCCATCCGCCTCACCCTCTTAAACAGCCCCCGCCTCCAGGCCATGTACCAGGACCTGGACATCTCCTACGCCCAGGTCGTCCAGGCGGGCCTCATCTCAAACCCCGTCCTCGAAGGCAAAATCAAAGTCCCCCTCGAAAGCGCAGGAGCAGGCACCGGGCTGGAACTGGGCATCGCCCAAAACATCATCGATGTCCTCTACATCCCCATCCGCACCCGCGTCGCTCAAGCGGAGTTTGACGCCCTGCGCCCGCGTACCGCTGCCGGTGTCACCGCGCTTCTGGCCCACATCGAGCTGGAAACCCTCCGCCTGCAATCCCAGGCCCGCGCCCTGGCCATCCGCAAAAACGCTCTGGATGTCGCAGACGCCATCGAAACCTTCGCCCTGGAGCTAGACCGTGTCGGCAACATCACCCCGGTTCATAAAACCCAGCTTCTGGCCCAGGCCACTCAGGTGCGCGACCACGCCCAGGAGGCCATCGCCCGCCACACTCGGGACATCCACACGCTCTACGGGCTCATCGGCATCGGCGAACCTCCCGTCAACGCCTCTATCGCACCGCTCGCCGACGACGCCCTCCCACCATTCCACGACGCCTTTCTCCAGCCTAAAGCCCTCAAAAACAACCTCGCCTTAAAAGCCGCCCGGGCAGACACGCTCGCCCGCTCGGCCCTGCTCAAAGCCCACCGGGACACTCGGCTGCTCCCCGAAGGCGAGCTCGGCCTTGAAGCCCAGGATGAAGGCAACGGCGAATGGTCGCTGGGCCCCATCTTCGCCCTTCCCATTCCCCTTTTTGACCAGGGCCAAGCCAAGATCGCCGGCAGCCATGCCCGCGCCCTCCAGGCCGACGCCCTCGCTCAAAACGTCGAAACCATGCTCCGCGCCCAGATCCGCTCGTTAAAAACCGAGCTCACCCGGGCCGACCAGCATCATCAAACCATCGCCGCCATCCTCCTCCCCGCCCGCGATCAGGGGATGGATGAATCCCTCAAGGAATACAACGGCATGCTCATCGGCGCTGACACCCTCCTAAACGCCCGTCTCGCCCAGATCGAGGCCCAGGAAGCCCTCGCCCTGGCCGCCGGCCGCCTTGCCATCGCCCGCCGCTCCGCCGAGCTCCTGGCCCTTGGCATCCCCTTGGGCAGCGGCACCGACTTCACCTCACCCGACACCCAAAACCTCCCCTCGTCCAACCAGAACATCGCCAACAACTTCACCGAAAGCCACTAAAAATGACGCTTCAATTCACCCGCCGCCAGGCCCTCGCCTCCTCCGCTGCTCTCGCCGCATCCGCTGTCCTTTTCAAAAACCCAAACCCAGCCCTCGCTGACGAATCCACCCCGCAGCCGGCCCCTGAAACCACCCCACCCACGCAAAAACCACACGGCTACACCCCCGTTCACACGCCCAACGGCTCCACCCTCCCATTCAAAACCATCGCGGGCGCAAAAGTCTTCCATCTCATCGCCCAACCCGTCCTCCACACCTTCGCCCCCGGCCTCCAGGCCCACTGCTGGGGCTACAACAACCAGGTTCACGGCCCCACCATCGAAGCCGTCGAAGGCGACACCGTCCGCATCTACGTCACCAATAAGCTCCCCGCCCCCACCACCGTCCACTGGCACGGCATCATCCTCCCCTCCGGCATGGACGGCGTCGGCGGCCTCAACCAGCCCCCCATCAACCCCGGCGAAACCTTCAAATACGAATTCCCCCTCCTCCACCCCGGCACCTTCATGTACCACTCCCACCACGACGAAATGACCCAGATGGCCATGGGCCTCATGGGCATGTTCATCGTCCATCCCAAAAACCCCACCACCCCGCCACCCGACCGCGACTATGTCCTCATGCTCAGCGAATGGGCCATCAAGCCCGGCACCCGCCGCCCCGACCCCAACGAAATGACCGACTTCAACATCCTCACCCTCAACGCCAGATGCTTCCCCGGCACCGCCCCCCTCACCGCCTCCCTTGGCGAGCGCGTCCGCATCCGCATCGGCAACCTCTCGGGCATGGACCACCACCCCATCCACCTCCACGGCTACAGCTTCAAAACCGTCGCCACCGATGGCGGCCCCGTCCCTCTCTCGGCCCAATACCCCGAAACCACCGTCCTGGTCCCCACCGGCGCCACCCGCGACATCGAATTCGTCGCCGACAACCCCGGCGACTGGGCCCTCCACTGCCACATGACCCACCACGTCATGAACCAGATGGGCCACGGCATTCCCAACGTCATCTCCACCAACCCCGCCACGCTCGACAAGGCCATCGGCAAAGCCGTCCCCGGCTACATGGCCATGGGCGAAACCGGCATGGGCGACATGATGATGATGGACACCCCCGACAACTCCCTGGCCATGCAAATGGCCGACGGCCCGCACGGCGTCATCACCATGGGCGGCATGTTCACCATCCTCAAAGTCCGCCACCACACCCCCGGCTTCACCGACCCCGGCCCCTACAACGCCCCACCCGACACCATCGCAACCAACGCCACCCCCGCGGACATCGCCCGCGACGGCATTAATCTCTGATCTGTGTACTCTTGTCCTCTCTTCCTTTTTCCTTGTACCTTATCCCTTTTACCTTTCTTCTCTCCCACCTCGACACCCACCCCAAAACCCCTTAACCTGTCCCTCTTCCCCAGACCCTGGACCCCCAGCCCATAGACCCCAATCCCATGACCCGCTTCGTCTTTCTCGACCGCGACGGCACCCTCATCAAGCTCTACGACTACCTCGGAGACCCCGCGTTGGTTGAGCTTCTTCCCACCGTGGTCCAAGCCCTCCAGCTTCTCCAATCCCACGGCCTCTCCCTTGCCGTCGTCACCAACCAGTCCGGCGTCGGCCGCGGCATCTACTCCCTGGCCGACATGCACGCCTGCAATCAAAAACTCAGCGACCTTCTCCTACCCCACGGCATCACCCTCCAGGGCATCTACTTCTGCCCCCACAAGCCGTCAGACCCCTGCACCTGCCGCAAACCCCTCCCCGGCATGGTCCATCAGGCCCTCGCCCACCACACCTTCGACCCCGCGCAATCCTTCGTCATCGGCGACAACGAACCAGACCTCGCCCTCGCCCGCAACATCCAGGCCAAAGCCATCCTCGTCACCACCGGCCACGGCGGCAAAACCCTCTCCAATCCCCACACCACCCCCGACTTCACCGCCCCCGATCTCCTCTCCGCCGCCCAATGGATCGTTTCCCAACTCTGACAGCTCTGTCTAGCTTCTTAAACATCTGACATCTCACATCTTCCATCTTCCTTTTTTTTCTCCCCACCCCACTTTTCCCACTTCCTCAACCTATGCTTGTTGGGTCAATTTCGCCCCCAGCGAGGCCATCATGCACGCCCCTCCCCGCCCAAGTCGTCGGGTCCAATGGATCCTGTTTTTCCTGCTCGCCCTCCTTGTCGCCGTGCCGGCCCGCGCCGCGCAGGTGAATCTCGTCTCCGGCGATTCCCTCACCGTCCAGGTCGTCGTCGTCTCCACCAAGGCCGTCATCGTGAACCATCCCGATCTGGGCCGCATGGTTTTAAAGCCCGAGGTCGTCAAGGAAATCGTCGTCCGTCCCTCTGAATCCTTCACCACTGAACCCGACCCCAGCCGCGTCAAGCTCCCCATGATCACCTGGACCGAATCGGCGCCGGTCGCTGCCACCGCCCCCCACACCGCCGGCGAAGACCCCGCCACCGCGCCGAGCGTCCAGGAAGTCACCACCCAACCCGGCCCGCCCAAGCACGGCTCCACGCAGCCCTCCACCCAGCAGGCCGATGCCAGCCCGAACATCACCGACGTCATCCTCCCCCACTGGTTCCGAAACATCATTTCCGAGTGGAAGAGCCAGCTTGAGCTCGGCGCCGGCGCCCAGTCCTACGTGAATGACACTTCCAACTTCCGCCTGGCTTTCAAAACCGTCCGCAGCAACAAAAAAACCAGCACCGCCTACGACATCAGCTACTACTACAGCCGCGTCAACGGCGCCAACGACAAAAACGAACTCACCACCGGCCTGCGCGAAGACTGGCTCCTCCCCGACAGCCCCTGGTACTACTTCCTGCTGGGCCGCTACGACTACAACCAGTTCGGCGACTGGGATCACCGCCTCTCCATGCGCACCGGCCCGGGGTATGACCTCATCAAAACCCCCACCGTCAAGCTCACCGGCGAGCTGGGTATGGGTTTCTACAAGCAATACGACGCCGTCATTGAAGACATCGTCCCCGAAGCCTCCATGGGCTTGAATTTCCTCTGGAAGCCCACCCCGCGCCAGACCCTCGCCCTCACCGGCACCTTCCTTCCGGAATTTCGCGTCTTGGGCCGTTACCGCGCCCTCACCGCCGCCGAGTGGCAGCTCAAAATCCAGGACGTCGAAAACCTCTCCCTCAAAGTCGGCCTCTCCGACGAATACGCCTCCACCGTCTACAACGCCCAGACACCCAACAACAACTTCAAGTTCTACACCGCGCTGGTCTTAGGCTTTTAACACCCGTCAGGCGTCTCTCCGGGTGGCACGCCGGAACCTTTGAATAATCCTCTCCGGCTCTTTCTACCCCCCCTCTCCCTTTGGACTGATCATGACCCAAGTTTCTGCAAGACATGGCAAGCGACCTCGGGAATCAACAGCCGACGTCTTGTCTATTCGCCCA
>CAZIWA010000183.1:0-7930 GCA_964542875.1 uncultured Phycisphaeraceae bacterium
TTCGCCGGTGAAGGGGAACCTGTTTAAGGGAATGTTTCATCTGCCACGAATGCAGCACTATTGCTGGCAACTGCTGGAGGGTGTGAAGGCCGGGAAGTATCCGAAGGTGAGTGGGAAGGTGTGAGATCAAAATCCGGGGATCGCGCGGATGACATGGTCACTCATGTCGAGGACGGGCGATGATGGGGAGCCGGCGGGACGCCGGCGCTCCCGGTGGAAGGCTTTGTCGTGGCGGGGATGCGCTTAGACCATTGGTGCGCCGATGTAGCCCTGGATGTCTTCAGGTGAGACGTCGGCCAGCGGGCGCGGGCTGGGGTGGAGCTTGGTCCACTGTTCCCAGACGGCGGGGCCCTTGACGCCAAGCAGGTACGACCAGAGCCGCCAGCGCAGGTGGCGTTCTTTGTAATAGTCGCTGGGGGACCATGCGGTGCAGGTGTGGTGCATCCGCTGCATGGCTCGGGGCGTGCCGGTGCTGGGGTTGTGGTTCCACGTGGGGCCTGTGGGCTCCTGGGTTCTATCGACGTAGTACTTGACGAGATAACGCATTTTCTGGCTCTTGTTGCGGGTGGCGGAGTGCCAGATGTCGTAATGGGTGATGACGACGGTGCCTGCGGGTACGGTGAGAGGGAGCTGGCCGCGGATGTTGCCGTAAGCCTGCATCTGGTCGGTGGGGGTGTTTAGCAGGTGGGTGCCGGGGACGACGTAGGTGGGGCCCATGTCGAGCGTGACTTCCTGAGGGTAATAGAGAAACATGAGGCGGCGTACCTGGAAGTGTCGGGCGTTGACATCGTCCTGGTGCCAGTAGACGCCGCCTTGGTTTGGGCCGTTGGCGTGGCAGTAGCGCCCGAAGATGAAGTAGTTTTCGCCGACGAGGCTGATGGTGGCGCCATGGATGGCGGGGTCATCGAATACTTCCTTGAGGGCGGGGGATTTATCGAGGAGCTCCAGGCCGGTGGGGTCGTTTTCCAGATCGACGTGGATGGTGCCGTTTTTGTTCAGCTCGGTGCACACGCGCTGATGGACGGAAGGATTCACACCTGGGGTGATGAGGATGTAACCCTTGATGATGAAGTCGATCATCTGCTCGTCGGTGAGGAGCAGAGGGGATGCTTCGCGGGGATTAGTCATGGTAGACCTCAAGTTTCTGGAGGATGAACTGATAGCCGGGGACGTCGATCTGGCGGTCTTGAACAACGGCTTTGTAGTCGGGGAATTGGACGATTTGCCAGCCGTCGATGACGGCATCGTGGACGGTGTTGTAGGGGAAGGCGTAGTTGGGGGTGAGGTCGAAAGCGCCGCCGCCGGGGGTGGGCTCGATGAAGTACATGGCGTGTACGTGGCTGGTGGGCACGGGCAGGGCGGTGTGCGCGTAGAGAAGGCGCTGGCGCACTTTGCCGGAGGAGGAACCGGCACGCGCGGCGAGGGTGTCCAGCGCGGTGAGGTCTGCCTGGGTGAGTGGGGAGTGGCTGAGCTTGGCGCGGGCCTGGCTGAGCCAGGTTTGAAGCGCTTGGGCCAGGCCGGATGCGTCGGGCTGGGCTGGGGCTGGATTGGTCATGTGTGGAGGTCCTGAGCGGGGATTGGGGGGAATTGCGTGTTCGGGAGGGCATCCATTGCGCGCAGCGGCTGAGGTTTTTGACGCGCTGATGGTATAGACAGGAGGGGGAATGTCAAAAATATTTTTGATACCAAATAGTCCATTCGATTGAGGATCGATTGGTGGAAACGGACGTCGTGACAAGGCTTGAGGCATATTTGCGGTGGCTGGAGATTGGGCTGTCCCACAGAGGGAAATGGCTGTGCATGCGCCTGTCATTTTTGGTTTAAATGCTGAGAAATTATGTTTTGTCCCAGAGTGAATTGATGGTTGGGAGGGCTAAAAAAACATTGTGCGGGGTGAGGTTGAGCATTAACATCTGGGGACACGTCGTCCGAGTCAGGTTTCTTTAATTGATGTGCCAAATATAGCAAGGAGGGGAATCTTGAAACCCCGTCGAAATTGGAAATCCGCATTTTCCCTGGTTGAGCTGCTGGTGGTGATCACAATTCTTTCGGTGCTGGTGTCGCTGCTATTGCCGTCGCTGGGACGCGGGCGAGAGCAGGCCCGGCGTGTGCTGTGCATGACGAATCAGAAGCAGATGTATCTGACATTTTCGGTGTATGCGTCGGACAACAAGGAGTATCTGCCGTCGGGGAGCTTTTATGGGTTGCAGTCGATCGATTACAGCCAGGGGCCGCTGCTGTACAACGAATACAACGTGACGGCGAAGATGATCAATTGCCCGTCAGCGCCGAGCATCAAGGAGGGCGGGAGCTGGGGCGATGGAGATCCGCTTAGCAACTACATGTGGAGGCCGATGCTGCCGGGCATTCAGCCTGGAGGGGGGATTGCGCGGACGGACATGAGCTTTATCGGGTACAGCTATTTTGGAGGTTATTCGGATTGTGATTTGTATGACTACGGGATTCCGCCGAACCCGGCGATATCAGGCATTCCCAATGACAATGCGGTTTGGTACGGGTGGACGAGAAGATGGGGGCTTTTGCCGATCCTGGACCGGATCGGGCCGACGGTGAAACAGAACAGCACGTATGCGTTTCGGTATGACCCGCCTTCGGGCCGGCCTTTGATCTGGGACCCGACGTGGAAGGCGGGCACGGCGGGGGACAATTGGCGAGGGATCTCGCCGGTGTCCAACCATCGTGGGAATCTGCCGGAACTGGGCGGCGGCGAGGGCGGGAATTTCGTCTACGCCGACGGACATGGACAGTGGTCCAAGAATGAGGACCTGACCGTGCCGTTTGTGGGCGGGCAAGGCGGGCAGTTTCATTACATGAAGGCGAATTGAGGGCGGAGGGATTTAGGACTTCAAATTTATGAATTGCGATTTCTGAATCACAAGAGCCCGAAACCGGGCTCTTTTTCATTTTTGATGAGAAGAAGGAGAGGCGACATGTGATTAGCATCAAAATATTTTCAAAAACCGGTCAAGATTTTTATTGGTTTCCGGTGTGATTTTTTATAATGGAGGGACGTCGGCATTGCGTTGATCATTGCGCACCTCTTGCCCAAGGGAAACCCACCCGAATTGCCCACCCTCAACACGAATATCCCGCGTTTCTACTGCTTGCTCAGGAAGGAATTTCTTTATGACCAGCAGTCGCATCACGGTGAGTTCGTCAAGGTGTGTGCGTACGGCGCGGCTTCGATTTACGGACGGGCGCTTGGGTTTCATGTGGTGACGGAAGAGGGAGCGGCCATCAACCGCTTGCCGATCCATGCGCTGTGCCACAAAGCTGAAGCGCCGAAGGTGCCGCTTGATTGGCTGCAGTTCTGGGATTGCTTCAGCTATGAGGTGACTGCGATCATTTATGACAGGCTGGCGGATGCCCGGGTGCGGCTGCGCATGAAGGACGGGACGTTTGAAGGAGGGCAGTACCTGTTCACCCTGGACTGGTACGGCCATGAAGACGCGGAAGAAGCAGGCGACGGCGGCAACAAGTGCGCGCATGTGATCGCGCTGGACAATGGAAACTTCGCAGCGCAGCCCAACAACCGGCTGCAATGGTTTTGCCCTGCGTTCATCACGCCGTTTAAGCAGAAGCCGGATTATGTGACCAACACCCACGTGTGGAAGGTGGAGCGGGAGACGGAAACCACCAGCGGGTATTTTTACGATGAAGTGGCGGGCGCGGGCGCACAACGGCCCAGCCCTGTGCGGCTGCACGTGAAGGGGATGCGGTTTTAGATTTGGGCGGGAATAGGAGCGGTCGGGGTCGAACCGACGACCAAGGAATTATGAGCTCCCTGCTCTACCACTGAGCTACGCTCCCGCGTGGGCCAGGATTCTAACGCATTGCGCTTGAGCCCGGGGTTCGCATTTTAACATTCGTGATGAGCGACAGGATTAGCTTTTGCGCACCTGGGTTTGCTTTTCGGGGATAATCTGCGCAGTGGCATCACGCGATGTGGTGTGAACGCATCGGTACCTAGAGGGCGACAATGAAGATCACGTTGAAGGAATTGCTGGTGTCGGCGCATGGTGTGGATACCGAAGCGCTGCTGGAGGATTGGCGGTGGCTGGTGGGGCACGGCATGGCGGTGGTGCTGATCACCGCCATGGGGGATTTGTTCCTGGTGGATACCGATGGGCGGGTTTATTGGCTACGGGCGTGCATCGGGGAGTTATTTTTTGCGGGCAGCAGTTTGAAAGAGTTTAAGGCCAGTGCGCAGGAGATGGAGAATGCCAAGAAGTGGTTTATGCCGCATGTGGTGGGGCAATTGATGGAGGTGGGGATGACGCTGGGGCCGGGCAAGTGCTACACATTCATCAAGCCGCCTTCACTGGGAGGCGAGTTTGAGATCGAGAACATCGAAGTGGCGAGCCTGAGGGTGCACTTTGGCATGATGGGGAAGATCCATGAGAAGTTGAAGAAGGGGTGAATGGGATAGTGAGATTTGTCGTTTTGGTTCCGTTGTTTCCGGGAGTGCAGGTTATGGAATCATTCAAGCTGGCTTGTGTTGAAGAGACGCTTTGGCTGGTAACGCAGCCGACAGGCGTGGGTGTGTATGACTTTCAGTTCGACCGTTATTTTGAGTGCCGGCATCCATTAAGGCTGGAGCGTCCGGTGCTGGCGGTGGCGCGGATGGGTGCCGCACAGGATTATCTGGCCAGGTATCGAGCATTTGCGGAGATTGGGATTCAACTGATTCACACGCATGAGGAATATGAGCGCACCAGCGAGTTTCCCAATTGGTACCCGCTGCTGGCGGATGTGACGCCGCGGAGCGTGTGGTTTGAAGGACCGGTTTCGGCCCGGGAAGTGGAACAGCATTTTACATGGCCGGTGTTTGTCAAAGGACATCGACAGACCAACCGGCACCGCCGCGATCAGGCAATCATCACCTCGGCGGAGAAATTCGATGCGCTCATGTTGCAATGGCGGGCGGAGCCAATCCTCGGATGGCAGAAGGTGATCTGTCGCGAGTTTCTTCCGTTGGAACCGGTAGGCGTCAGCAATGGTGTGACACTGCCCAAGAGCTATGAGTTTCGGACGTTTTGCTGGAAGGGCCAATGTGTGGGCATGGGTGCTTATTGGTACAGCGAGACATATAAACCGACAGATGCGGAGGCAACGGAAATCACTCGTCTGGCGGAGTTGGCGGCGACGCGGCTGAGCGTGCCGTTTCTGGTGGTGGATATCGCGCGAACCGTGGCGGGGCGGTGGATTGTAGTTGAGGTTAACGACGGGCAGGATTCGGGATACGCGGCGATCAAGCCGATGATGTTGTGGCGGCGGATTTTGGATTTGGAGAAGGGCCGAACATAAGGCATAGATGCAGGACCGATTTTGGCGAGGGTGAGTTTGGATTAGTCGGGTTTGTTTTGGGGTATTGGGTATGGCGCGGTGGGCCTCACGGACACGGCCGCACCCAACAGGATGTGCATCGGGAGGCGGGGTGCTTTACACTGGTTCTCTGGTTCCCACCCCGCAGAGTTCCCATGAAGCCTCTTAAAATTTATCTCTCCCGGATGGCCCCCAAGGGCCATTGTCCTGAACGCAAACCGATCAAGAAGATCCTGTGGTCGTGGCTGGGTGCCTTCATGGGCATCTACGCGATCGCCAAACTTGGCCAACTGATGGCGATGTTTGACCACACGGACATTATTTTCCTCATCGGCAGCTTTGGCGCGTCTGCGGTGCTGACGTATGGTGCGCCGCTGGCGGAGTTTTCACAGCCGCGTAACTTGGTGCTGGGGCATGTGGTGTCGGCGCTGGTGGGGGTGACAGTGTTTAAGTTTGTGCCGGGAGTGGATCAGATGGCCATCACGTGCGCCCTGGCGGTCTCGACCGCGGTGCTGGGGATGCACGTGACAAGGTCACTGCATCCGCCTGGCGGGGCGACGGCCCTGATTGCGGTGATCGGGACCGACAAGGTGCACAAACTCGGCTATTGGTACGTGATCTTCCCGGTGTTTTTAGGTGCGATGGTGCTGCTGGCGGTAGCCCTGCTCATCAACAACCTGTCGACGAACCCCAAGCGGCATTACCCGGTGTATTGGTATTGATCAGAAAAGTAGATGTGGGATAAGTACAAGCAGGGGCAAGACATGCTCACGCGGATGAGAGCATGGCACGCGGAAAGATTGTCGGAAACCCGCTTGAAGACGCTTAAAACATCTTGAGCTGGTGTCGCTCAAGGTCAAGCTTGGTCACAGGCTTATCGATGTTGAGCACGTACTTACCGGAGAAGCAGCCGGTGCAGTAGTTTTCCTTGGGACGGCTTACACATGAGAGCATGCCGTCGAGGGAGAGGAAGTGCAGGCTGTCGATGCCCAGGTAATCACGGATCTGGTCGACGGTGCGGCCGGTGGCGATGAGCTTGGAGGGGTCTGGGAAGTCGATGCCGAAGTAACAGGCATTGCGGATGGGGGGACAGGAGATGCGGAGATGGATTTCTTTTGCACCGGCCTTGCGGAGCTGAAGCATTTTTCCGCGGGTGGTGGTGCCGCGGACGACGGAGTCATCCACGACGACGATGCGTTTGCCTTCGACCACTTCACCAACGACGTTGAGCTTGAGCTGCACGGCCAGGTCGCGCTGGGTTTGCGTGGGCTGGATGAAGGTGCGTCCGACGTAGCGGTTGGGGACGATGCCTTCCCGGAAGGGGATGCCGGAGATGCGGGCAAAGCCCAGGGCTGCGGAGCGGCCAGAGTCAGGCATGGGGAGGACGGCGTCTGCGATGACCGGGGCTTCGCGGGCGAGCTGTTCGCCGAGCTTTTCACGCACGATCTGGACGGTGTCGCCAAAGACCTTGGAGCTGGGGTTGGCGAAGTAGACATGCTCAAAGATGCAGTGGGCCTGGGGCTGAGGTGCGGCGAAGCGGCGTGAGGAGATGCCATTGTCGTTGATGGTGACGATTTCGCCGGGTTCAACTTCGCGGATGAAGCGCGCGCCAAGGGCGTCGAGTGCGACGGTTTCCGATGCGGCGCAGAAGTGGCCGTCAGCGGATTGGCCCAGGACCAGCGGCCGCCAACCCCAGGGGTCGCGGACGACTTCAAGCCGGTCATTGAAGAGAAAGATCAGGGAGTAGGCGCCTTCGAGGTGTTGAAGGGCTTCGTCGAGCGGGTCTTTTTTGGTGAGGTGGTGGGAGGCCAGCAGGTGAAGGATGACTTCGGTGTCGCTGGTGCTGGTGAACATGTGCCCGCGGCGTTCATATTCGAGGCGGAGTTTGTCGGCATTGATGAGGTTGCCGTTGTGGGCGAGTGCGACCTGGCCGCCGATGTAGTCTTTGAGGATGGGCTGGGCGTTGCAGATTTTGCTTTCGCCGGTGGTGGAGTAGCGGTTGTGACCGATGCCGCCTTTGCCGTGGAGGGAGGCGAGGACGGCGCGGGTGAAGACTTCGGGGACGAGGCCCATGCCGACGTGGGCGGTAAGGGCGCGGCCGTCGGAGACGGCGATGCCTGCGGATTCCTGGCCACGGTGTTGTTGAGCGAAGAGAGCGGTGTAGATGCGCTGAGTGCTGTCGGTGGCACCCCAGATGCCAAAGACGCCGCACTTGTGTTTGACGGTTTTGTCCATACGGCGGGGTGCCTGTCGGAGGAGGGTGAAGGTGCGGTAATCTTAGCCGAAAGAAGGCTGGTTTTCTAGTTGTGCCGTATTGTCGCAGGGATGTGCGGGAGTGGGGGGAAATGTGGTTTGGCAGTGCAGGTTGGACAATGTGTATTTGGCGTTATAATGTGTGGCCGCCGCCGGGATAGCTCAGTGGTAGAGCGCAGCTTTCGTAAAGCTGAAGTCGTGGGTTCAAATCCCATTCCCGGCTTTTTATTCTTGCCCCCGAAAGCGTTCGGCTAGGCTACGGCCAGCCGGGCGTTTTTTTTTGTCGCGAGGGGCGAGAGGTCCGGTGTCCTGCGTCGGCGAAGAAGAAAAG
>CAZIWA010000184.1:0-5671 GCA_964542875.1 uncultured Phycisphaeraceae bacterium
CCGCCCAGGTCACCCCCGTCTCAAACTGGGAATCCACCCCCCTCTGGCTCGACCGGCACTGGATCCCCGCCAACCCCAAAAAGAACGAACCCCGCCACGAGCACTGGGACCTCCAATACCTCTTCCTCACCGATTCCCCCTCCCTCACGCTCCAAACCCTGGAAGTCTCCGACCACGCCTGGCAACCCCCTCAAACCCTCTCCCCCGACACCGCAGCCCGTATCTCACTCGCTCTCGCCTGAACCGGGAGCGCCGGCGTCCCGCCAGCTCCCGATCAACCCCCTTCACCGACATAAGTGAACTCTTTGGTCGCCAATCTCCCTGAATCCACCTTCCGCAGAATCCGTCATGCACCCCCTCGCGCGATGACTCACTCCCCCCAATCGACTCCCCGCGTCAAACCTTGTACCTTATCCCCTATCACTTGTACCTTTTTTTCGGACTTCTCATGACAACTCTTGCCTTCACCAACGCAAACCTCTGGATCGGCGACGGCGCCCAATTCCACGGCCACGTCCTCGTCAACAACGGCACCATTTCCGAAGTCGGCACCGGCAAATACACCGGCAACCTCAAAACCATCGACCTCGCCGGCCAAAACCTCTCCCCCGGCCTCATCGACCTCATGGTCCTGGGCGGCTTCAATAAATCCATCCTCCGCGACGACCCCGCCGACATACTCACCGAGTACATCAAGCTCGGCGTCACCAGTTGCCAGGTCTGCTCCGGCACCCTCCCGCCCGAGTCCAACAAGCAGGTTGCCGCAAACGTCCTGCGCTGCATGAAAAACGACAAGCCCAACGCCGCCCGCATGCTCGGCTACTACATGGAAGGCCCTTTCCAGGCTCCCCACCTCACCGGCGCCAGCCTCCAGGAAAACTCCCGGCCCGCCACCCCTGAGCACGTCCAGCGTGTCCTCGCCGATGCCGGCGAAGCCCTCACCATGATCAACGTCGCCCCCGGCATTCCCGGCGATGCCGACGCCGTCAAAGCCTTCGTCGCCGCCGGCAAAATCGTCTCCATGGCCCACTCCGATGCGGACGCCGCCCGCATCACCGCCTGCCTGGAATCCGGCACCACCGTGCTGGGTCACGTCTTCGACAACAACTCCGGCCTCATCGGCGATTCCGGCGTTCAGCAGCCCACCGTCGAGCATGTCGCCCTCGTCGACGAGCGTGTGAAGTTCATCCACCTCATCTGCGACGGCAGCCACGTCCACCCCATCCTCGTGAAGCTCGTCCTCCGCTGCCGCGGCACCCAAGCCATCATCCTCGTCACCGACTGCGTCCCCCGCGCCGGCTGCGAAGATGGTCCCTACATCTGGGATGACGGCCGCCACTTCTACAAAAAAGGCGGCGTCGGCCGCACCGACAAACACGGCCTCACCGGCAGCGCGCTCCTGCTTCCCGACCACCTCCGGAACTTCATCAAGTTCACCGGCACCCCCGCCCACAAAGCCATTCAGACCGTCACCTTGAACCCCGCCCTCTCCATCCACAAATCACACCAGATCGGCCTCCTCGCCCCCGGCCGCCACGCCGACCTGGCCGTCTGGGACAACCAGCTCAACCTCAAACGCGTCTTCAAATCCGCCATCGAATCCCCAATCTCCCCCTTCGCGGAAATCACCGTTTAAGATAGAGGGCCAATACCGCGCACCCGGTAAATCTCACGCGTCAACTCTCTGGCTTTCTGCCATGCGGCAATATCCTCAAATGAAGTTATGGAACCCATACCCCCCCATATGAAATTCTTAACCTCTGAAAACTCTTCAAGTCTTGACTCTGGACGCGGGACCCGGCACCCGGGACACGGGACGACTTCTTACCCCGCCGAATGCGCCGGATAAAGCTTATTCGGCTCCGTCCAGCAGATCCTCGCCGCCCACACCCGGTTGTCGCTCCCGTACTTCTCGCACCCCTTGGGCTGCATCCATTCCGCAACAGTCACCCAAGTCTCGTTTTCGTTCACGTTGACCACCGCGAAGTTGCCCGTCCGCGTCCCCTTTTCCGGCGTCACGATGGTTTCAGTCGACCGGATCAACCGCAGCGTCTTGGTGTCCACCTTGCTCATCACCAGCGGCGCGCGATGCCGGAACACATGGTCGTTGTTGAGCCCGCGCCGGGTGTACACCAGGTACAGCCCGCCGTGATGCGCCACCCAGTGCTGCTGGGTGTTGTAGTTCCCCAGTTCCTGCCCGTCATCAAAGTGCCAGATGACCGGGTCGGAATAGTTCAACCCATCGTCTGAAACACTCACGTATCCGAACTTGTCATTACGCATCGTCAGGTAATACCGGCCTTCAAACCCGATCACCGACGGCTCATACAGCCCGCGGGGCGTTGACACCGAAAGCTCATTGCCATGCTCGATGTATGTCAGCTTTTCGCCGTCGAATGCGCACCGCATCACCGCCGCCTTGTAAGACGTCCCCCATGAATTCTTGGAGTCTTCCAGGCCCTTGAAATAAATCGGCAGCAAAATCGTCCCGTCGGCCATGTCATACCGCTGCGCCGACCCCGAGCCCGATGAATAAAACCGGCCATCCAGCTCCGGCATCTTCACCGTCTCCCAGGTCGACCATGTCCGCGCTTCCGGGTTGTACACGGTGTAAGCAGATGCGCGCTTGCGCGGGTCGGGCTCCAGGTCGTCCCCCAGGTATCGCGCCACATGTCCCGTCATAAGCAGTTTGCCCGTTTTGCTGTGCCATGCGGGCGTCGCATCACAAATGACGGATTCAATCCCGCCTTCTTCTTTTTTGCGTCCCAGCGTCTGGTGTTCCGTCGGCCCGGTCCACGTTTTGCCCAGGTCATCCGTGCGCATCTCGTTCAGCGCGAAAAAGATATCCGACCCCGAAAGCAGCAATTTCTGCATCGTCATCACCACCGAAGCCGGTTTGCCGTTGGCCGCCGGCATCGCCCCCGCACGCGGGTGCACCCAGCACGTTTTTCCGTCAAATCCCTGGCTTACCACGTCCAACTTCAAAACGAATTCTGGTTTCTGAGTGCTCATGGCCGTTGTGAATCATCCTTAAAGTGTGAAAGACGCCATCGATCTCTGCGTAGAATGCCCGCAGATGGCCCCAAGAACGCTCATCATATCGGACACTCACTTCGGCGACGCGGTCAAGTCCGCCGGCCCCGTCGAACGCTTCAAGTCGCTCTTGAACATCACCGACCATCTCGTCATCAACGGCGACGGTTTTGAATTTGAGCCCCCCCGCGCCCGCTCCATCGCCAACGACTCCCACGCCCGGCTCATCGACCTCTGCCATGAGAAAAACGTCCAGTTCACCACCATCTCCGGCAACCATGATCCTCACGACGCCTGGCCCCGGCACCTCTTCTTCGCGCAGGACAAAATCCTTCTCTCTCACGGCGACGCTTTCCACCCCGGCATTAGCCCCTGGTGCTCCGTCGCCACCCACCTGGCCAAGGCCTACGCAGACGCCATCGCCTCCCTGGCCGCCCAGGGGCATCCCGACACCCTCCAGACCCGCCTGCTCGCCGCCCACATGGCCAACAAAGCCGAGTGGCACCGCGAAACCTCCCCCGCCGGCCACGTCGCCAAGCGCACCACCATCCTCGGTCTGGCCCTTGCCCCGCATAAGATCGTCAAGCTCTTCAACTACTGGCGCACCATCCCCCGCCTCACCAGCCAGTTCACCCAGACCTACGCCCCCCAGACCCGGATCGTCATCTTCGGCCACACCCACCACGAAGGCATCTGGCAGCGGCACAACCGCTGGATCATCAACACCGGCGCCTACCACTTTCCCGGCCGCCCCCTGGCCTGCACCCTCATCGGCCAAACCCTCAAAGTCCACCGGCTCCGCCTTCAAAACGACCAATACCAGCTCGCCCCCAAACCCCTGCTGGAACTGAACCTCGATTCCCTCGTTTAACTCTTCGCAATCTCCCTCAGGGCAATTGTATTTAGACAATGCGAAGGCGCTTGCACCCGCGGTATCGGGTTTGCGGGTTGGCGGGGCATCGAAAAAATCCAATCCATCCCAGGTGGATGCCCCTTTGATATCCCAAACCTCAATCAACCTACTTATAGACACTCGATAGCCCGGTCACCGGACAACCCGGGCGCGTGGGCCTTCGGCAAATGCGATTGCCCTGCAATTTCCCTCCCCCTCCACTACACATCCGTAAACAGACTGCTACAATTCGACACCGACCGAAAAACAAAGGTGTTTCCATGACATTGATCCCCTACGTAATCGACAAAACCGGCCGCGGCGAGCGCTCCTACGACATCTACTCGCGCCTCCTCAAAGACCGGATCATCTTCCTTGGCGGCCCCGTCACCGACGATTCCGCCAACGTCATCGTCGCCCAGTTGCTCTTCCTCTCCAACGAAGACCCCAACGCCGACATCCACTTCTACATCAACTCCCCAGGCGGCTCCGTCTCCGCTGGCCTGGGCGTCTACGACACCATGCAGTTCATCCGCCCCAAGATCGCCACTTACTGCATCGGCATGGCCGCCTCCATGGGCGCAATGCTCCTGCTCGCCGGCGCAAAGGGCAAACGCCACACCCTCCCCAACTCCAAAGTCCTCCTCCACCAGCCCCTCATCGGCGGCGTGATGGAAGGCGTCGCCACCGACCTGGGCATTCACGCCAAGGAAATGCTCAAAACCAAAAATCGCCTCTACGAAATCATTGCCCATCACACCGGCAAAGACATGGCCACCATCGTCAAAGACTGCGAACGTGACTACTGGCTCGACGCCCAGGAAGCCGTCGACTACGGCTGCGTCGACAAAGTCCTCACCCGCATCCCCGACACCCTCGCCGCAAACCACAAGAAAGACGACGAATAAACCGGGTTTCGGGATACGGGTCTCGGGTTAAGGGTGCAGAAATTTCCTTTCTGAAACCCGAAACCCGAGCCCCGAGACCCGAGGCTTCCCTCCCATGCCCCGCCCGCTCTCCATCCTCGCCTTGGTCGCTCTCGCCACCCTCACCGGTTGCAAGAGCGACTTTTCCAATTCCTCCGACCGACTGCGCAAGGAAAACCTCGAGCTTCAAAACCAGGTCAACATCCTGACCAAGAACATTGAGCTCCGCCTTGCCGAAGTCAAAACCCTCGAAGAGCAGATCGGCGCCCAGCGATCCAAGATCCCCGGGGCTGAAGTCCCCCGCCTGGTCAAAATCTCTTTCGGCCGCTACTCCGGCCTGATCGACACCAACCGCGACAAGCTCGCCGATACCCTCCGCTTCTACGTCGTCTTTGAAGACCAGCAAGGCCGCTTCCTCCCCAGCGCAGGCAAAGCGGTTATTCAAGTCGTCGACATCCGCCCCGGCCAGCCCCCCAAGACCCTCGCCGAAGCAGACTTCGACCCCAAAGCCGTCGACCAGGCCTACCGCTCCGGCATCACCGGCACCCACTACACCTTCGATGTCCCCGTCCCCAGCGCCCTCAACGAAAGCATTCGCACTGCCACGGTCAAAATGACCTTCACCGAAGCCACCACCGGCGTCGACATCGTTGTCGAAAAAGACTTCGACCTCTCCCCCATCTCCCGCCAGCTCCCCCTCCAATAATCCACTCCGACTCTAAGGTAGGGTGCGGCCGAGTCCGCGAGGCCCACCACGCCGCATCCCCGTCCCCTCAAACACACAAATCACCAAGCAGCCCCCCTTCAAACCGGTGCCGCA
>CAZIWA010000184.1:5771-7841 GCA_964542875.1 uncultured Phycisphaeraceae bacterium
CCGTCCCCTCAAACACACAAATCACCAAGCAGCCCCCCTTCAAACCGGTGCCGCATTACCTCTTCCCGAATTCTTCCAATCCCTCAAATCCGGCTCGGCCGCGCCGCCCAATGCAGCTTCTTGGCAATCATCTTCCAATAATTCAAATCCGGATTCTGAATCAGAATCAGCGGATGCTTATGCCGCGCCAATTCCACCGACTGCCCCGGCTTCACCTTGTATGAAATCTGACCGTCCAGCACCAGCCGCGTCCCCTTGTTGGCCTGCTTGAGCACCAGCCGCACCGTGCTCGCCGCATTGATCACGATCGGCCGAAACGCCAGGCTGTGCGGGCACATCGGCGTAATCACGATTGCATCGATATCCGGGCTCACGATCGGCCCGCCTGCGCTCAGGTTGTAAGCCGTCGATCCTGACGGCGTCGACACGATCACCCCGTCCGATGAAAACGTCGTCGCCCCCCCTTCCGGGCTGGGGTCGATCGCCATCTCGATCTCCACCATGCGAAACGGTTCCCCCGCATTCACCACCGCATCGTTGAGGCAGATATCTTTCACCACCGCCTTGGCCTTCTTGCCCTTTTTCGGCGCATCCATGATGGTCGCATCCAGCATCACCCGCCGCGTCTTGCGCACCTTCCCCGCGATCACTTTGTCCCAGTGCTTCTGCGCCTGTTCAATGGTGAATTCCGCCAGAAAACCCAGCTTCCCGAAATTGATCCCCATGATCGGAATACCCGAATCCACGATCTGCCTCGCCATCGCCAGGATCGTTCCGTCCCCTCCCAGCACCAGCGCCAGATCCGCCGCCGGCAGTTTGCGAGGCAGCTTTTTCCCCACCCTCGGCAAGTGATATTCCGCAACAATCTCCGCCCGCTCCGACAGCCACGGCAAAAACGTCACCAATGCGTCTTTAACCATCGGCTTGGTCGTATTCGCCACCACCACCACCCGGGGCCTCGTTTTTTGCGCGCGTATCTTGCTCATTAGCCGCACAGTTTATCCCGTGTTCCTCCTGCCTGCATTTGCCTCTTTCCCCCTCTCCCTTTGGGAGATGGCCGGGGTGAAGTCCCCCTCCGCATGGTGTACAGCTCCGACTCCACACTCGCTAAAATCCACCCATGCGCGCACTCGTCCTTAAAAACCAAACCCTCTCCCTCGACACCCACCACCCCCTCCCCACCCTCCGCCCCGGCGAGGCGGTCATCCGGCCCACCCTCCTGGGCGTCTGCTCCACGGACCTTGAGCTCTGCAAAGGCTACATGAACTTTTCCGGCACGCTCGGCCATGAATTTGTCGGCGTCGTCGAAGAAACCGCAAACTCCGCCGACCGGCACTGGGTCGGTAAACGCGTCGTCGGCACCATCAACTGCCCCATAAAACCCTGCGACCTCACCGCACGCGGCTGGCCTGAACATGCCCGCAGCCGCACCGTCCTTGGCATTCTGGGCCGCGACGGCTGCTTCGCCGACTGCTTCACCCTCCCCGCTCAAAACCTGCTGCACGTCCCGGATTCCGTCTCCGATCAGGACGCCGTCTTCACTGAGCCCCTCGCCGCCGCCTTTGAAGTCCTCACCCAGCTCAACGTCACCCCCACCGACAAAATCACTGTGCTCGGCGACGGCCGCCTGGGCCTCCTCTGCGCCCAGGTTCTGGCCACCCGCTCCTCTCACGTCCAGGTTGTCGGCAAGCACGACAAAAAACTCACGCTCGCCCAATCCTGGGGCCTTAAAGCCACGCCGCTTCAAAACTTCACCCCTCATGCCGATCAGGACATCGTTGTCGATTCCACCGGCTCTGATACCGGCTTCTCCCTCGCCATCGCAGCCACCCGCCCCCGCGGCGTCATCGTCCTCAAAACCACCGTCGCCGTCCGGCCCGACGCCCCGCCCATCAGCCTCGCCCCCATCGTCATCAACGAGCTCACCATCATCGGCAGCCGCTGCGGCCCCTTCCAAACCGCCCTCGACGCCCTCACTCAAAAAACCATCCACGTCAAAAACCTGATCAGCCTCACACTTCCCCTGGATCAAGCAGTCCAGGCCCTCACCCTCGCCAAAGGCAAAGACAA
>CAZIWA010000185.1:0-7802 GCA_964542875.1 uncultured Phycisphaeraceae bacterium
CGCAGCACTGCTGCGGGCCGTGCTGTGCCACCCGGGATGGTTGGTGTTGATGGGGGTCAGCCGCGTTTGATGCGGTAGAGCTTGAGCTTCATGGGGGCGTCGAAGGCGCGGGAGAGCCAGTCGGGGGCTTCCCATGAGAGTGTGAAGGTGTTGACGTGCCAGGTGGCGAGGGCGGGGGCGTCCGGGGTCCAGAGCTGGCTGAGCATGGGGTCGGAGCATGCGGGGGAGATGAGGAAGCCGGAGGACATCTGGCCCAGCGAACCGGTGGCGGCCAGGAAACGGCCGTCAGGGACGGTGGCGGAAAGTTTGAGCCGGGGGGAACGGTGGAGGAAGTTGACGAGCCGGCCGGTCAGCGGGGCTTTGTAGTCCAACTCGGCCCAGATGAGCCCGGGTTCATCGGGCAGTTGCAGAGGCTGGCCGGGGTGAATGGTCAATTCAACAAGAGGCTCCAGGGTGACGGGCACCGGGCTGGGGTTTTTGAAAAGGACGGTGAAGCCGGCCCACATCCCCTGAGGCTGATAGCGGGAAAGGAGCGCCAGCAACGTGGGGCCCTGAGCCAGCAGGGGGTAGCGGGCGTCAATCTGGGCGTCTTGAAAGAGCACCATCTCAGGGGCTTCGGGGCCTTCAAAGAATGCTTTGTTGCGGGCGGCGAGCCAGGGGGAGCAGGCGGGGTAATCCTGCAGGGTGGGGCGGGGGACGTAGCGGACGTTCCAGAGCATGAGGAACTGCTGGTGGAGGTCGATGATGTCGGTGGTTTTTCCCTGAAGCGCGACGGGAAGCTGGGCCTGCTGGGCCAAGGCCTGGGCATGTTCCTGAGCTTTGATTGTGTAGAGGTCAGGCTGCTGGATAAGGGAGATGATGGCCTGCGCGCGCGCGAAAGGGACGGAGACCAGCCGATTGCGCCAGCCTGCGCTGCAGACGTTGAAGGCGAGCACGATGAAGAACAGGAACGTGACGGCGCAGTGGAGGGCGAGGATGAGTTTTTTCTTGCCGTTGACCAGAGGGCAAAGCGCGATGGCCAGCGCGGTGAGGATGAGCAGGTAGCCGATGGTGCCCATGGTGGCGGGACCGGCGCGGACGATGCCCGCTTTGTATGCGAGGAAAGCGACGCCGGCGCCGGCGACGGCGACGATGGCGCGGTGGATGGCCCAGGTGCGGTTTGGCACGTCTGGCGATTGATCGGAGAAGGCGCTGAATGAGAGCCAAACCCAGAGGTTGATGGCGGTAAACCCGGCGAAGACGCCGGTGGCGTCTGCGAGCGGGTAGGGAAAGCCGTTGCTGACGGAGTGGGCCAGGGACATCTGGACGCAGCCCCAGATGAACGCGGGGAACATGCCCAGCGGCTGGCTCATGATGACCCATGTGGCCAAAAGGGCGATGGGGTAGACCAAGGGTTCCCAGAGGTTTTTGCGGTCAAAGAAAAGGCGGTTGGCGGTGATGGCGCCGAGCGTGGGGATGGCCATGACGAGGGTGGTGAATTTCCCCAGGGAGAGGACGGCCAGAAGGATGAGGCCCGCCGCGCGGAGGATGCGGGTGGCGGCGGCGTGGCGGCGAGGCGAATCAAGCTCCAGGAGGAGCAGGGGCGGGAAGAGGAGCCAGGTGAAGGGGTCGTACATGACTCCTTGAAGCGGGGCGACGGCAAGAAGGGCGAGGCCGGCGAGGCGAACACCCAGGGGTGGCGTGATGTTGGGGGAGGTGGGGGAAGGGAAGACGAGCCGGACGGTGACGATGGCGGCCCAGATGCCGATGAGGGCGCGCAGGAGGATGGCGGCGGGGAAGCCGGTGGGGGTGTAGGCGGTGGTGCAGAGGTAGCCGATGGGGCCGTAGGTGAAGATGACCTGGCCGCCGAAGGTGAGGGAATCAAGGTGGGCCTGGTAGAGGGCGAGATTCCAGGCGTAGTCGAGGTCGTTGTTGTGCATGAAGCTGGGCAGCCAGATGGGGCCGGTGACGACCCAGAAAAGGCCCAGGAGAAGGGTGGCCCACAAGGCAACGTGACGAAAGCGCGTTTGAGGCGGAGGTGTGAGGGGTTGATCGGTGGGCATTGGAGCGAAGTCTAGCGGTGGGTGTGTGGGAGGGCAATTGTGTCTGGGCAATGCGAAGGCATGTGCATCCGGGGTATCGGGTGGTCGGGTGATCGGCGAATCTGATATGTTAGTTAAGGCATGGCAATCTCACATAAGGGTGGTGGGGCATGAAAGCAGAAAAGTCGCTGGCGTTTGAGGTGGCGGAGTATCGGCGGCGGGTGAGCGGCGTGCAGGCGCGGATGCGGGCGATGGGGCTTGATCTGATGCTGGCGACGACGATGGCGAGTGTGTGTTATCTGTCGGGGCTGGAGTCGGTTTCGCCTCATAAGCTGTGGCTGGTGGCGGTGCCGGCTTCGGGGGAGCCGGAGGTGCTGTGCCAGGATTTTGAGAGCCACAATGCGCTGCTGGATTCATGGATTGCGCCGGGATTCATGTATGGAGTGGGGCAGGAACCGGTGGCGACGGTGGCGGGAATGGTGAGGAAGATGGGGTTTGAGAAGGCCCGGATCGGCCTGGAGCAGTGCAACTACACATCGCTTTCGATTGCGGATTATGAGCGGCTCAAGGGGTTATTGCCGGAGGCGAAGTTTCTTGAGGCGACGGAGTGCGTGCAGCGGGTGATGTCGATTAAATCGTCGGCTGAAGTGGCGTATTTAAGGGAGGCGGGAAAGATGACGGCGGCAGCGATGGCCGCGGCGATCGGGTCGGTGCGGGCAGGGGTAAGGGACAACGATGTGGCCGGGGTGGCGGCGAAGGCGCTGTATGAAGCGGGGAGCGAGTACAGCTCGTACCCGGTGATCGTGACGACGGGGTTCAGGAGCGGGGTGCCGCACACGACGTTTAAGCGGGTGCCGGTGAAGGAGGGCGATCCGGTGTTTGTGGAGATCGCGGGGTGCGTGAGGCGTTATCAGACGCCGATGATGCGGGTGACGGCGCTGGGGACGGCCAACGCGCAGCTTAAGGAAATGGCCAAGGCGGCGGTGGGGAGCGTGGAGGCGATGATCCAGAACATCAAGCCCGGCGCGGTGATGGATGAAGTGGCCGCTAAGAGCGCCAAGGCACTGGCGGGCCTCAAGCATGAAGTGGTGTGGCATGGGTTTTACGGGTATAGCGTGGGGCTGGGGTTTGTGCCCGAATGGTCAGATTGCCCGGGGTTGCTGATCCGGCGGGGGGCGATGGGCCTGCTGGAGCCGGGCATGGTGTTTCATGCGAGTACCTCACTGCGGGATATCGGCGTGTGCGGGGCGACGTGCAGCGAGACGATCCTGGTGACGGAGCGGGGTTGCGAGGTGCTGACGGAGGGTTTGAAGCGATTGCTGGTGTGAGGCGGGGTTTGGGGGGATGTCTGGCATACTCGCATCCAAAAGGCCTTAGGTTGGAATAGCTGAAATTTAGCTGAAATAAAGTTTTTCAGTTTAATTATTCCGTATGATGGAAACTTGCGCTGACGGGGTGCGTCAGTTGAGGTGGCGTTGTGGAGCCAGATAAGGTTCCATGAAGCTGCGGGGGTTTTGCGGCCCCCATTTCTGAATCAACTTCCAACCTTTTTGAGAGCTACATCATGATGGGACGAAATGCGCTGAGCACTGCGGGCCTGGTTCTGGTTCTGGCGGGAATTTACGGGTGCAGCTCGCTGGGGGATGGTGGGCAGGACGTGGCGGCGGAGCAGACCGGGGCGTGGTGGGCGCCGGTGCCGGCGGGGGCGGATGCCAAGGCGGCGCAGGGTGTGGAGTCGGTGTTTGGGCCGGGGTCGGAAGCGCAGTGGAAGGTGACGGGGGACTACACGATTACGCCGAACGCGGTGCTGGGCAAGCCTGCGCTGACGGCGACCAAGACGGTGCAGGTGGAAGGGCAGACGCAACTGGCGGGAAACCGGTCGATCGCGGGGTGGGTGAACCTGGGGGAAGTGGACGGCAAGACGTCATCGACGGTGGTGCTGAGGGTGGGATACAAGGACGCGAAGAATCCGGGGATCGTGGTGAACATGACGGGCTCGCCTCTCTACCAGACGGTGGGGGTGACGGTGAGCAACAACGGCAAGGTGGTGCATGACACCGCGGAACTGGTGAAGACACTGGACTGGACGCCGGAGTGGACCAACGGGATGAGCTACAAGCTCAAGGCGTACACGCAGGCGCTGCCGGGATGGGATGAAGACTTCCGTGTGCGCGTGGAGCACGACATGGCCCAGCTTAAGGGGCTGAAGGACAAGTGGGTGCAGGTGCGCGTGGAGACGGGGAAGAACAGCATGCGGGTGTGGGTGGACGACCGGCTGGTGGTGACCAAGACGGGCGCGGATGTGACGCCCGAGGGGGCGGTGCAGATGACGGTGTTCCCGGGGGCGAGCGTGGCGGGATTCTCCACGGGGGTGCGGGCACTGACGCCCGGGTTTGAGACGGTGGCCCTGGGCGGGTACGCCAACGCCAAGACGCTGGTGGACGGCCAGGCGATCGACTGGACGAGCCTGCCGACGTCGGGAAGCCCGGTGGAAGTGGGCGGCGTGCCGTTTGTGTTTGCGGGGAACAATTCCGAAGGCAACGATCACATCGACGTTGGGCGGAGCTTTCTGCGGCAGGCCAACTCCATGGGGTACATGCCGACGACGGGGCCGCGGTTCGGCGGGGCTGACGAGCGCGACCCGGCGCGCATCCAGATGCGGATTCCCTATGCGAACTACAAGGCGCTGCATTTGATCGCGGCGTGCGACGGGGAGACGGATTCGGTGCCGGTGATCACGGCGCAGTTTTACCGGCCGGGGGCGGGGTTTGACCAGAACTTCGCGGGCAAGGTGCCGCTGGCGACGGCGACGGGGAAAGATGTGAAGGGGCTGGGGACGAAGCTGGTCAACGGCAAGAAGGTGAACCTGTACCAGGTGACGATTCCGCTTAATCCGGGGATGCTTTCGAGCTTTGCGGATCTGAATGTGTTTGAGGTGGAATTGACCAAAGAAGTGCAGATGTGGCGGTCGTATCCGGACCCGATCAGCTATGGGTATCACCCGGCGGGATTGGCTTCGGGCGTGCATGTGTATGCGATGACGCTGCAGGAAACGCCGGTGGACTTTGCCTGGCAGCCGGATCAGTTCGGCCACGTGTGGACGGCGCCGGCCAACCCGGGGTACACGGCGACGGTGACCAACAAGACGGGGGCGCCGGTGAAGGGGAAGCTGACGGTGACCACCAGGAGCTACGACGGGACGGAGACCAGCAAAGTGGAGCGGCCGCTGACGCTGCCGGCGGGGCCTGCGCCGGTGGCCGTGAAGGTGCCGCTGCCGGTGAAGCTGTATGGCTACCACGATGTGGTGGCGACGCTGGACCTGGAAGGCAACGACAAAGCGCCGGCATCGACATGGACGGAGAGCCGGTCGCTGGCGAAGCTGGCGCCCGACACGCGCAGCGAGAAGTGGACCCAGGGCAAGGGGACACTGTTTGGATACTGGAGCTATCACGGCGGGCACCACACGCCCAAGGCAAATCTGATCGTGCGGCTGATGACACTGGCGGGCGCGCGCGTGAGCATGGGGCACCCCAACACGGCCAACTTCCCGGAAGCCGATGCGGCGCTGGTGAAAAAGCACTGGTCGCCGACACAGGCGGGGGCGTGGGAAGTGGTGCCGCAGGCGTGGGCCGCGGATGAACCGCTGGACCCGGCGAAGGTGGCTGCGTTCCAGAAAGAGACGGTTGAGAAGGTCAAGAAGATCCGGGAACCGATTCCCGCGGAGTTCCGCCCGGACCATATTTACTTCTACGCTGAGCCGCATATCTCGGCGCGGCTGTCGGCGGGGAACGTGCCCGATTACTGGCAGGAGAAGGACTACGTGCTGACCCCCGAGGAGCAGCGGTCGCTGAAGGTGTTCATCAACACCTCCAAGATGGCGGCGGAAGCGTTCCGGAAAGACCCGGAGCTTGGGAAACTAAAACTGCTGATCCCCTGGGGCGATCCGGGCTTCTCCTGGCCGATCCTGCGCGCGGGCTTCCCCAAGGAATACGTGGACGGTTCGGGCATCGACATCCCCGGGTTCGAACGCATCCCCGAGCGGCAGCTCCACGAGCAGTCTATTCATCGGCTGTATGTGACCAAGAAGGAGTTTGAGAAGGCGGGGATTCCCAAGCCTCAGCTCCAGTACTGCGAAGGCATTTTCGTGCCCACGGAGCCGGGCGCGGTGACGTATCGCGAGCAGATGGACATCTACAACCGGTTCTCGCTGATTTCGATGGCGTATGGGTTTGACCGGTTCTACTCGGCGTGGTTCGCGTTTGACTGCGGGAACTACTACGGCGCCGAACACTACGGCGGATGCGGGATCCAGCGCCGCGTGCCGTATTGCGATCCCAAGCCTGCATACGCGGCGTTTGCGACGATGACCGACAAGCTCAACGAGGCGAACTTCCAGGGCTGGCTGCCCACGGGATCGCTGACCAACTATGCGCTGAACTTCAAAGGCCCCAAGGGGAACGTCTACACCCTTTGGAACATCCGAAACAAGCGCGCGGTGACGCTGACGCTGTCCGAAGACGCGCAGGTGCAGGTGACCGATGCGATGAACAACACCAAGACGCTTGGCTCCAAGGACAAGCAGGTGACGGTGATGACCGATCCATCGGTGGTGTATGTGACGTTCGCGAAGCCGGGCGTGTCGGTGGTTTCGGTGAAGGTGGCGGGGCCGGATAACTCCGACAGCGTGCAGCCGGCTGACGCGCGGCCGCTGGCGGACCTGGGGGACGGGACGTGGAAGTTCACCAACGAGACGGACAAGCTGCTGGAGACCAATCACTGGGCGATGATGCATTACCCGGGCAAGTTCGGCGCCAAGGTGGTGACGGACTCGGCCAAGGGTCCGGTGCTGGAATCGACCCTGCTGAAGCAGGACGCGGAGCATCAACTGATGCCGTGGTACAACACGCTCAAGCCCGCCAAGCCGATCACCATTCCCGGCGCGCCCAGCAAGATGGGCCTGTGGGTGAAGGGCAATTCGGATTGGGGCCGGTTCATCTACGTGCTCAAGGACGCCAAGGGCGAACAGTGGTACAGCATCGGCGAGAAGGACCAGTACAACTGCGACGACGTTCACTCATGGAGCCAGTTCAACTTCGACGGGTGGCGGTACCTGTCGTTTGAAATGCCCGGTCATACCGGCTGGGACAGCTACCGGCGCAACGGGACCACGTGGTGGCGCTTCACGCAGGAAGGCGTGGTGGATCTGCCGCTGACGCTGGAGACGGTGATCGTGGAGCAGCGGACACACCTGCTGTATGTGAATGACGTGCAGCCGGCGGCTTCCAACAGCGTGCAGCTTGGCAAGCTTTCCGTGCAGTACGAGAAGCCCGAAGACGCGACCGAAGAAGCGGTGCGCCTGAGCAGGCTGCGCATGCCGCAACCGACGGACAAGGTGGCGCTGCCCAACCCGATCGCAGGCCTGGCGCAGACGGGCACCGGCGCGCCGACGAAGCTGGTGAAGCTGGCCGAGCCGGCGCACTACTACGACGGCACGCGCATGCACGTGCACTTTGAAGAAGTGCCGGGCGCTGTGAAGTACTATGTGTACTGCGGGCCGTATGCCGACGGGAGCGGCGCGGTGAACATGGTGCCGGGCGGGATCAAGAACGGTCAACTGGTGTATGGATTCAGGCCGGGGATCCCGCTTTATTTCTGGATCGTGTGGGAAGACAAGGACAAGAAGCTCAGCAAGCCTTCAGCGGTGCATGCACAGACGCTGGTGGACAATTTCAAGGAAAAATAAGCGGTTGGAACCTGGCTTTGGAAGACCCGGAAGCGTTG
>CAZIWA010000186.1:0-7234 GCA_964542875.1 uncultured Phycisphaeraceae bacterium
GCCAAGGAACTGGCGCAGCAGATGCTGCGGGTGCAGGCGATGCGGGCGAGCACGCCGGGGATTCGCTACCCGCAGGACACGCCTTGGCAGAAGGAATTTGAAGCGAGCTTTGGATATGACGAGACGCCGGACCAGATCGCGGCGATCGCCGCGGTGAAGCGGGACATGACCGACAACCGGCCGATGGACCGGCTGATTTGCGGGGACGTGGGGTTCGGCAAAACGGAAGTGGCCATCCGGGCGGCGTTCAAAGCGGCGCAAGCGGGCAAGCAGGTGGCGGTGCTGGTGCCGACGACCGTGCTGGCCGAGCAGCATGGACGGACGTTTCAATCGCGCGTGGCGGAGTACCCTGTGCGCATCGATGTGCTCTCACGCTTTCGGACGCCCAAGGAAGTGAAGAACGCGCTGGACAGGGTAAAAGAAGGCCAGGCGGACATCGTGATCGGAACGCACCGGATCCTGAGCGAGGATGTTCAATTCAAGGACCTGGGGCTGGTGATCATCGATGAGGAACAGCGCTTTGGCGTGGAGCACAAGCAGAAGCTGATGCGGTTTCGCGCGACGGTGGATGTGATGACGCTTTCGGCGACGCCGATTCCGCGGACGCTGCATATGTCGATGCTGGGGCTGAGGGATATCAGTTCGCTGACGACGCCGCCTGTGGACCGCAGGGCGGTGGTGACGGAGGTGATCGCGCATGACCCCAAGCGGATTCAGCGGGCGATTCTGCGTGAGCTGAACCGGGATGGGCAGGTGTACTTCGTCCACAACCGGGTGCATGACATCGAAAGCGTTGCGGACGACATCCGGCAGCTTGTGCCGGATGCGCGAATCATCATCGGCCATGGTCAGATGCCGGGGCATGAGCTTGAGAAGGTGATGCTGCAGTTCGTGGAACGCAAAGCAGACATTCTGGTGTCGACGACGATCGTGGAATCCGGCCTGGACATTCCCACGGCGAACACGATGTTCATCGATCAGGCGGACCACTTCGGGCTTTCGGAACTGCACCAGCTTCGCGGGCGGGTGGGACGCGATAAGCACCGGGCGTACTGTTACCTGATCATGCCCAAGGACAGGCCGGTGAGCGACAAGGGCGCGCAGCGGCTGAGGGCGATCGAACAGTACGCGATGCTGGGGGCGGGGTTTAAGGTGGCGATGAGGGACCTGGAGATCCGCGGGGCGGGGAACCTGCTGGGGGCGGAGCAGTCGGGCCATATCGCGAGCGTGGGGTATGAGATGTATTGCAGGCTGCTGGAAGAGGCGGCGCGGGACTTGAGGAAGGAACGCAAGGAAGAGCCGCTGCGCACGCACCTGGAGCTGCCACTGAGCGGCGGCGTGCCCAAGAGCTGGATTGCGAGTGACAAGTACCGGATGGAGGCTTACCGTCGGCTGGCGCGGGCAACGACGATGGAAGAGCTGGACCAGGTGGTGAAGGATTTGACGGATGCGTATGGGGAGCCGCCTGGCGCGGCGCAGGTGTTTATCGCGCTGACGGAGATCCGGCTGGCGGCGGGGACGCTGCGGGTGAAGTCGATCAAGCTGGAGGGGCCGGATGTGATTTTCCGGACGGATCAGCCGCTGGTGCTGGATGGGATTTTCAAGGATGCGCCGGGGCGGATGAGTTTGATCGACGAGAAGACGATTTATTTCCGTCCGCCTGCAAACTATCTGGAGCCGATGACGCTGGCTGCGGTGCTGCGGAAGCTGCTGGTGCGGCCGGTGCGGGCGAGGGAGATGTGAGCAAGGGGTGGTGAATTGTGAAGTGAAGAAGGTGGGGGGATGAGATGCGGCACTGCTTTGAGCGTATTGTGTCGCCTGTGGAGGGGGTGAGGGGATATGATCAAGTAGCATTGCCGGGGTAATTCCGGAGGCGGTCTCTTTTTTGGAGGACATGTGATGAAACGTGCAATACTCAGTTTGATGCTGGTTGGTGCGCTGCTGGCGGGGGTGTCGGCGCAGGCCTGGTCCGGGGAGGAGGGCCCGGCGGGGGTGCGGACACTGGGGGAGACGGATGAGAAGGGCGGAGAGAAGATCGTCGATGTGAAAGTGCTGGAGGGGCAATACATTGCCGAAGGCACGCAAGGGGGCGGCAAGAGCGCGTACAAGGGGATGGTGGCGATCAAGCGCGTGGGAGAGACATACGAGCTGACCTGGACTTTCAACGGGCAGGTGGCTTATCAGGGCATCGGGCTGGTGGAGGGGGATCGGCTTTGTGTGTCATGCCTGATGAAAGACAAGCCGTGCGCAGTGGTCTACAAGATCGAGAAGGACAAAACCCTTAAAGGCCGGTGGACAGTGATCCCCGGCGTGGTGGATCTGGAGACGCTGACGTACAACGGCAAAGTGATTTGATGGATGAACGGGAGGGTCCGGTGATGAAACAGAGCATGAAGCTTGTTGTGATGGTTGGACTGCTGGCTCTGGCCGGAGGCGCGGTTGCGGTGTGCGCGGATGCCTGGGCGGGTTCCAAACCGGATTCGGCGGCGCCGGGAAAAACCCCGTTGAACGAGGCGCCCAAGCCGCGGGAGGACGAGAAGAAACCGCAGACGATCAAGGAAGGGCCATACAAGGCAGAAGGAACCACCAGCGGCGGAAAGCTTGTCTACACAGCGAAGGCGCTGCTCGTACGCAAAGGGGATACGTACGTGATGGGCTGGTACATCAAGGACAAACTGACCTATCAGGGCGTGGCGCTGGTGGATGACGACATGCTTACTGCATCGTGCATCATGGAAGGCCGACCCTGCATCGTGGTGTACCGGATGCAGAAAGACGGCACGCTGGTGGGGCGGTGGTCGATGACGCCGGGCGTGGTGGATATCGAGAAGCTGACGTATCTGGGGAAGGCGGAGTGATTCGAAGGATGAATCACGAGTTATGAATGATGAGTTGTGGAGGGTGAGCCCGGGCAAATGCAATTGCCGTGGGGCGGGGCATCGGCAGCGAAGGGGGTGTGTGGTTTTGCGGCTATACTGTGCCCTTCATTTTTGAACCAAGGATACAGGTATGTCGCTGATTGTTACCGGATCGATTGGGATTGACACGATTCATGCGCCGGCCGGGATCGCGGAGAACGTGCTGGGCGGGTCGTGCATTTATTTCGCCGCAGCGGCGAGCTTTTTTGGTCCGGTGCGACTGGTGGGGGCGGTGGGCGAAGACTTTCCCGAGAAGTTTCTGGGGACGTTTCAGAAGTTCAACATCGACCTGGCGGGGCTTGAACGCCGCGCGGGGAGCAAGACTTTCCGGTGGACGGGGAAGTATCACGAGAACATCAATGTGCGCGACACCCTGAGCGTGGAGCTGAATGTGTTGATCGAACGGCTGCCGGAAGTGCCGGTGAGCTATCAGGACAGCCAGTTCGTTTTTCTGGCCAACACGCACCCGGGCGCGCAGATGGAGCTGCTTTCACGGTTTCCCAAGCGCAAGCTGGTGGTGGCGGACACGATGGACCTTTGGATCACCAACGAACAGCCGCTGCTGAAGAAGCTGCTGGCGCAGGTGGATGGCCTGGTGCTCAACGACTCTGAAGCGGCGCTTTTGACGGGTGAGACCAACATTGTGAAGGCATCAGGGCAGATCCTGAAGCTGGGGCCCAAGTTCGTGGTGATCAAAAAAGGCGAGCATGGATCAATGATCCGGCATCGGGATGGCGTGGTTTCATTGCCGGCGTATCCCGCGGAACACGTGATCGACCCCACGGGCGCGGGCGACAGCTTTGCCGGCGGGATGATGGGCTACCTGACTTCAACGGGTGATCTTTCGCTCAGCAATATCCGCAAGGCGATGGCGTACGGCACCGCGGTGGCGAGCTACAACCTGGAAGCGTTCAGCCTCGGCCGGCTGGAGCAGATTTCCCGGAAGGATGTGGATGCGCGGTTTAAGGAATACACGGGGATGTTGAAGGTCGATTGAGTTCGCGGGTTCGTGAAATGAGGCAATCAGGGATTGATGGCGAACACCCAGATATGGGTGGGGGCGTTGGTTTTGAGGTCGTTGTCGGAGGTGACGAGCAGGGTTTTTCTGCCGTCGGGGAGGATGGGGCCGAAGGTGAGGCCTTCGACTTTTTCGGGGAATGTGCCGCCTTTGAGGCCGTAGGCGGGGTTGAGCAGATCAATGAAAGGCTGGGGGATGGCGGGTTTGATGCCGGGGGGAAGTGTTGAGTTGCTGAGGGAGGCGATGGAGGAAATGTCGCTGGCGTTTTTGAGATCGAGGGTGACAATGGTTTTGCGTTTGGCGTCGGAGCCGGCTTCGCCGTCACGCTCGATGAGGAGGAAGCGGTGGTCGTCAACGGCGAGGATTTCGTTGTATTCGGCGTCGTTGTCGGGGCGCTGGAGTGCGAACTGGCGTGTGACGCCGGTGTTTAAATCGGCTTCGAGGATGCGGACGTAACGGCCGGATTTACCGCCATCCTGGATGAGGGGGGCCTGGAGGACGGCGTAGATTTTGGATTGGTCGGGGCTCAAGGCGAGGCCTTCAAAGCCCTTGTTGGTGACGCGGCCTTTTTTGTTCTGCTTGGTTTCGGTTTTTTTGTCGGCGGCGGGTTTGGTGATTTTGAAAAGGTCGGGGACGGGGATGGATTTGAGCCGCTTGCCTTGCGGCGAGAAAAGGTAGATGAAGGGGCCGTACTCGTCGCTGATGAGGAGGTTGCCGTTCTTGAGGATGCGGACTGCCTCGGGGTCGTAGCGGAGGGCCTGGTCGGAGTTGGCGGCGTCGAAAGCCTCGAAGGAGCCGGTGAGGTTTTGGCCGGATTCATTGGTGAGGAGGGTGGTGGAGACGCAATCGACCGAGAGGGATTTGGCGGCGGGGTCGATGGTGATCTTCAGGGTATGGAAGCGGTCTTTGTATTGGGAATCACCATCGTTGGGGCCGCGGTCGTTGACGGCGATGTAGAGGTTGTCCTTACCGGTGTAGTCGATGCCGGAGCCGAAGCTGCCGAAGGTGTTGTGAGGGATGCCGCCTACGGAGTCGGTGAGGCCGGATTTGTCTGTGGCGTTACCGGGGACGGAACCGGTGGCAATGAGCGTGGGGGCGGCCTGGGGGGTGGATTGGGCGAAGGCGGGGATGGCGCAGAGGAGGGCGGCGAGGAAGAGCACGCGGGAGATGGAGGTCATGTGGGAGTCCGGTGTGAAGGTCTGCATCAGGATATAAGGCTGGGCGGAGAAACAAAACAACCCTTGGGCGGCCAAGGGTTGTTTTTAGGAGATGGCGTTGGGATCAGTTGCCGGAGTTGAGGTTGTTGGGGCACCAGATGAGGTTGTCTTTGTTGAAGCTGTCGGTGTCGGTGGTGGTGGCGGCGCCGGAGAGGCCGGAGGTGGTGCGGCTGGCGTAGTCGTATTTAAAGAACTTGCCGGAGCCGTCGATCATGACGACGTTGCCGCCTGAGTCGTGCCGGTTGGCGAAGCGCTGCCAGTCGCCACGGATGCGGTTAAGGCTTTTGGCGGCGTAGCCGTTGCCGGAGGCTTTTTCGGCGGGGGTGAGTTCGTCGGGGTGGTTGCGAAGTTCGGTCATGAGGACGGTGTAGGAGGGGAACTTGAGTTTGTCGGCGCGGACGAGTTTTTCGCCGGTCTTGGCGGTGGAGGCGGCGGTGGCGGGGATGGTGACGTTGTTGATGACGGCACTGAGGTCCTGGCCGGTGGCGAAGCCGCCTGAGTTGAGCTTGGAGTTCATGCCGTAGCTGAAGAAGTATCGGAACTGGACGGAGGTGGAGTTACCGTCGTTATCGAGGATGGTGTTGGTGGTGGTGGGACCGAAGCCGCCTTGGCCAGCGATGCCTTCAGGTGCCTGGGCGCTGGCGCAGACGAAGGGATTGTTGGTGCCGGGGAGCGGGGCTTTGTTGCCGTTGCCGAAGTAGACGGAGCGGTAAGTGCCGCCGTTGGTGATGTAGGGGACGACTGCGTTGACCCAGGACATGGGGCTGTTGAAGGTCTGCTGCATCTGGTTGGCGTTGTAAGTGGTGTTGTGGCCGGAGCCTGCGGTGGTTTCGCTGCCGTTGACGAGGTCGAGCCCGTCCCAGGAGAAGACACCTTTGTATTCGGCGAGGTAGGTGTTGTGGCCGATGCCCCATTGACGGGTGTTGCTGAGGCAAGAGGTTTGGCGGCCGGTTTCACGGGCTTTGCCAAGCGCGGGGAGGAGAATTCCGATGAGCAGGGCGATGATGCTGACGACGACGAGAAGTTCGATGAGAGTGAAGGCCTGGAGGCGGTGAGACTTCATGGTTCATGTTCCTTGAGGTTTTAGATGGGCGGCATGGTACGGAGGCGGATTGAGGGGGATGTTTGAGTCGGGTGAGAGTTTGGTTAGTGACGGGGAAAGAAAAACCGGCCCGTTGAGGGGCCGGTTTTTGGGGGGAGATAAGGCGTTGAAGGAAAGAGATTAGGAAACTGATGCTAAGCTTGTACCGGTGTAGACGTTTTTATTCGGGTAATTACCCAATGCTGGGCAAGCGGCAACCGCTGGGTCAGTAGTATTCGTCCACCAGGCAGCGATGTCATCATCAACTGCTGCAACCACCTCCCATGAGCCCATATTAGCAGGCCGTAAATAAATCCAGCCGATGGTTTGATTTAAAGAGTTCTTGACTTCTTTCACATATCGAGGGCCTAGCGAGGCGCACATTTCAAAAGCAACGAGGTGCGTTCCCGCGAGCGCTTCTAGCTGTGGGCTGTATAAGCCTGACGTTATTAAGATTGTAAAGTTATCGGCGCAACTCAATCCATTGCATACGGGTGTAGACATCTTGTTCTCCTTGTGCGATTGGGAATTCGACAGAAGGACGCTCCCCCCGTGAAATCCCAGATGAGTTGAATATTGAGCAAGATCATGAGAAAGAAATGAATTTTGTAATTGAGGAAGTTTTGTCGTTACGAATTTTTTGGCAGAGAGGTATGTGTGTGCAATGATTCTGAATCATGCGATCAATCAAAGGAGTATGAGGTGAATACACACTCTCATCGGGCTGTTTTATGATGCTTCCAAGCGCATGGAACAAAGAAGGTTAGGACTAACGCTGCAATGCCAAATGTGTATTTTTACAAGCTAGGTGGCTTGGAAACAAGCGTGTGGAAGAGGTTCCCAAAATGGATTATTCCCCTTACCTTGGGCTGTAATAGGGCTGTGCTTTCAGCACTTTGGATCATGAGCTAGGAGGGAATCTAAAGTCTTGGTTTCCATGGGGGTTCTTGGCGGATTCGCTTGAACTATGGCTACGTGTTTTCGTACTTTGGGCTATTGG
>CAZIWA010000187.1:0-7211 GCA_964542875.1 uncultured Phycisphaeraceae bacterium
CCCCGGTCGTGAATCCCGCTTCGATCTCGCTTGGCGCACCCACTTCGGTTTCGCGAAAGGAGTGCTGGGCCAGCGTCGCCAGCGCCGTGGCGTCCACCGTCGCCGGAGCATCGCCAACGACAGCAAACCGGACAAAGCTCACACGGCCGGAGGTAAAAGACATAAATTGCTTTCTCTTGTTATCCCGCCGCTCTGGCAGCAGGTCTTTCTGCGCCTCTTACCCCCTCTCCCCTTGGGAGAAGGCTGGGGTGAAGGCCGCCCACCCATGTCATTCGCCCGGAACTTCACATTCTTGTCTTCGCTTTCATCCGGCGAAAGACCAAAGAACGCTCAAATCCTTATTCGTCGTCATCATCGCCCAGGGAAAGCTCATCCCCGCCGGCATCTTTGTATTCTTCGTGCCACGCGCCCTGGATCGCTTCCAGGATCTTCTCATTGGGCACTTGTCCCGCCGGCGCGTGAAAGCCGTCCAACCGCTGCACCAGTTCCTTCAACTCCGTAAACCGCACAGTCAACGGATCGCGCGAGGGGTACGCCTCAAAAAGCTGGATTGCAATTTCTTCGACGTCGGTCCAACCGAAAGTATTGGAAGGCATGCCTTTGTTTTCCATTGAAGCAACAGGAACCAGAACTCAGTCACCACGCCCCGGGCAAAACCTGGATCATTGAAGGTTAACCGGCATCACCACGTACAGAAAGTCCGGCCCCGTGCGCAAAAGGCCAGGCTTGTTGGAGCTCTTGAGCTCCAATTCCACCTGTTCGCTGTCGGCCACTTTCAGCGCATCCAGGATGAAGTGCGGGTTGAACCCGATCTCCACCGGCTCGCCCACATAGCTCGAAAGCGCTACTTCCACTTCCGCTTCGCCCGTCTCGGGCGCACGGCTGCGCAGCGTCAGCTTCTCGCCCGCAAACGCCATCCGCACACCTTTGGATTCTTCATTGGTCAGCAGTGCCGCGCGACGCACGCCAGAAGCCAGTTCGCCCGTCCCGATCACCGCTTTCTTGTCCCCACCCGTGGGGATCACATCCTTAAACGGCGGGAAGTTGCCTTCCACCAGGTTCGACGTCAGCACCACGTCGTCGGTCGCAAACACAATCTGGTTATCCGACAGCCGCACCTTCACCAGCGAGTCGGACCCTGCCATCGTCTTCAGCAGCAGGTTCAACGCCTTGCAGGGCACAATGATCGAAATCGTGTTCGCGTCGCCGGCCTGGAACGGCTGGCACACGCACTTGGACACCGCCAGCCGGCGCCCGTCGGTGGCCACCACCGTCAGCTTCGTATCCTGCCGTTCGATCATCACGCCGTTGATCGCAAAACGGCTGTTTTCCTTTGCCGTTGCGAAAATCGTCTGCGTGATCACCTTCTTCAGCAGGCCCGCTTCAATTTGAAAATCATACTTCCCGTCAAATTCCGGGATCGGCGGAAAGTCCGACACCGGCAACCCATAAACCTCAAAACGCGACCCAACGCCCCGGATCGTCGTCTTCTGGTCATCCGTCACCAGCATCAGCGTCGTGTCCAGCGATTCACGCACGATCGAATTCAGCTTCTCCGCCGGCAGCAGCGCCACGCCCGGCTCCTGAACTTCCACGCGAGGCGTGCTCACCTTCACCGACACTTCCATATCGCTCGCGCTCAGCGTCAGCACGCCGTTCTCAGCGGATACCTTCAAGTACCCCAGCACAGGCTTTGGGCTCCTGGCCACAATCACACCGCTCACAATCGCCAGGGTCTCCGACAACGCGCCACGGTCGCAAATGACTTTCATAGCGTTCCTCTGTTTACCGACGGCTCTACGTCGAATCGCATTTCAATCACCCATGCACTAGGCATGGTGCCTGTCACTCCGGCAAACACCCGGAATGGGGCTTTAACAATATAGCCTCCACCCGATGGACCGGCCTCCCCCCACCCCCCAGCCTTGATATTGTGGGCATTCTGGGGAGAAATTGGCCAAAACTCTTCATCCGGATGAAGCCTGGGCCCCGGGACTGGTTTTTGAACCCGCCCCGGATTCCCATTGCACTTTCAAGTTCCCCTTCAACTCTCTCACTTAAAGTCTTTCTTCAACTCCACCACCGTCTTCTTGTCCTTGGCGTACACGCACACCTCATCAGCCTTGTCGTTCTGACGGGCCAGTTTGTGCGACCCATCGCAAAACGGTGCGCTCTGCGTCAGCCCGCAAGCGCAAATCCACACGCTTTGAGTCTGCGGCTTTACCTCAATCGGACCCGTCGCCTCATGAATCACCAGTCGTGCCATGGGAATTCCTTTTCAATTCGTGAAATGATTGAGACTTCAACCAGTAGATCACCTTCCCATGGTAAAAAAAAGTCCGCCTCCGCTGTGTGTGCAAAAGAATCCTGTATAGACTGACCCGTTGCCCATTCTCCAGCCAACGTCAACCCAGGAACCGTCCCGTTGAGACGCAGCAAACGCCCCTTGATCATCGCTTCTCGAAAAAGCGCCCTTGCACGCATCCAGGCCCAGGCCGTCGGTCAAGCCCTCGCCAGGCTCAACCCCACGCTCAGCGTCATCTATAAATGGATTGAGTCTGAAGGCGACCAACTCCTCAACATTCCCCTCACCAACCAAGGCGGCAAAGGCCTCTTCGCCAAAGCCGTCGAACAAGCCCTCCTTGAGAAAAAAGCCGACATCGCCGTTCACTCCCTCAAGGACATCCCCGTCAACCTCACCCCAGGCCTCACCATCAGCGCCATTCCCCGCCGCGAAGACCCGCGCGACTGCCTGGTCTCTCAGGTTGACGCACCCACATTTGACCAGCTCCCCCTGGGTGCCGTCGTCGGCTCCGCCAGCCCCCGCCGCGCCGCCCAGCTCCTTCGTCTGCGCCCGGACCTGAAAATCACCCTCATCCGTGGCAATGTCGAAACCCGCCTGCGCAAAGTGCTCGGCAGCGAAAAGGTCAACCCTCACATCCCCAACGCTCACGGCCCCGCCCCCATCGACACCGCCCCTCCTCAATTCGACGCCACCCTCCTGGCCGTCGCCGGGTTGAACCGCCTGGGCCTCGGCCATTTCGCCGCCCATCCCATTGCCACCGACATCATGCTCCCCGCCGCCGCCCAGGGCGCCCTGGCCATCCAGTGCCGCTCAGACGATCACGTCACTCTTTCACGCACGCTTGTGCTCAACGACCCCGTCACTTCCACCGCTGTCCACGCCGAGCGACACATCGTCGAGCTCCTCGAAGGCGATTGCCACTCCCCCATCGCCGCATTGGTCACGCGCCTCTCTGCCGACCGCTACCTCCTTCAAGCCAGGGTCATTTCCCACGACGGCCAGCGCATGGCCCAGGCCACCGCTGAGTCCCCCGTGCGCACCCTGGGCAAATCCGTCCAGTCCCTGGTCGCCGACCTCAAATCCCAGGATGCCCAGGGCATCCTCGCCAGCGCCTCGGTGGCCGGCGCCCAGCACGGATAATCACCCCACCCATCTCACGCATGCGCCACCCAACGCCATGAAGATTGTTTCTTTTCTCAGCCCCGACCAGGGGCGGCCAGACCGTAGCCGTGGGTGAAGCCAGTCCCCGGGGGGCGAACGAGAACCCACGGTAAACAGGCAAATTCAGACTTCTTGATCATCAATCCCTCGATGGAGGTTGGAAAATCGCGCGATCCCGCGGCATGTGTTTGTTTTTTGTTATAAAGGAACTTTTCTCTTGCATCCATGTACCGGTTTACCTACACTCGCAATCCCCCTTTGAGTGAGGACCCCGCCCATGGCCCACCAGTGCTTCGCACGCACCGCATGTCCCCGCGCCTTCACCCTCGTGGAACTGCTGGTCGTCATCGCCATCATCGCCCTGCTCATCAGCCTGATAGCGCCCTCGCTCACAGGCGCCCGGGAAGTGGCGCGCAGCGCCCAATGCCAGACCAATCAGCGCGCTATCCTTCAGGGCTTTGCCGGGTACGCCACAAACAACCGCGACTTCTTCCCCACCATGGCCGCCGAATCCAACGGCAACAACCGCGAATGGTTCGTCCCCCTGGGCGTGGAAGGCTTCCTGGGCGACATGGTTAGCTACGAAGGGCTTAACCACAACATCACCGCCCCCACCCTCAAGCGTATTAACGGCTGGCTCGCACTCCGCTGCCCCAATGAAACCGGCACCATCCAGTCCACCGACATGCCGTACTTCCGCTGGGAAAATGCCCGCTCCTCCTTCGCCATCAACTGGACAACAGGCGCCCGCAACACCGGCGGCTACTACTACTCACGTGATGCCACCACCGTCTGGTACAACCGCGGCGTCGCCGTCACCGGCTACCCCACCTACCTCCGCCCACGCTGGTCCAACGGTCCACGCAACCGTGAAAACGCCACCTACGGCGACGTCTTTAATCCCGCCGAAGGCGGGCTCATTATGGACGTACACGGCGACAGCAACCGCTGGGGCAACCTCTGGTACAACAACTCCATCGACGCCCTCTACGCCCCCGGCACCGCAAGTTACACCGCCTACCAATACTCTTTCCGCCATCTGGGTGCAGCCAACATCGCCTATATGGACGGCCACGCCAAAGGCTCCCGCCATTTCAGCATGACCGGCGTGCGCAACTTCCAGTTCCTCTACCCCAACGTCGGCGACACCGCCCCAAACTGGCCCACCGTCGCCACCTGGCTCGACTTTTAAAGCTCTTTTCAAGCACGCCATCTGCGCCATCCCTCCGACTACAGCCATTAATTAGATTCAAAACGGCATCGGCCAGGCCAACCCGCCGGATTTCCCACAGGCAGCTTGTCTTTCTCGTCCGCCGCACCCTCCCCCGCCATCACAGATACACTAAACACGACCCTACCACCCACGATACGGCCAGGAGTCTTGATGCGTGTGCTGATGCTCGGCTGGGAGTACCCCCCTCACATCACAGGCGGCCTCGGAAATGCCTGCCGCGGACTCGCACGCGCGCTCGCGCGTCAAGGCGTCCAGATACGCTTTGTCATGCCTCGCCCCACCGCATCCCCCCTCACCGACGACGGCCTCGACACCCTCTTCATTGACCCCGCTCAGTCACAGGCCACTCCCCCCCCAGCGCACCCCGCGCCCGCCTCGGCGCAACCCATCCCCAGCCCATTCGCCCACACCGGCTTCACACCACAATACGACACCCCCTCGCCCGCGCCCATTCCTTCGCCCGCCCCCGCCGTCCAGGTGTGGCAGCTCCATATCGATGCCCCCTGGGAAAGCGTCTATCCCGGAGCCAGACTCCCTGACCCCATCAACCCGATTCTCCCCATCGCTCCTCCCACCCCTTTGCCCCCAAGCCACCAGGCCAAAACCCAGGCCCACTCCTTCGTCGACCGGCTCTTCACCCCTCCCGCAATTCCGGCTGAATCCAAGCCCGAATTGCTTGCTGCGCCCACCCCGCCGCTGACGCCTAATCCATCCCCTGCCGCCGTTCACGGCGCCCCTTATCCTTCAGACCCGGTCGCCGGCGCGCGTTCATTTGCTGACGCAGTCATCCACCGGCTCATTGATGATCCTTTTGATCTCATCCATGCCAACGACTGGGTCACCTTCCCCGCCGCCCTCGCGCTGGGTAAGGCCTGGGGCGTCCCCGTCGTTCTCCATGTCCACTCGCTTGAACGCGACCGCTCTCCCTTGGGCGAAAACCCCGCCATCCGGGAAATCGAAGCTTCCAGCGTCGCCCTGGCCACTGCGGTCATTGCCGTCAGCAAGCACACCCGCCAAGACCTCATCAGCCAATACGCCGTCGATCCCACCCGCGCCTTCGTCGTCTACAACGGCGTTGAGCTCGCCGCGGTCTGGGCCAACCTCGGCCAGATTCATAGGGACGATCATGACCGGCTCGGCTCCACGGTTCTCTTCCTGGGCCGGATCACCGCTCAAAAAGGCCCGCTGGAATTCCTCCGCGCCTGCGCCAAGGTCCGTCAGCTTCTCCCGCGCACTTATTTCATCGTCGCCGGCGATGGCGACCTTCTCGCCCAATCCAAAGCCCTGGCCCATGAACTCGGCCTGGCAGACCAAACCTCTTTCACCGGATTCCTCACCGCTGAGGAAGTCGAGCAGGCGCTTGATCAAGCCGACGTCCTGGTCGTTCCCAGCCTCTCTGAACCCTTTGGCCTCGTCGTGCTTGAAGCCGCCAGCCGCGGCGTTCCCACCGTTGTCTCCCGCCACGCCGGTGTTGCCGAAGCGATGAACCACCTCGTCACCTGCGATCCCGGCGACACCCTCGACCTCGCCGACAAAATCCTCGGCGTCCTCAAACATGCCGATATGCGCGAGGAACTCCGCATCGGCGCCCGCGCCGAACTCCTGCGTCTCTCCTGGGACGCCGGTGCCCGCCGCTGCCTGGATGTCTACACCCAAGCCCTCCAAAACCATCCATAGCGCAACAGCGAAGCCCCAAGGTTTACCCATCGACGCTGAGGTAGGTCGAATTACACGTCTTCGCCGTAATCCGACATCTCGTTTTACAACTGAAAATCAATCCCGCCAACGACCCTCAATGGAACCTCGCTTGCGACTTTATGCGCACATCCTGTCACCGTGGGTACAGCGAGTCCTCAAACGCAACCCATGGCGACCACGATGCTTGATTGATTCCCTTCCCCCAAACCACCTCGCCCCGGGTATCCTGACCTTCACTCACCAGCGAAAATCCCCCCATGAAATTCCTCATCCAGTTCGCAGGCCTTCTTCAGGTCATCCTCGCTGTGATGCACGTCCCCATCGCCATCCACCTCAAGTGGAAAGACGACCTTAAAAACGTCTCTCACCTCACCCGTCAGATCTTCTGGGTCCACGCCTTCTTCATCGCCCTGCTGCTGATGCTCATCGGGCTCCCAAGCGTCATCCGCCCCCAGCTCCTCCTGGAGCGCACGGAACTGCGCCTCACCGTCGCCCTCTGCCTCGCGGTCTTCTGGGGCTGCCGGCTCATCACCCAGTTGTTTGTCTATTCACCCGAACACCGCAAAGGCAAAACCTTTGAGACCATCGTCCACTGGGTCTTCGTCGGCCTCTGGACCTACCTCACCACCGTCTACACCCTCATCGTCCTGCGCCACCTCTGGGGCAACTGATTCCCCAACCCACTTAATAAGTTACAAACACTGCTGTCCGGCTATAAGTCGAATAGGGTTTGGGAGTTACATGAGTTCTCCTGTCCATTTTGTCCATTTTTCTCAGAAAACAGCTCAAAAAGCGGTATTTTCTCGAAGAGTG
>CAZIWA010000188.1:0-7185 GCA_964542875.1 uncultured Phycisphaeraceae bacterium
GGGGTCAAGCTGAGGGCTTGCCGGGCGCGGGCTCCGATTTGGGGTGGAGGGGTGCGGCGTTTTCGGGTTTTTGCTCGGGGTTGAGGTCCCTGGCGGCTTTGCATTGGCGGAGGAAGACGTTGTCGCCGAAGGGTTCGTAGCCTTTCCATGCGTAGGGATCGGTGCCGGCGATGGGGATGATGTTGCGCCGGTCGGCGCGGGAGGGGGCTTCGCCTTCCTTGCAGTTCCAGGGGAGGTGAGACCAGGCGTTCATGTAATGGTTGACGAGGACGCGGCGGTAGACGTTTTTGGACTTGTTTTTATAGGAGCAATGGAGGAGGTAGCCGTTGAAGAAGACGAGGGTGCCGGCCTTGACTTCGACGGGGATTTTGGCGGATTCATCGTAGCCGTAGCTTTCGGGCGCGAAGTCCCATTCTTCATCCCAGTTGTGTGGGCGCTGGGGGTAGAGGTAGCCGCGTTTGTGGGAGCCGGGAATGACGTAGAGGCAGCCGTTTTCGATGGTGGCGTCGTCGATGGCGATCCAGGCGCCGATGAGGGAGCGATCGCGGGTGGGGATGTAGATTTCATCCTGGTGCCAAGCCTGGCCCTGGAAGCCGGGGGGTTTGACGAAGAGCATGGATTGCATGCATTTGACGCTGCCGTCCCAGAAGGGGAGGTGCGCGCCGGTGATCTGGGAGAGGATTCCGCAGATGAGGGGGTGTTTGACGTATTTGAGCATCACCGGGCTGATGTAGTGGGGCTGGTGAATGCACAGGATTCGCTCCTGGATCTGTGCGTCGGTGAGGCTGGGGTCGACGGGCTGGAGGGTGGGGCAGGGGTATCCGCCTCGGGCGATTTTGCAGGTGTCGGCCTTGAGTTCTTCGAGTTCTTCGGGTTTGATGAGGTTTGGGACGACGAGGTAGCCGTTATCGACGAAGAACTGGACTTGTTCCTGTGTGGCGGGTTTGGGGAGGTCGATCCAGGGGCTGGAGAGGGTGTCGAGGTTGGTGACGGGTTTGGGGCGCTGGGCGGTGGTCATCTGAGTGTTTCCTGAGTGTGTAAAGAGGTTAACGGGGAGGGTGTGCGAGGGCGATGGGTGATATTCGCAAAAAGATATATAGAATTCGCATGGGGGCTGAAGAGGGGTCTAGGGTCTGGGGTCCAGGGGAAGAAAGAGATGCGGCTTGTGGCCGCTTTTGCGTGGAACCAGGAAAGGTGGTGGGCGATGGAGAAGAAGATGGCGGTGAGGAGAGGGGAAGAACGCCCTCAGCCTGAGGCTTTTATTGAGGGGGAGGGGGGTGGGGCGGCGTTTGAGCGCTTGCGGCTGACGCATTTGTTTGGGGGGATTGCGACGTACTTTCCGGGTGAGCGGTTTAATTTGCGGACTTTGAAGGATTTTGAACTGGTGTGGATCATTGCCGGGGGCGCGCGGTATACGCACGACCAGACGACGTATGACCTGGTGCCGGGGGACGTACTATTGGCGCGGCCGGGGTTTGTGGAGGTTTACGATTGGGCCGCGGATGAGCATTCGCGACATGGGTACTTTCACTTTGGGGTGAAGACATCGCCTGGGGGATGGGGGAAGCCGGAGCAATGGCCTGACCGGCGGACGCTGGGGCCGGGACACCCGATATTTGCGGTGCTGGAACATTTGCTGGAGCGATGGCGGGCGTCGGGGTACAAGAAGGAGTCGCCTGATGCGAGGCTGGAGGGGATTCTGCAGACGGCGCTGGACATGTACCTGTGGGACCCGATGGCGGGGGTGCATGAAGAGGGCCTGCCTGAGCCGGTGATGAAGGGGATCGATTATCTGAGGGGGATGCTGCGCGTGGAAGTGGCGCGGCGGGTGAGCCTGGGGGAGATGGCCAAGGCGAGCGGGGTGACGCCCAAGCATTTGTGCAGGCTGTTTCAGGAGAATCTGGCGCTGAGCCCGATGGCTTATCACCGGCTGCTGAGGCTGGAGTTTGCGATGATGCGTCTGCATGAGACGGGGCAGCGGATGAAGCAGATTTCAGAGGCGGCGGGATTTTCGAGTCCGTATCATTTTTCGCGGGCGTTTTCGGCGGTGTATGGGATGCCGCCTTCGAAGGTGAGGAAGGCGCTGCATGCGGGGCAGATGCCGCCGACGGGGCCGCTGGGGAGGCTTAAGAGGTAGTCGCGTGCCCTGTTCAGCCGTGAAACGGAATGTCGGATTGCGACGAAGGCGTAATCCGATCTACTTTCAGAATGAGCAGCAAAGAGAATGATTCGATGGCCTGGAGTGGAAAGTGGCTGACGCCGACGATGGGAGATGTGCTCAAGATCGTGCAGTTTGGAGAGTAACGGGGGGCGGCTCAGCGGTCGAAGTGGGATGCGTAGAGGTTGCGTTCGATGTTTGCGGCGGGCCAACTGGCTTGGTCGCGGAGGGTGCGCCAGAGGTCCCAGCCGGGAACCGTGACGATGAAGGCGGCGTTTTGCTTAAAGGCGGCGCTGCCGTCGATGTAGGCGGCGTTGAAGCCGGCGGGGTGGGCGAATTGCCATTCCTCGGCGGGGTTTTGAATGGGCCGCCATGTGTCGGTGATGATGGCCTGGGTGGGTTTGGCGGTGTTGAGGTCAATGGTTTTGAAGAAGTCATCACCCCAGGAGACGCGGTAGGTGTAGCTGGGGGCGATCCAGTCGTTGTTGTAGTTGATGGTGGCCCAGCGGCGGCGGCCATAGATGTCGCGGGTGGTGGAGAGGGCGTGGGAGGTCATGCCGGGGCAGTTGAAGAGGAAGCGATCGGCCTGATAGCCCTGATCGTAGGCCATGCCCAGGCCGTGCCAGATTTTGGCGATGCGCTCGGCGGCGGGGAAAGCGGGGATAGTGGGCGAGTAGATCATGGCGAAATTGCCGACCTGGGCGGTGACACCGGTGGTGCTGGTGATATTGAAATAGCCGGGGGCCATTTTGGATTTAAAGTCCGCAGCGTAGGCGGTGTTGACGATCATGAGCTGGCGGGTCTGGGCGGCGCATGCGGCGCGCTGGGCGACGGTGCGGGCCGTCTGAAGGCCGGGAAGGGCCAACGCCACGAGGACTGCGACGATGGCGATGACGACGAGGAGTTCGACGAGGGTGAAAGCGGTGTTTTTGGCAATGCGGGGCATGAGATGGACCCTGGAAGGAAATGGATGATTCACGTTACCACGCGGGGCCGGCGGGCCCAAGGGGAATGTGTGAGAGGAAAGTCCGGCGTCCCGGGTCCGGTGTCGTGTGTCCCGTGTCCTGCAACCTGTGTCAAGAGTTTGGAGTTTTAGGTGCAGAAGCGTGATGTTATCGATGCATATTTGAGGCGTTCTGGAGTGGATTCAGGATCGACGTTCAGGGGTTATACTTTCGGGCTCATTTTGGGCGTGTGCCGGTGATGGCCGTTGGGGGTCTTGCCGGGTGCGCCTGGGCTCAACTATTCCGGACATCGATCATCATGGGAATGCAAAAAGGCTTTCGCGGCGCTGAGTCGAAGCGTTTGGGTGTGACGCTGTTTGAGCGGATGGAATCGCGGCAGATGCTTTCTGCGTTTACGACGCCGCTGCCGGCGACGGGGGCGTTTGAGCTTTCGGCTCTTTTGGGGAACGGGCTGGTGGTTGCGGAACCTTCGGTGACGGTGTTGTCGAATGGCAATTTGGTGGCGGTGTGGAGTGAGCCCAATGCCAACGGCGAGAACGTCTATATGCGGATGTTCAACACGCAGGGGGAGATGCTTGGGGATGCGACGAAGTTGAACGAGAGTTACCGGCAGGATAACGAACTTCCGAGCGTGGCGGCGCTGAGCGATGGCGGGTTTGTGGTTGTATGGAATTGGAAGGATGAGGAGACAAGGTTTTTCATTGCGGGCGATCGCTTTGACGCCCAGGGGCAGCCGCGAATACTGGGGAATTTCAGTCTGTATTGGTCAGGCTCGGTGTATCGCCCGGAGGTGACTGGGCTTGCCAACGGCGGGTTTGTGGTGGGGTGGCGGCAGGGAAATACATATCAAGGGCAGGTGTATGACGCGCAAGGGCAGTTGGCAGGCGATCGGGTGGTGATCGTTGAAACGATGTCGGACGGTTATGTTTCAATATCCGGGTCGGGGGATGGTTTTGTCGCCACCTGGCTGGCTGACGGTGTGGTTGCCCGGCAATTCGATGCGGCGGGAAATGCGCTTGGGGACGTGATCCAGGTGGATGCGGACGACGCCCAGCGGCAGGAAGCCCAGGCGCAAGTGACGACGCTTGCAGACGGCGGCTTTGTGGTGATGTGGCATGAGTGGTTCAACAAGGAAGGGGATGTCTACGCCCGGCAGTATGGGCCTGACGGCGCGCCGCTGGGGCCGGGATTCGCGGTGCATGAAGCGAGCTCGAAAATCGAAGAGGTGCAAACCCTTTGTGCGCTGGCCGACGGGGGCTATGTGCTTTTCTGGAGTGTGGACCAATGGACCAATAACGGGGAGGCGCGCGGGCAGCGCTATGACGCGCTTGGCGCGAAGGTGGGGGAGACGTTTGTCGTCGGAGAAGAGCCGGGCTACTTCTGGTCGATGAGTGCGCATGCCACGGATGATTCCGGTTTCGCGGTGGTGTGGAACACGGGGACGCGTTCTTTCGAAAACACGGACCGCCGATTTCGCGGGCAGGTGTTTTCAGTGGACTCCAACCAACAGCCTTCGTTTACCGCAGGCAATGCGCCAGCGGTGATCGTCACGCCGTGGAAGCAGACAATCGCCGGGTGGGCGACGTTTGATCCGGGTGCGCCTGAGGAAGCGAACCAGAAACCGACGTATGTGGTTTCCAATGTGTCGCGACCGGAGTTGTTTAGCGTGTTGCCGGAGATCGATGCCAATGGCCAGTTGACCTATACGCCGCGCGGCTGGGAAGCGGGCGTGAGCACATTCACGGTGACGGTGAAGGACTCGGGCGGGACGGCCAACGGGGGAATCGATACGAGCGCGCCGCAGACGTTTACGATCACCATCCGGCCGGTGAACACGACGCCTTCGTTTACCGCAAGCAACCCGGCTGCGGCCAATGAGGACTCCGGGCCGCAGGTGGTGCCGGGGTGGGCAGCGTTCAACCCGGGTGGGCCGGAGGAGGCTTACCAGACGGCGACGTACACGGTATCGAATGTTTCCAAGCCTGCGCTGTTTTCCGAACTGCCAACGGTGGATGCCGATGGCACGCTGAGGTACACGCCTGCGCCGGATGCGTTTGGCACATCGACGTTCAAGATCCGGGTGCAGGATTCGGGGGGCACAGCGCAGGGCGGGTTTGACACCGGCAGGTATGAGACGTTTACGATCACGGTGAATGCGGTGAACGATACACCGACACTCAGTGTGCCGAATGTAGTGGTGAATGAGGGCGCCGGACAGGTGACGTTGAAGAAATGGGCATCGGTGATCTTGGGCCCGGGCAACGAGAGCGGGCAGACCGCGGTGCTGAGGGTGATCAGCGTGTCGAACCCGGCGCTGTTCGACTACCAGCCTGACGGGGGGCGGTACGGAGCGAGCGATGAGCTGATTTTCAGTGTTGCGTATAACGCATTTGGGGTAAGCACGGTGCAGATGGTGGCGGTGGACTCGGGGTGGACCGCCAACGGGGGGAACGATACTTCGGAGATTGTGACGTTCACCATCACGGTGAACCCGGTGAACGATGCGCCGGAGTTTTATCCGGCGAATCTGGGTGAGTTGTACGAGGATGGTGGAGAGCGGACGTACAGCGACCTAGGAAGGTTTGTCCCCGGGCCGGTGAATGAATCAGACCAGGTGGCTACGTTTCGCGTGGTGAGCGTGGATAAACCGGAAATGTTCAGCGTGCTGCCGAACATCGGGGTGGACGGCAAGCTGCGGTTTACGACCGCACCGGATGCGAATGGGACGGTGATGATCGGGGTGGAGTGCAAGGATTCAGGCGGGACGGAGTTTGGCGGGGTGGACAAGGTGGTGCGGTATTTTTCATTCTGGGTGCGGCCGGTGAATGATTCGCCGTCGTTTGTTGCGGTGGACCCGCCTGCGGTGCTGGAGGATGCGGGTGCGCAGAGCGTGCCGGGGTGGGCGGTGTTTGTGCCTGGGCCGGCGAATGAATCCGCGGAAGTGAACCGGGGGTACACGGTGACGGGCAATTCCAATCCTGGGCTTTTTTCAGTTGCGCCGAAAGTTACGCTGGACGGGACGCTGACGTATACGCCCGTACCGGGGGCTTTCGGTACGGCGGTGATCAAAGTGATCGTGCAGGATTCGGGGTCGTACACCGCAGAGAGCAAGAGCCTGGAGCAGACGTACACGATCACGGTGACGCCGGTGAATGATCTTCCGATGATCGGAAAGCTGGAGACGGGGGGAAGCTGGCATGCCGCGGGCGAAGTGGTGCGACTGACGGCGTCGGGCGTGATGGATGTCGATTCCAAGGTGAGCAAGGTGGCTTTCTACCGTGACACAGACGATGACGGAATTGCGCAAGCGGGAGAACTGATCGGGCTGGGGGCGCTTGTGGAGGGCCGATGGGTGTTTGATATGCCCACCACGGGGCTGCCGTTTGAGAAGGTGAACATTCTGGCGGTGGCGACGGATGCCGAAGGAGGCGTAAGCGCGACGGTGTCTGCATCGTTTGATTTCTATCGAATGGTCGCGCCGACGGGGAAGAACAATTTTGTTCAGTACACGGATGCGCATGGCAACACCGTGAAGGCAACGCTCACCGGCGGCGGGACGGTGAAGGCATTTTTTGAGACCCAGGGCAATGCAGATGCCGCGAAGGTGTTTGTAGAAGGGTCGACGGTCAAGTCGTCTCTGGTGATCGCGGTGACGAAGGGGAAGGGATCGGAGACGGACCAGACCAGCGTGGGAAGCATTGAAGTGGCGGGCGGGCTGGCGTCGCTTACGGGTGCGAAAGTGAACCTGACGCATTCCTTGCAAGCAGATGGCCTGGTGAAGGCGGTCACGCTCAATGATGTGGCGGGCGATGGGCAGCGGATGATTCATGTTGGCGGCGCGGCGAGCGACAAGGTGGCGCTGACGTTTGGAAAGATGGTGGATGTTTCCATCGATTCATCGGCGGGGATTTCGTCGCTGAAAGCACTGGATTGGCAAGATACGAACGAAGTGGGGGATTATTTGTCCGCGGCCTCGCTGGGGACGCTGACGATGACCGGCCGGGCGGAGAACAAGACGACGAAGGTTTCGAAGCTGAGCGGTGATCTGGAAGCGGATATCAC
>CAZIWA010000189.1:0-7039 GCA_964542875.1 uncultured Phycisphaeraceae bacterium
GAGGGAGTTGAGTCGTTACAGGTTGATTGGCATGAACGCGGGCGTGTGTAGGAGCATCCTTTTCATATGTTTACCAGGGCCTCCGCGCTCAGAAGCGCTGCGACCCTGGCTGTCATAGGGCCGTGCCTTGAACACTACGGATGAGGAGGCAAAGGCTTCATTGAACCGTATTGACTCTCACCCCAGCCCTTTCCCAAAAGGGCGAGGGGGCCGGAAAGAGCAGAGGGGGGTTATTCAAAGGTCGCGATTAGTGACTGAAGAGTTCACTTATGTCGGTGAAGGTGGTGGATCGGGAGCCGGCGGGACGCCGGCGCTCCCGGTCCAGAGGCAGAATCCGTCGTGCACTTGTTAGGACTTCCCGCAGCATTGCGAAATGACAGGGGGGGGCGGGGTGGATAAAGTAGTTGACTTGAATTGACCGGTTCATCCCTTTTTTGATGGAGACTGGGCCATGAGCACCACGACCGAAGTGAAAGCACCGAACCTTAAAGACAACATTGCGCAAGCCGTGGCGACGCTGCAGGCGCTGGAAGCATTTGAAGACAAGATGACCCACGCGGCGGCGATCGTGGCCCGGACCCTGCACATCGACAATAAAGTGATGATCTGCGGGAACGGCGGCAGCGCGTCTGACGCTTCGGACTTCGCGGGTGAGTTTCTGGGCCGGTTTGTGAACGATCGGCGGCCTTACCCGGTGCTGGACCTGTCGGCACCGACGGCGGCGCTGACTTCCATCGCCAATGACTACGGATATGAACACGTGTTCGCCCGGCAGGTGCGCGCGCTGGCCAAGCAGGACGATGTGCTGATCGTGCTTTCGACCTCCGGCAACAGCCCGAGCATCTTGAACGCCTTGAAGATGTCGCGTGACCGGAATATCGCGTCGATCGCGTTTCTGGGCAAGGGCGGCGGGGCGTGCAAAGGCATCGCGTCTACGGAATTCATCGTGCCCAGCGACTGCACGGCGCGGATTCAGGAAGCTCACAAGTTTTTGCTGCACACGCTGTGTGAGATGGTGGAAGACCGGCTGCCGCTGATTAAGAAGTGAGCGGGAGAAAGGTGCAAGGCAAAAGGTACAAGGGATAAGGGACAAGGTGTGCAGACATGGCGAGCGCGCGGCTTGAGCAGTTGACGAAGTTGCATGGGGTGGATCCCAAGGATCCGTTTTTGACGTACGGCATTGCGCTGGAGCACACCAAGGCTGGCGCTTATGGCGAAGCCATCAAATGGCTGGATAAGACGCTGGCGCTGGATGCGAATTATTTTTATGCGTACTTCCAGAAGGGCAAGGCGCTGAGCGCGCTGGGGGAAGAAGACCAGGCACGTGCGGTGCTGGAGGCGGGGATGGCGGCGGCGAAGGCCAAGGGGGATATGCACGCGTACGGCGAGATGCAGGGGTTGCTGGAGGGGTTGTGAAGGGTTTATGTTTCGCTGCTGATGGGGATTGGCCAGAAGATTTTTCAGTATCCATCGAGGGTGCTGAAAAACAAGAAATCAAAATGCCTAGCTACCGGGGGCTGTGCTCGAAGACTCGAAGACTCGAAGACTCCCGGCTACGGGCTTTGGCCCCGGTGGGGCCGAAAAATTCGCAATCCATGAAAGTGATGTTTAACGGATTGCGTGCGTGTGCCGGGTGCTGTTTATTTTTTTGATTTGTCGGTGTTAGGGGGCCAGGGCTGGTCGCGGGGGACGCGGCGGCAGAGGGTGTCGCCCATGGGGGGGATGGAGCGGAGGATGAAGCCGCGGCGGGTGAGGATCTGGCGGAGCTTGGGGTTCAGGTTGACGCAGTTCAGGAGCGGGGCCCGCCAATCGATGTGGGTAAGGTTTTCGCGTTTGGCGTAGCGGCTGGCGAGTGCGCCGATGAGGGGGAGCGCGCCTTCGATGCTGGGATCGAGGTGTTTGACTTCGAGGATGAGGACGTCCTGGGCGAGGGTGAACTGGGCGATGATGGTGTAGCCGCCTACTTTGAAGGTGAGGGGCTGGTTGTGGAAGTTGAGCTTGGCGAAGTCTGCGTCGGGGAGGTCGAGGAGTTCGGTGGTGGCGTAGCCTTCGAGGAGGGCTTTGAGCATGGGGCGGTTCCGGGGTGGTGCGTATCGCAGAGGGCACGAGAGAGTAGAGAAAGAGTGAGTAGAACAGTAGACGGGAAAGTACGAAGAGTTGATTTTAGCGGTTGATTGACGTGGACGATGGCAATTTGGTTTTTGTTGATTGAGCGGGGAGGTCGGGCTTGTGCTGTATTGCCTGGAGACATACCCAGGGTTGCGCATGAGTACATGCTTACCCTGGGCTGTGATAGGGCCGTGCCTTCAGCACTCCGGATGAAGAAAGAAGAAGAATCAATCGAAGGGCGTTTGTACCAGGGCCTACGCGCCGGTAAGCGCTGCGACCCTGGCTGTAATAGGGTCGTGCCTTCAGCACTTGGGATGAGGATGCAAGGGCTTAGCTGAACTGTATTGACCCTCACCCCAACTCTTTCCTAAAGGGCGAGGGGGTCGGGATGGATGTCGCGTTGGTCGGGCGGTGTTTGGCTTTTTTGCGTTTGTTGATCTGGCGGTGGATGAAGATCCATCCGCCGGTGAGGAGGAGGATGAGCGGGGTGAGGCCGACAAGGAAGTAGACCACGCGCATGAAGGGGAAGAGGACGTAGCCGGAGTGGAGGGGGAGGATGGATTGGATGATCCAGTCGGCGGCGGAGTTGGGGCTGTTGATGGAGTCGATGTGGCCGGTGTCGGAGTCGATGTTGAGTTTGCAGGCGTAGTGGATGCCGGCGATGGGCTGGCGGACGGAGATGTTCGGGGAGGAAGAATTGAAGCCGGAGATGTTGGTGATGTAGGCGTTGGGGAGGGTGGCGGCGACGTTGGCGAGGATCTGGTCGAGGGTGGGGGGCGGGAGGGAGGGATCGTGAGGGGGGAGGGGGAGTTTGATGGAGTCGCCTCGCTCGCCGATGTAGTGCTTGATGTAGGGGCGGATTTTGCCGTTGAAGGGGAAGTAGATCCCGGTGAGGACGGCGATGAGGAGGATGGGGAGCGCCCAGATGCCCAGGGCGGAGTGGGTGTCCCAATTGAAGCGGTTAAAGCCGGCGGTGAATTTGATGGTGAGCCGCTGATAGAGGGATTTGAGTTTTTTGGGCCACCAGAGGATGAGGCCCGAGGCGAGGACCAGGAGGGTGGGGATGGCGAGATAGCCGTTGATGGTGCGGCCGGGGTTGCGGTCGAGAAGGAGGTCGAAGTGGAGTTTTTCGAAAAAGTGAAGGAAGGATTGAGCGTCGTGGTTGTTGCGGTGGCCCAGCGCTTTGAGGGAGTAAGGGTCAATGAAGATGTCGGATTCTTCGTAGGTGATGCTGGCGGCGTGGGGGTCTGAGATGGGGAGATCGGCGAGGAAGATCCAGGCGCGGTTGGAGGCGCCGGGGGGCGAGGCGGAAAGGAGGCGGGCCTTGGGGTGGGCCTCCTTAAGTGCGGCGAGGACTTTGGAGAAAGGGTGCGGCTGGCCGGTGGGGGTGACATAGAACAGAGAGGGGTTGCGCCATGCGTCGAGCCAGTCGCTGAAGATGATCATGCTGCCGGAGAAGGCGATGACGGTGAAGTAAATGCCGAGGGTGAGGCCGAGAATGAGATGGGTGTAAAAGGCCCAGAAGTGGAGGGTGAGGTAAGGGCGTTTTGGCTTGGGTTTGGCTGGGCTGGGTGGTGGAGTCACGGGGGAGATCATATTGAGAGTGAGTCTCAAGTCAATTTTATGGGGAGAAAGGCTCTGTGGTGAAGGTTGTGCGCGAAATTGATGACAAGGCGTTTTGTTTTGAGAATGAAAGTCCAAGTGCAGCGACGCGTGCGCGGGATGAGTGGGGTGCATGACGGATTCAGCAGAGAGAGCAGATTCAGGGGGATTGGCGACTGAAGAGTTCACTTATGTCGGTGAAGGGGGTTGATCGGGAGCCGGCGGGACGCCGGCGCTTCCGGTTCAGACGCAGAATGTGTCATGCACCCGGATGAGTGATGGTGAGGGGGTGGCGTCTGGGGCGGCGGGCGCGAGGGAGTTAGAATGAGAGGCTTATGAGCAAAAATACACCCAAGACGAAGTATGTGATTGTGATTCCCGATGGCGCGGCGGACTTTCCGATTGCGGAATTGGGGAACAAGACGGCGTTTGAAGCGGCGAAGACTCCTGCGCTGGCGAAGCTGGCGAAGGAAGGCCGGCTGGGGACCGCAGATACGACGCCGGTGGGGTTTCCCTGCGGGTCTGATGTGTGTTCGATGAGCCTGCTGGGGTATGACCCGGCGAAGTATCACAAGGGCCGGGCTCCGCTTGAGGCGGCGGCGCTGGGGATTGCGCTTGATGAGGCGGATTGGATTTTCCGTGTGAACTTCATCACGGTGCTGGACGGGAAGATGCGCGACCACTCAGGCGGGCATATCAGCTCGGAGGAGAGCCGGGAGATCCTGGCGGATTTGAAGAAGGAGCTGGCGATACCGGGGATGGAGCTGCACCCGGGTGTGAGCTACCGGAACATCATGGTGGACGTGAGCAATCGCGGGGGGAGGAAGGGCCGGGATTGGAAGGATTTGAAGACGACTCCGCCTCACGATGTGCCGGGCGAGCCGATGATGTCTGTGGTGCCCAAGGGGCCGGGGGCCGAGGTGCTGGTGGACTTTATCGTCAAGAGCGAGAAGTTCTTGAAAGAGCATCGGGTGAACAAGGCGCGGGTGGCGGCGGGCAAGATGCCCACGACGCACGTGTGGCCGTGGGGCCAAGGCAAGAAGCCCAGCGTGCCGACGTTTGAATCACGGTATGGCATGAAGGGGGCGATGATCACCGCGGTGGATCTTTTGGCGGGGATCGCCGGGTTCATCGGCTGGGATCGACTGGATGTGCCCGGGCAGACGAGCTACCACGACAACGACTACGCGGCGGCGGGGAAGTGGGGGATCGACGCGATCGAGAAATACGATGTGGTGTGCGTTCACGTGGAAGCGCCGGACGAGGCTTCACACGGGGCGGATGCGAAGACGAAAGTGCTGGCGCTGGAAGCCATCGACACCCACATCGTGGGGCCGATCCATCAGGCGCTGGCCAAGCGCGGGCAACCCTGGCGCATGCTGGTGATGCCCGACCACTACACGCGGGTGGCCACGCGCAAGCACGACGCGACGCCGGTGCCGTTCCTGGTGGCCGGTGAAGGCATTTACGGCACCGGTGCGCCGATGACGGAAGCGAATGCCCAGCTTGCGAAGTGGCATTTTTCGCATGGGCATGAACTGATGGATGGATTTTTGAAGACGTTTTGAGGTGGGTGGGGGGCGGGGGGGGAGAGCGGATTTTAGGGGGATTGGAGACTGAAAAGTTCACTTATGTCGGTGGAGGCAGTTGCCTGGGAGCCGGCGGGACGCCGGCGCTCCCGGTGCAGAATCTGTCATCCACCCGGGGTTTGCCTATGAGAGGCATTGGTTTAAGAAAGTTTTTGGTTTGTAGCTAAAATCTAGGGCCCGGCAACGGCCAGGGCGAAGAAAAAACATCTAAACAAGCAAGCAGGATCTATGAGCCACGAACATGCCCCCAAGGACGTTGAGAAGGTTGTGATCATCGGGTCTGGCCCTGCGGGGTGGACCGCGGCGATCTATGCGGCGCGGGCGAACCTGGACCCCGTGGTTTACGAAGGCATTCCCAAGACGGCGCCGAGCCTGATGCTGCCGGGCGGGCAACTGATGCTGACCACGGAAGTGGAGAATTACCCCGGCTTTCCCAAGGGCGTGACGGGGCCGGAAATGATGGAAGCGTTCAAACAGCAGGCCGAGCGGTTTGGCACGCGGGTGATTTCCGATGAGATTGAATCGTGCGATTTTTCGCAGCGGCCGTTCGTGCTCAAGACGGGCGAAGGCAAGACCGTGAAGGCGCATGCGGTGATCATCTCGACGGGCGCGAGCGCCAACTGGCTGGGGCTGGACAACGAAATGAAGCTGGCGCGCTCGGGCGGCGGCGTTTCCGCATGCGCGGTGTGCGACGGCGCGCTGCCAGCATTCAGAAACCAGCCTCTGGCGGTGGTGGGCGGCGGTGATACGGCGATGGAAGAAGCCAGCTATCTGACGAAGTTCGCCTCCAAGGTGTATGTGATTCACCGGCGGCATGAATTCCGGGCGTCCAAGGCGATGCAGAAGCGCATCCTGGAATCCCCCAAGGCGGAAGTGATCTGGGACAGCGAAGTGGTGGACGTGATCGGCACCGACAAGCTCAGCTCGGTGAAGCTCAAGAACCTCAAGACCGGCAAGGAAAGCAGCCTGGATGTGAAGGGGCTGTTTATCGCGATCGGACACACCCCGACGACCGGGTTCCTCAAGGGGACTGGCGTGGAGCTGGATGAGAAGGGGTATATCAAGCTCAAAGACGGATTCAGGACGTACACGAACATCCCGGGCGTTTTCGCGGCGGGCGACGTGGCGGACCAGGTGTACCGCCAGGCGATCACGGCGGCGGGGATGGGTTGCCGGTCGGCGATCGACGCCGAGCGGTGGCTGGCTGAAAACAACGTCCATTAAGTTGGGTGAATGGATTTAAATAAGGCAGGACCGGTTTTTCCGGTCCTGTTTTTTTGTGGGAAGAGGCGGCAAGGTAAAAGGCAGAAAGAGTTGAGGGTGTAGCGGGTGATTAGGGTTGTTTTGAAGTCGATGCATTGAGGGTATTTGAGGGTGGCCCTCACCCCAATACGGTTGAGTTAAGGATGAAAAGGCCAAAAAGAGTGGAGAGAGGGAGTTGAGTCGTTACAGGTTGATTGGCATGCACGCCGGCGCGTGCAAGAGCATCGTTTTTACATGTTTACCAGGGCCTGCGCGCTCAGAAGCGTTGCGACCCTGGCTGTCATAGGGCCGTGCCTTGAGCACTCCGGAGAGGAGGCAAGAATGAGTGTTAGTCCCAGCGGTAGTAGCCGTCGGAGCCGTAGAATTTCAGGCGGTTGGGGTAGGCGGACTGGACGGCCCAGGTCTGGTGGCCGTCGAGGAAGCTGATGTTGACGCCGTTGAGTTTGATGTGGTTGTTGAGTGCGGAGCAGTTTGCG
>CAZIWA010000190.1:0-6760 GCA_964542875.1 uncultured Phycisphaeraceae bacterium
AAAGGGTTGCCTGCCGGCGGTGTCGCATGATGGCATGCTTCACCGCCGGCGAATCGCGGTCGTCGCGCCGGGACAAAGACAATCAGGACGCGATTGCCACGGGGGAAAGCGATGTGAATTTGGAATGCGTTACTGAGAGCGGCAAAATCGGTAAAATGGTTCGCCTGCTGTCCCGGGCCGATGTGGCTGACGGGATTGACGCACTTCTTTTTGGATCAAACAGGTCATGGGAATCAAGGTCGCGAAATTCGGCGGAACCTCTCTGGCGGATGCGAGCCAGTTCAAGAAAGTCCAAGCCATTATCCTGGCGGACAAAACCCGGAAATTCGTGGTTCCCTCCGCGCCGGGCAAACGCGTTTCCGAAGACCGGAAAATCACCGACCTTCTGTACCTGTGCCATGCACATGCGCAGCAGGACATCAAGTTTGACGATGTGTTTGCGCTGATCGCGACGCGTTATGAGCAGATCGTCAAGGAGCTTGGGCTCAAGCTGGATATGACGGCGCACCTCAAGGCCGCCAAAGAGGGGATCGCCAAAGCGGCGCAGACCAATGCCGGGCCGGACTTTGCCGCAAGCCGTGGGGAATACCTCAACGGGCTGATCATGGCGGAACTGCTGGGCTTTCCGTTTGTGGACGCCGCGGAAGTGGTGTTCTTCAACTCACGCGGATTGTTTGACTCCGAAAAGACGCAGAAAGTGCTTTCCGAGCGCCTGAGCAAGATGCAAAACGCGGTGGTGCCCGGCTTCTACGGGTCGACCCCGGATGGGAAGATCAAGACCTTCTCGCGCGGCGGGTCCGACATTTCCGGCGCGATCGTGGCGCGCGCTGCGCACGCGGAAGTTTATGAGAACTGGACTGACGTTTCAGGCCTGCTGATGACCGATCCCCGGGTGGTGAAAAACCCGCGGCCCATCCAGACCGTGACGTACCGGGAACTGCGCGAACTGGCCTACATGGGCGCGACGGTGCTGCACGACGAGGCGATTTTCCCCGTGCGCGAAGCGGGTATTCCGGTCAACATCCGGAACACCAACAAGCCCGAAGACGTGGGCACCTTCATCGTGCCGGAAGTGGCGCCTGATGCCAAGACGGGCATCATCACGGGCATCGCCGGCCGTAAGGACTTCACGGTCATTGCGGTGGAAAAGAGCCTGATGAACCAGGAAATCGGCTTTGGTCGGAGGCTGCTGTCGGTGCTGGAAGCCAACCAGGTGAGTTTTGAGCACATGCCGTCGGGCATTGACACGATCAGCCTTGTGATCGCCGACAAGCAGCTTGACGGCAAGCTGGAGAAGGTGGTCGAGGACATCAAGAACGAACTGAAGCCCGACTCTGTAGACGTGTACCCGGACATGGCGCTGGTGGCGACGGTGGGCCGTGGCATGGCGTATCACCCGGGCATCGCGGCGAAGCTGTTTGCGGCGCTGGCAAGCGCGGGCATCAACGTGAGGATGATCGATCAGGGCTCGAGCGAGATCAACATCATCGTGGGGATCCAGAACTCGGACTTCGATAACGCGGTGCGCGCGATCTACAAAGCGTTTGTGGACTAAATGGACGATCGGACGCTGCGTTTTGTCGTATTCGCGGCTGTGGGCGTGTCGAGCCTGATGGCCGGGTATTACGCCCGAAAAAAGAACCTGGTGTCCGAAGAGTTCAGCCGGAAGGTCCACTTCCACACGGTGCTGTGGGTGTGGACCCTGGGCGGTGTGCTTTCGCTGTGGCTGATGAAGCCGAGCCTGCAACAGCTTTGGCTGTTTCTGGTGGTGCCGGCGGCGATGGCGTTTTCGATCGGCGGGATGCTGTGGATCGCCAAAAAGCTGGGGGTGGGCCGGACGCAGACGGGCGCGCTGGTGGTGGGCGCGGGGATCAGCAACACAGGATCGACGCTGACGGCGTACTTGGCGTACATCCTGATCGAGCCGCATGACCAGGCGCTGGCGTATGCGTCGGCGGCGTGCTACCTGATGCTGTTCATGAGCGTGGCGATGGTGTACCCCATTGCGCAGGCGCACGCGGGGCCGGAGGCCAGCCAGGAACGCTACGGCATCAAACAGGTGATCAAGAGCTATCTGGATGTGCGGTCGATCGGGCTGTGGTCGTGCATCGTGGGCCTGGGGCTGGCGCTATTGACTGTGCCGTTTCCGGACCAGGTGCTGGACTGGCATGTGATGGATGGGCTGGCATTTTGCGCGGCGCTGGGCGGGTATTACGGGATCGGGCTGAAGCTGAGGTTCGGCGAGTGGCGCGTGTACATGCGCGAGCACTTGATCATGGCGTTTGTGAAGTTCCTGGTGAGCCCGCTGGTGACGCTGGCGGTGATTCTGTTCATCGGGTTGTTTTTCAAGCCGCTGCCCAAGATGGAAACCGCGGTGCTGATGCTGGCCTCAGCGGCGCCGGCGGGGATCAGCCTGGTGATCGTGGCGAACCTGTTTCAACTGGACTCTCGGATGGCGAGCATCGTGTGGCTGTTCAATACCATTGCGTTCCTGGTGGTGGTGCTGCCGATTTCGTGGGTGCTGTTGTGGTGGTTGATGTGAGGGGGGAGGGAAGTCCTGTGTTACGAGTCAAGAGTCGAGAGTTTGGAGTGCAGATAGAATGGCGGTCCAATGAATAAGCCACTGGATATGTTGATGGACGAAGCCAGCATTTTGCTGGTGAAGATGGAATACCTGGCCGCTGAGAAGCTGTGCGAGGAAGGGTTGGCGCGCGCCAAGGAGGCGGGGGACTGGGGGTATGTGGCGCGGATTCTGCTGCCGCTTCAGGAATGCCGGAGGCAGAGGCGGATGATCGCGGTGGAGGGGGCGGTGCTCATCGGGAGCTATGGCGTGCTGGAATCGCCTGCGCAGATGGTGGCCAAGCATGACGCGGCGGCGGTGGTGCTGACGGCTCACCATGATGCGGTGTTTGCCCGGGCAGTGAGGCGCGAGGCGCTGGAGGCGGGGAAGTACTGGGAGGTGCTGCTGGCGCAGGCGGACGAGGCCGGCGGGCCGTGGAAAGTGAAGTCCGGGGGGACAGAGGCGTTTGAGGGCCTGGTGGATGCGCCGCCTGCGGAGTGGCAAAACCGTTGGCTGACGCCGGGGCGCAAAGAGGGCAAGGGAATCGAGATCAAACCCATGGCGGACGGCACAACGCCGGGAAGCTGGGTGGTGCGTGCGTCAGAAAAGCTTGGCGACGCCGGGCTAGCGCATGTGAAAAGCACGTATCCTGATGCGGGTGCGCAGAAGGTGAAAGCGCTTGAGGGATGCCTGGAGTCGGTGTCGGATCACGAATTTTTGATTCAGGAATATCAAAAGGTGGCGCGCGCGATGCACGCGAAGGCCTAAGCTATTGCCGGTCTTTGGCCGATCATTCTTTCAGAGAGAGCATTTCCAACTTCCATGACCAGCGGGACAAACAATTCAGGCACACCCAAGGCCGCGCCCAAGAAGCGCGGTTGCCTGTTTTGGTTTGGCATTTTCGCCGGGATCAGCCTGGTGCTGCTGCTGAGCGCGGCGGGGGTGATGTGGTACGTGTACACGCAGGCGATGACCAAGCCGGAGTTCTACAAAACGCGTGATGCGTTTATCGAGAAGACCGGGCCTGTGGACCTGGACCGACTGGCCAATGAGACGGAGCAACGGATCACGGACACGATTACGCAGCCTCACTCCCCGAGCCTGACGGGCGGAGCGTTTGAGGTGGTGCTGACGTATGACCAGATCAACGCGTGGCTGGCGACACGGTTTGCCGGTTGGGCCAAGCATCAGGGAATGACTTTGCCGGGGTCGGTCAAAAGCGCGATGGTGACACAGGAAGAGGGGGACTTGGTGTTCGCCACGGAGATCAACGACCCGGGATACAAAGGGGTGATGAGTTTCCGGTTTCATGTGGAACTTGTCGAAAAAGGGGCTGAGCCATCGGTGGTGATGGTGCGGCTGGTGCATGCCAAGTCCGGCAATATAAGGGTGCCGATCACTGAAGAATCGATCCGAAGCAGGATTCCAGACGAGACGATCAAGAAGTGGCTGGAACAACTGGATAAGGGTTACCCCGTGCCGGCGGTGGCAATGCTGGACCCCAAGTCCAACCGGCAGATCAGGCTCGATAAGCTTGATGTGACCGCGGAAGGCCTGATGGTGAAGATGACGGAGCTCAACGGAAGAACGAGTGTGACGACGCCTGCTGTGCGCCCTGTGGTGCCTGAGCCGGTGGCGCCTGCGGACAACAACAGAGAGTCGACACGGCAATGAGCCAGACACCGCAGCCAGGCCATGGGATATCCAGCCAGGAGCTTTACGCGCGCAAGAAATTGCTGCCGGGCGCTTTGAATTTGATCGGGGCGGGGACGCTGGGGGGCGTGCAGTGGCTGATGTCGCTGGTGAACGTGTCGATGAATTACGGGTTGTATCAGCAGAAACTGCTGCAGGCGGGGTTGAAACAGGAAGAGATCGCGGGGCGGACGACACGGGATGTGGCGATTCAGGTTGCGCTGCTGCTGGCGTGCCTGTTTATCGTGTGGGCGGGGATGAACGCGCTGGTGGCATCCAGGAAAAAGACGGTGATGGCCGGGGCGTGCCTTGCGCTGGTGCCGATGATTCCGTGGTTTGGTTTCCCGCTTGGGATTATCGGCGGGGTGTGGCTGCTGGTGGTGCTGGTGAGAAACAAGGAAGTGAACGCGGCGATTGCGGCGAAGAAAGAGCGGGGTTTTTGACTGGGATTAAGAGGATTGAAGACGATTAAGAGGATGGGGGGAGGTTGAAACGTGCTTTTGGGGGCTTGGGCCATAAAGTCGAGAAAAAAGAACTTGAGTGTTGTTTGATAGATGGTGGGGAATTGAATTTTTGGCGTAAAACGGCAGGTCGGATTACGACGAAGACATCTAATCCGACCTACCTTGGAATGTTTGTGCAAGGCCTTTAGGAAGAGGGGGATAAGAAGAGGAGCATTGCGACTGATTAGTCGATGTCGAGGGGTTCGTCGGGAAGGGCTTTGGGGCGCAGGACGAGGTACATGATGGAGATGCCGATGACGATCAGGCCGGCGATGGCGCTGGGGAGATAGTCTTGTTTGTTGAGTGCGTTGAAGGCTTCGCCGGAGAGAAGGGTGAGGCAGGAGATGGCGCCGAGGATGGGGATGATGCGGGGGATTTCGAAGCCGCCTTTGGGTTCGCCGGGGCGGGCTTGAAGGATGAAGAGGGAGATATTCACCACGGTGAAAGCGGTCAACAGGAGGAGCGCGGTGGCCTTGCCCAGGGGGGCGGTGTCACCCAGGCAGGTGAGGACCAGGACGATGCCGACGAGGATGAGGATGGCCACGTGGGGGGTGTGGCGCTTGGGGTGGAGCTTGCCCATGAAGGTGGGGAGCAAGCCTTGCCTGGACATTCCGTAGAGGAGCCTTGAGCCCATGATGAAGTTCAAGAGCGCGGTGTTGACGACGGAGACGAGCATGATGAAGGAGAAGATGCTGACGTTGAACCAGGGGGCGGCCTTGGCGACGACGGTGCGGAGGGTGGCTGCGGGGTTTTCCGGCGTGGCTTTGCGCGCCCACTCTTCAACGGGGATGACGGAAACCGCAGTGATGCTGACGCCGGCGTAGATGAGCGCGGTGAGGGCCAGGGCGCTGATGAGGGCAATGGGGAAGGTTTTGCGTGGGTTGTGGACTTCCTCGGAGATGTTCAGGAGGTCTTCAAAGCCGACGAAGGAGTAGAAGGTGAGGACCGCGCCCGAGAGCATGAGGGTGACGGAGAGCGAACCGGTGGGGTTTGATGGGGTGGCGGTGTCCAGGTAGTTAACGGAGCCCCAGAACCGAATGCCGACGAGGATGACGATGATGAGGCCGGAGGTTTCGATGATGGTGCAGAGGGCGTTGACCCAGGCGGATTCGCGCAGGCCACGGTAGTTGACCCAGGCGAGGGTGCCGATGAGGCCAAGGACGAAGGCGATGGTCCATCCGGCGTGGGCCTGGAGGTTAAAGAGTTCAAGTGCGAAGCGGGAGAAGGCCCGGGCTGCGCCCGCCATGGAGGTGAGGCCGGAGGCGACGACGGCGAGGCCGACGACGTAGGCGAGCATGGGGAAGTTAAAGGCGCGTTTGGAGATGAAGGCTGCGCCGGCCGCCTTGGGGTAGCGGGAGCCCAGGGAGGCGTAGCAGAGGCCAGTGAAGGCTGCGGCGACGAGGCTGAGGGCGAAGCAGGCCCAGACGGCGTTGCCCATGATGCCGGCGGCGTTTCCGACAGTGGCGTAGATGCCTGCACCGAGCATGTTGCCGACGCCGTAAACAGTGAGGGCAACGAGGCCGATGGACTTTTTGAGGCCCTGGGGTTGAGTTTGATCGGACATCAGGGGGTGCTCCGGTTGAAAAAGGCAACGATAAACGAAACCGGCCGACGCTGCGCGCGTCGGCCGGTGATGGATTTTTGCGGGGAGAGCAGATTCAGGGAGATCGGCGACTGAAGAGTTCACTTATGTCGGTGAAGGTGGTGGATCGGGAGCCGGCGGGACGCCGGCGCTCCCGGTCCAGAATCTGTGATGCGCCCGGTTGAGGGAAGGGGTTTACCTGCGGGAGCGGACACGGACGTCTACGCTGACGCTGGTGCCGGAGCGGCCGTAATCGCGACGGGGCTCAAAGCATGGCGCGGGCGGGCAATAGACCGGACGGGGCGGCGGGCAGTAGACGGGGCGCGGGGGTGGGCAGTAAGAGCTGCCAAACCCGAAGCCGAGGCTGATGGAGACCGCAGGGCGCGGCGGGGGCGGCGGGGTGCATACGACCACCGGCTGGCA
>CAZIWA010000191.1:0-6667 GCA_964542875.1 uncultured Phycisphaeraceae bacterium
TGCTCGGGCAATACCGCGGGCCGGACGTCTCAATCTGCCCGTTGTACATCGGCGCCCGGTCCAGGTTGGCTCGGATCTTTTCGTGGATCTGCGCGTTGGTCTGCGTCACGTAACACGGCACCTGTGGCAGCCGCGGAAACTTTCCGCCTTGGAGAATCTCAGGCGACATATCGCTGAACGGCACCGGCACGTCATCCCCCGGCTGCGTCGCCAATCCTTCAAAGTTGATCGTCTCCGCCGCCAGCCGAGGCGGGGTCCCAGTCTTAAGCCGGCCAAGCTCAAATCCCAGCCCTTTAAGCGCGCCGGAAATGCCCACCGATGCCGCTTCACCCACGCGCCCGCCCTGGGTTTTGCTCTCGCCCGTGTGCATCAGCCCGCGCATGAATGTGCCTGTCGTCAACACAATGGCCTTGCATGAAAAGCTCACCGGCCCCGCCAGGTAAACCCAGCCCGATTCATGCGCCCGGTCGCGTGACGGCTCCGGCCTTGGCGCACTGCCCGGAGACACCACGGCCCCCAGCACGCGCCCGTCCTGTGTCAAAATCTCGTCGACGGTCCCCGCGAACACCACGATCTCTTTACGCGTGCCGACCAGCCGCTGCACTTCCCGGGCGTACTGGTATTTGTCGCACTGCGCACGCGGGCCCCACACGGCCGGCCCCTTGGACTGGTTGAGCATCCGGAATTGAATGCCTGTCGCATCCGTGGCCAGGCCCATCAGCCCGCCCATGGCGTCGATCTCACGCACCATCTGTCCTTTGGCCAGCCCGCCGATGGCCGGGTTGCAGCTCATCGTTCCGATCTTCGACGGGTCCATGGTCACAAACGCCACGCGCGCGCCCATGTTCGCCCCGGCCCATGCGGCCTCTGCGCCGGCATGCCCGCCACCGACAACCACAACATCAAAATCATAGGAAAAGTGCATCGCGCAATTATACAGGTGAAACGGCTTGCCCTCTCCTTGATTCCTTCTCTCTCAAATTACCCAGTCAGGCGGAACCTCTTGCTTAAACTCCTGCGGCTTTTGGTTCCGATATTGAAGCTCCGGATTGCGCACTGTCACCCGCGTATATTCCGGCACGGATTGCGTCACAAACACATTCGCGCTGATCACCGCGCCCCGGCCCACTTCGGTCTGCCCACCCAGGACGGACGCACCGGAATACACCGTCACTTCATCATGAAGCGTCGGATGCCTTTTCACGCCTTTGAGCTTTTGCCCCCCACGTGTCGACAGAGCCCCCAGCGTGACGCCCTGATAAATCTTCACGTGCTTGCCGATCACCGTCGTCTCCCCGATCACCACGCCTGTGCCGTGATCGATGAAAAAGGATTCGTCGATCGTCGCGCCCGCGTTGATGTCGATGCCGGTAATGCTGTGCGCATACTCCGACATGATCCTTGGAATCAGCGGCAGCCCGCGGATGTAAAACTCATGCGCCAGCCGATACACCGTGATGGCGAAAAACCCGGGGTAGGAGAAAATAATCTCATCCGTGTCTGCCGCCGCGGGGTCTCCGTCGTACGCCGCCTGCACGTCTGTCGCCAGCACGGCCCGAAGCCTGGGCACCGTGCCTAAAAACTCCTTCACAATCTCCTGTGCCTGCTCGTTTGGGTCCTGTCGGAAGTTGCGCCCGCTGCCCGACCGGTGCAGCAGGGCGTGGTGCACCTGTTCCGTCAGCTTGTGATTGATCTCCACCACCAGGTTGCCCACGTGGTAATGCAGCGTCTTTTGTGAAAGGTTCTGTTTTCCGAAATACCCCGGAAACAAAAGCTCCCTCAGCAAATGTATTGTCTCGATAATGCTATCTCGATTGGCCAGTTTTCCAGCCTCGATATGTCGCGTCCGGCTGTCGCCTTCGTAACTATCCACAATAATATTGACCAGATCGTAAAAATGATCCGTTGTGCTCTTAATCACAGCCTCACCTGCGCTTTCGTTTTTATCTTTGTCTGGTTTAGTAGACATTGTCTTGCTTATGGTTTTCTCGATCGACATCACATAACGTGCCTGATAATTCACGGTTCAGTTCAAAACCAGCACAGGCAACAGTACTTTTTCATAACCATAAGTCCATTTGATAAAAGCACTAACAACGCAACTACGCCAGACCTTGTCCAGCCTTCCCCGGCGCCATTATGCGCCGGACCGGTGACCAAGGGCACAAGACTACCCGGCCCATGATTGCATTTCAGTCTGGTATTCAACACAAACGTTGATTTACGACGCCGCGAATCACTTACAACCCCCTTTTATCTGCACCACGACTCCAATACACTCCATCCCCTCAATTGGATTCCTGGAATCTTAAGTCCAGCCAACAATCCAAATCCAGCAATCCCTTCCACCAAGGAGTCTTTCATCATGGCAGAGAGCAAATCATCGCCCCACTCATTAGGCGAAAAAGCCGCATTTCAATTGGCCAATGTCACCAAGACCGCGCCTCAGTACAAAGCCATCACCCCCCGGTGGCTGGTGCGCCTGCTGGATTGGAAGCCCCTGGAAGCCGGCACCCTTCGCGTCAACCGTGTCGTCGAAGACGAAACCGTTACCGTCGTCTGCGATCAGAAAGACGAGCACACCATTCCTGAGTCCTTCGTGAACTACGAAGAAAAGCCCCGGGAATACACGCTCAACTCCATCTCCGCGGTGGTGGACGTCCAGACCAAGGTCTCCGACCTCTTCTCCAACCCCTTCGACCAGATCAAAGAGCAGCTCCGGCTCTCCATCGAAACCGTCAAGGAACGCCAGGAAAGCGAACTGATCAACAACCCCGGCTACGGGCTCCTGCGCAATGTGCCCAAGAACCAGCGCCTCAAGACCCGTAAAGGCCCGCCGACCCCCGATGACATGGATGAACTCATTTCCAAGGTCTGGAAGGAACCCTCATTCTTCCTCGCCCATCCCCGCGCCATCGCAGCCTTCGGGCGTGAATGCACCCGCCGCGGCGTGCCCCCGGCAACCGTCGTGCTTTTTGGCTCCCCCTTCCTCACCTGGCGCGGTATCCCCATCGTCCCCTGCGACAAGCTCTGGGTCGACGGCCACACCAACCCCACCGAAGCAGGCGGCAAAACCGACATCCTTCTCCTTCGTGTCGGTGAGAAAAAGCAAGGCGTTGTCGGTCTCTTCCAGCCGGGCCTCCCCGGCGAACAAACCCCCGGCCTCTCCGTCCGCTTCATGGGCATTAACCGCAAAGCCATCGGTTCCTATCTCGTCTCTCTCTATTGCTCCGCCGCCGTCCTGACCGACGACGCCATCGCCTCCCTCGAGAACGTTGAAGTGGGCAACTACCATGAATACAAGTAATTCACTCCCGCAAAGTCCTGACGTGCAAGGCATCTCCCTGCCCTCGTCGGACTTTCCAAACCCTGCGGACTTTGGCCTGCCGGACCCGGCAACCATTGCCCGGCTGGCCAATGAGTTTTTCAACTCGGACCTGCCTGCCGCTCCCGCGTCGCCGGTCGACGGCCTGGCCTTGCCTCAGCAGCCGCTGACGGAAAAAGACCTCGCCGCCCTGCCGTCGTCGCTGGGCGCGAAAAACCCCACAGGGCTCCCCTCGCCTCAGACGCCTTCGCTTGCCGGCATTCCAACCCCGCCCCAAGCCCCAGGCTTCCCCGGCTCACCGGACCTTAGCTCCGTCGGCGGCCTCCCTGCGGGACTGGGTCTCCCCGGCACGCAAGACGTCCCCGGCTTTGGTTTCCTGTCGGAAGCCCGTTCCATCTTCGCCCAGGCGCCCTCCCTCCCGGTACAGTCCATCCCGGACCCGGCGCCCGTGAAGATCCTTCCCGGTTCGCAGTTGCCCGGGTCCATCCCCAGGACGCTCCCCCAAAGCTCTCTGCCTCAGCCCGTCAACACCAAGCCGCCCGAACAAGGCGTGCCGCAGGTGCCCGGTGCACCCGCGCGCCCGCAGGAGTTCGACCAGCTCACAGACTACTCCTTCCTGAAGGATTTAAACCCATTAAAACCCTTCTCGGGCATTCCCAGCGTCACGCCGGTGAACTCGGACCTCACCGCGCCGCTGGGGGATTCCCTTTCGTCAATCCCCTTTGATGTCACAGCCATCCGCAGGGACTTCCCCATCCTGTCGGAGCGCATCAACGGCCGTCAGTTGGTTTGGTTGGACAACGCGGCCACCACCCAGAAGCCGCAAGCCGTCATCGACCGGCTTGCATACTTCTACCAGCATGAAAACTCCAACATCCACCGTGCCGCCCACACCCTGGCGGCACGTTCCACCGATGCTTACGAGGGCGCACGGGAGAAAGTCCGCAGGTTCTTGAATGCCCCCTCCGTGAACGAAATCATCTTCGTCCGCGGCGCCACCGAAGGCATCAACCTGATTGCCCAGAGCTGGGGCAAAAAGAACATCCAGAAGGATGACGAAATCATCGTCACCCACCTGGAGCACCACGCCAACATCGTTCCCTGGCAGGTGCTCTGTTCCGAAAAAGGCGCGAGGCTGAAGGTCGCCCCGGTCGACAACACCGGCCAGATCCTGCTCGATGAGTATGAAAAACTCTTCACCTCCAAGACCAAGCTCGTCTCCATCACCCATGTTTCCAACGCACTGGGCACCATCGTCCCGGTGCAGGAAATGGTGGACATCGCCCACCGGCACGGCGCAAAAGCCATCATCGATGGCGCTCAGGCCGTCTCCCACATGCAGGTGGATGTCCAGGCGTACGACTGCGACTTCTACGTCTTCTCGGGCCACAAGCTTTTTGGCCCCACCGGCATCGGCGCCGTCTTCGGCAAGGCATCCATCCTTGACCAAACCCCTCCCTATCAGGCAGGGGGCAACATGATCGCCGACGTCACGTTTGAGAAGACCCAGTACCAGCCCCCGCCGTTCCGCTTCGAAGCGGGCACCGGCAACATCGCCGACGCCGTCGGCCTCGGCGCTGCGCTGGACTACCTTAGCCGGATCGGCATGGCCAACATCGCCCGCTACGAGCACGACCTGCTGGTCTACGGCACCCAGGCCCTCTCCAAGGTGCCCGGGCTCCACCTCATCGGCACCGCCAATGAGAAAGCCAGCGTGCTCTCCTTCGTGCTTGATGGCTACCGCACGCAGGAAGTCGGTGAAGCTCTTGCCAAAGAAGGCATCGCTGTACGCTCCGGGCACCACTGCGCCCAGCCCATCCTCAGGCGGTTTGGGCTCGAAAGCACCGTCCGCCCCTCCCTTGCGTTCTATAACACCTGCGAAGAAATCGACGCCCTCGTCAGCGTGCTGTGGAATCTCAAGTCAGGCCGCATCACCAGCGTCGTCTGACGCAACAGGCTTTACATCCAAAGCGCCTTCAAAACACCCCCATTGCTTGATGGGGGTGTTTTTCTGTCCACAGCCATTATTTAAGCCCTTCACGTTTGAATCTCGTTTTTTCGCTACATATCCATTAGTCACTTTCAACGACAATCCAAAATATTGTTTGTACCCCGCTCACCCCCCGGCTAGCATGGCTTCCACGGGGTTGCCTGCAGCGCTCTTCATTTCGCCCAACCAGCCTTTAGGAAAGCCTATTTCATGCCCTTTCGCCCCGCTTCACGAGCATTCAGCCTTGTTGAATTACTGGTCGTCATCGCCGTTGTCGCAGTCCTGATGGGCATGCTCCTGCCCTCGCTCGCCAGGGCGCGTGAAACCTCCCGGCAGATCGCCTGCGCATCCAATGTGAAGTCCTGGGCGCTTGTCCTCACCAGCTACGCTGCGGACAACAAGGGCAAATACCCCTTCCGGAACAGCGCCATCCTCCAGGTGCCCGGCAGCAACTGGGAAAAGCAAACCAACCCGTACATCGACAACGGTTACCCTGTCACCAGTAAGCCTCACCGGATGTATTTCTGCCCTGAAGGCATCATTCCCGCGGCCACCCAGGAGCAATGGTCCAACATCTCCGGTCGCGCGATGGAATACGGCATTCTTGCAGGCATGGTCGGCCAGTTGGGCTCGTCTTCTCCCCGCTCCCCCATCTCCGTCGAAGACACCTACGATCAATTCAACCGCCCCAAGGTGCTCCTTGCCGATGTCAACCGTTGGTCAACCCCCGTCACCACCCCAAGCATCGGCACGGGCCTCCACACCACCCACGCTGACACCAACCTCCCGATCAACCAGTACCCTTCCGGCGCCATCCCCGGCTTCATCTACTTTGCTGGCATTCCCCGAGGCGTGAACGTCGCCTATGTCGACGGCTCGGCGCGCTGGAACCGCTGGGACCGGATGGACTTCACCAAGTGGACTTACTCCGTCGGTAACTTCTACACCTACATGTGGGACAAATAGCCACACCACGTCCCGACGCCCGTAAAGCCCGCCGATAAAGGTCCGCATTTAGCGCTGCCCCCATCAATTTGCGCACCAAACCCCTTGTCCAGGCCATTTGCACATTCATATAGTTGTGTCCACAATAATTATCTCCATTAACCTTGACTTGCCACAACTGTCCGGCTATTTATTATCTGACGCGTCAGTCAATTAATAGATCGCCATGGAAAACCCCAACCGAAAACCCGGCCGCCCCAAGGACGAGCACCTCGCCGAAAGACGCTGCGACGAGATCCTCCGTGTCGTCATCAAGCATTTCGCTTCCGATGGCTATCACAATGCCGACCTTGAAAAAATGGCCCAGGAAATCGGCTGCGCCAAAGGCACCCTCTACCGCTACTTCC
>CAZIWA010000192.1:0-6573 GCA_964542875.1 uncultured Phycisphaeraceae bacterium
AGGTGTGCTTTTTCTGGGGCGAGGAAGTGGTGGGTTTGATGCAGGCACAGGCAAAAAAACAACACGCCTTTGGGCGTGTTGGGTTATGTGGATTGGATTGAGTCCGGGGTTATTGGGCGAGCTTTTCCTTGAGGCGGGGTTGGACCGCCTTGGGGTTGGCTTTGCCTTTGGAGAGCTTCATGACGGCGCCGACCAGAGCGCCGATGGCGCTTTCCTTGCCGGACTTGTAGTCGGCGACGGATTTGGCGTTGGCGGCGATGGCCTGGTCGATCCAGCCGTCGAGCGCGCCGTCGTCGGAGACCTGGAGGAGGCCTTTGGACTCGGCGAGTTTTGCAGGGTCGGCGGCGGGGTCCTGGCAGCAGAGGCCGTAGAGCTCATCGGCGCCGTTGGAACTGATCTTGTCGCCGGAGGCGAGGGTGATGATGGCGGCGATCTGGGCGGGGGTGATGCCGAGTTTGTCCTGGGTTACACCTTGTTCGTTGGCGCGCTTGGCGAGGTTGTTCAGGATGACGGCGCTGGCACGCTTGGGATCAACGCCGAGCTTGAGGGTGCTTTCAAAGAAGCCGCAGACGCCGGGGTCGTCCAGGAGGGCGCGGGTGTCTTTGATGTTGAGGGCGTATTCGGTGAGGTAGCGCTTTTCCTTGAGCGAAGGAAGCTCGGGCTGGGAAGCGGTGATCTCCGAGAGCCAGGCGTCATCGACGACGACGGGGACGAGGTCGGGATCGGGGAAGTAGCGGTAGTCGTCGGCTTCTTCCTTTTCGCGCTGAAGGAAGGTGGTGGAATCGCCGTCGTTCCAGCCTCGCGTGCTCTTGGTACCGGGCTTCATGACGACACCGGTGGCGAGCCAGTGATCGATCTGGCGGTCGTATTCGTAACGGATGGCGCCTTCGACGGCTTTGAAGCTGTTGAGGTTCTTGATTTCGACGATGGGGGTTTTGTAGGTTTTGCCGTCTTTGAGGTTTTCAATCACCACGTTGATGTTGGGCTCAAAGCGCATGTGGCCCTTTTGCATGATGCCTTCGGTGACGCCCAGGAAGCGGCAGATGTTGCGCAGGGCCTGGGCGAAGGCGACGACTTCCTCGGGGGAGGCGAAGTGGGGGTGGGTGACGATTTCCAGCAGCGGGGTGCCGGCGCGGTTTAAATCGACGATGGAGTAGTCGATGGCGTAGCCGCCTGGGGCTTCGTGGAGGAGCTTGCCGGCGTCTTCTTCCAGGTGGGCACGGATGATGCCGATTTTCTTGACGGTGCCGTCGGGGAGGGTGAGATCAAAGAACCCTTCGCCGCAGAGAGGCTGGTCGTACTGGCTGATCTGGTAGGCCTTGGGGAGGTCGGGGTAGTAGTAGCTTTTGCGGTCCCACTTGGTGTGGCGGGCGATCCGGCAATTGAGGGCGAGACCGACGCGCATGGACATTTCAACTGCGGCCTTGTTCATGACGGGGAGGACGCCGGGCATGCCCAGGACGACGGGATCGGTGAGGGTGTTGGGCTCGGCGTAGAAGTAGTCGGGGTGGGCGACGTTGGGCGCGCTGGTGAACATCTTGGAACGGGTGGCGAGTTCGACGTGGACTTCAAGGCCGACCATGAGGCGGGCGCGGATGTCGTCACGGGTTACGTTTGGCTTGGGCATGGTGATTCTCGGGGTCGTCTGGAGGTCGATGTTTGCGAGCGGGAATTGTAGCAGACCTGGGGAGGGGTTCGGGTGTGGAGGGCAAAGCTTCTGATGGAGGTTGAGCGGGAAAGAGCGGAGGCGTTCGTGATAAGTTGATTGCATGAACAAGACACCGCGCAAGGCACGTTTGTTTCCTGATGACACGTCTTACCTGCCGGCCCATGAGCCGACGGTGGTGCCGGGGTTTCATGCGTACAGCCAGAAGATGGCGGTGAGGCCCGGTGAGACGGTGGATTTGCGGGTCAGCGGCGAGGGGCCCGTGGATGTGAAGATCGTGAAACACGGGCGGTCAACGGAGAGGTCCGTGGTGGTGGCGGAGCTGGGGACAGTGGAAGCCAAGGTGCAGCCGATCTACCGGGGGAGCTACGTGCGCGTGGACAAGCTTTCGGTGGGCCCGGTGATGACGCTGGAATTTTGGTTTAGGGCGCTGGCGGGGGTTGCAGAAGGCGCGAGTGCGGTGGGATTGGTGACGCTTGGGGGCATTGGGGTTTGGCTGGGGGCCAAGAACGCGGTGACGCTGGCGGGCGAAGGAGGGCGCTTGGAAGGGCCGGAGGTGACTGTCAAAGAATGGCACCATGTGGCGGTGGAAGTGGTGGGGTCACGGGCGTCGCTGATCATTGACGGCGCGCTGGTGGGGGCGCATGAAAGCCTGGCGTGGCGGGCGAGCGGACCGGTGCTGATGGGCGCGGCGCTTAATGAAGCGGGCCAGGCGTCGGCGTTTTTCACAGGTGACCTTTGCGGGGTGAGCGTGTACGCCGGGCTGCTGGGGGAAGGCGTGTTGCTGGACCGCTACACGAAGAAGGAAACATGGCCGGAGCCGGCGGTGAGGATTCTGGGGGCGTGGGTGTTTGATTCGCTGCCGGGCGTTCCGTTTCCTGACGCCCTGGGCCTGGGGGTGCCGTATCGGGATATTTCAGGCCTGGGCAATCATGGGCGGCCTGTGAATGTGCCGATCCGGATGGTGCCGGGGCCGCGGGTGACGCATGACAGCGACTGGAGCACTTACGACCCTGCGCGGGACAGGGATTTTGGGTTTGCGGTCCGGTTGATGAGCGATGCGAACGTGGACTGCCGGTGGGATGTGACGTGCCGGTGGGAGGTGCCTGCGGGAACGCCTCAGGGGCAATACGCGGCACGGCTGACGAACAAGGACGGCGTTGTGCGGGATGTGCACTTTCTGGTGCGGGAATTGCCGGTGAAAAAGAAGGCGAAGATGGCGTGCCTCTCCACGACCAATACGCGGGTGGCGTACAACTTTCAGCCGTTCTCGGATGCGAAGTTCGATTACGGGTGTTACCAGGTTCATCCGAGCTATCCGGTGCTTGGGCAGATGATGGGGCAGCGGCGGCCGACCCATGGATCATGGCACACGACGACGGTGAATTTCGAGCTGCCGTTTTATGCGTGGCTGGATGAGGCGGGCGTGGAATACGACCTTTACAGCGAGTGGGACCTGGAAGCGGATGCGGCGTTGCTGGAGGGGTATGAAGTGGTGTCGTGGGCGGGGCACAGCGAGTACTGGACGGTGCCTCAATATGAGCGGATCAAGGCGTTTAACGCGCGCGGGGGGAAGTTGTTCTGGATGTCGGGCAATACGGCGTATTGGCGGGTGAGCGTGGACCTGGAGCAGTCGGTGATGGAGGTTCGCAAGCATGACCGGCGGACGATGCCGGGGGTGACGAGTGACCCGATGATTTACAGTGCGCACCACCATCAGATGGATGGGTGGCCGGGGAGTTTTATGCGGGCGACGGGGTTTCCGGAGGTGGGTTTGATCGGGGTGTCGACGGCGGGGTTTACGGATCCGCCTCTGGCGGGGCCGACGAGCGGGTGGGAGGTGATGGAGAAGGAGCACTGGGCATTTAGCTCGCCTCGGAAGGTGGATACGGCGGGGATGATCGGGGATCGTGGCGCGGGCTACGAGACGGATTACGCGGTCCGGGCGCAGTTGGGACGGGTGCGAGGGCCGGCGTATTCGATGTATCCCCATGAAGACGGAACGCCGTTTCCGAAGCTCCAAGGCGGGGATTACGACCACGGGTTAACGGTGCTGGCGCGGGCGAAAGTGAGCCCGGCGGGCGACCTGGACTATTACAACAACTACGCGGGCCCGGGGCTGCCCGCAGGGGCGACGTGGGCCAATAAAGAGGTGAAACTGGAACTGTGGAGCGACATTGTGTGCTGGGAGAAGTCGGGGTTCGGGCTCAGGTTCGGCGTGGGGAGCGTGCTGGCTTCACACGTGCTGGAGACGGACAAAGCGCTGAGCGACATGGTGCTGAATGTGCTGGACCGGATGGGGGTGGGGCGGAGAGGCGTTTAAGATTTTTAATTTGGGGAGGCGAAGGAGTGGGAATCGAGTCGTTATGAGTTGGATGGTTTGTACGCAGGCGCGTGCAAGACACGGCACCGCTGCGGGCCGTGCTTTGCCACTCATTTTTTGTTGGGCTGATTATTCGGGGGTTTTGAGGTTAAAACCGGTGGTGCCAAAGGCAGTGAGCTTGGCGGCGCCGTCGGCCCATTGGTCGTGGGTGATGTTCAAGCGGGAGAGCGCGTGGGCGACGGTGTCGTAGGAGTGGCCGGGCTTGGGGGTGATGACCGTCCAGGAGTTTTTGCCCCAGGCCACGATGGTGGAGTGCACAAGCGTGGCGTGGCGGTCGGGGTAGTCAGCGGGTATGAGGTTCATGGGCTGCCAGAGAACCTGAAGCCTGACGAGGGGTTCGATGGGCTGGTTTTTCTGTTTGAGCATCTGCAGCATGGACCGGGCCGCGGAGCGGGTGAGATCGATGAGGGAGCGGCCTTTGGCGCAGGCGAATCCTGTGGAGCCGTTCTTGCTGACAAGCTGGATACCCAACTCGTGTTCGAATTTATTGGCCAGCAGGGGACGGATGGTTTCGTTGCGGGCTTCGCCTTTCATGGCGGACATGGCGTTGGCCAAAAGCAGGGACATGTCCAGAGCGCTTAAGCTCTTGGGGTTGAATTCCTGCTCGATGGATTCATCACGGATGACGTGGGTTTCAAAGGTCTTGACGACGGTTTGAGGGTCCATCCAGGCGTCTTTGGGGAGGCCCGCGGCTGCGGAAGCCTGTTCCAGGAAGGTGCGGGCGTCCCAGCGGTTTTCAACGGCGACCTGGGGAAGAAGGATGGATTTTTTCTTGCGTTCACGGCGCAGGTGGATGCCGTGAGTGCCCACCTGGATGGCTTCGGCGCGGTCTGGACCGTTTTGGGCGAGAGTCTGGACGTTGTGCACGAAAGAGATATCGACTTTGAGGTAGGGCAGTTCGTCTTCGGTGATGGAGGGAAGGCGCAGGTCCCTGGAGGCGGCGGCGCGGGCGACTTCCGTAAGGATGTAGCCGACGCTGGCGCCCTTGTTGCTGGCGAGCTGGCCTTTACAGGCGCGCATGACGCCGCGGACGAGGGTGACGAAGATGCCGTGGGAGTGGGCTTCGTCGAGATCAGGCGGGAGCTTGGACAGGAAGGCCTCGCCACAGACAATGGATTCGATGGCGGAACGCGCGTGGATCAAGAGGGCAAGCGTTTCCTGCTCGTTAAAGTCGATGCGCGGGGCGATGAGGAAGGGATCGATATCGCCTTGCAGGATGCTGTCGGAAACGGAGTCCTCATTGGCGCTTGAAGCCAAGGCAGGGGGCGTCACTCCAGATTCGTCGAGAGATTGGTCGAGATTGACTCTGTTGTCTGGCATGTCGTAGGGTCCAAGTGAAAACAAATACCGAGGTCAACGATCTGATGCGAGGGGTTTTAAAAAGCTAAATGAACCCCATTTCCGGACGCGGATCGAAGGTAAGAATGGTGAGCGTCTTGGCCCGTAATCAGTGTATACCACAAGGGTCCGTCAAGGGCTAGAGAACGGCAAAGAATTGCGATTTGCGGTGTATATTTTTAGTAGGACACAAGAAGTGCTTTGAGGCGCTTTTGGGGCTGTCGATATGTCAATGTCGCTGGTGTGATATTGCCAGGTTTGAAGTATTAGCTGGGCTGATACTGCTTTTGCTTTTTCTCGCGGTTGAAGCGCATGATTTTTTCGTATTCATCTTCGAGGACGCGGTAGGGGCCGCCGGTGTAGGCGAGGCTGCGCCGCCAGGGGCTCATGCCTTTGGCGGCGGGGTCGATTTCGTGGAGCCAGTCTTTGCATAGGCCCTGGCAATGAAGTGAGACGCGGGGGGCTTTGCTGGCGGCGTGGCTGACGTTTCCGGCATGGGCGACGAGGTGGTGGAAGATGCAGACATCGCCGGGCTCGGCGACGAATTCGTAGGGTTCGGCGCGCATGTGGCGCATGATTTCGGGGGAGTCGGGGTAGAAGAGGTCGGGGTTTTTGACCAGATCCCGCTGCACGAGTTTGTGGGAGCCGGGGTAGAGGGTGAGATTGCCGGAGAAGGGCTCGCTTTTGACGAGGGAGACCTGGAACATGAAGCCGGAGCCGAAGATGGGAATGGGGGAGCGGACAAAATCCAGATGGCCTTCGGGAGAGAGTTCCTGTGGGGCGGCGGCATCGTAGGGGTTGACGAAGAGCTGGAAGGCGCGCTCGCCGTTCCATTGGTCCTGCGGGGCGAACATGGTGCGGATGATCTCTTGAATGCCGGGCTGATCGTAGATTTGAGAGAGAACGGGATCGCGGCCGGATTCGGGCTGGCGTGTGGGGGTGTTTTCCTTGGTCCACTGGTTTAAAGGGAGGTTGTGGCCGTTGAGTTTTTTGACAGCATTGAGCGCGGGGGTGGTGAACTCCGGCCCGACGACTCCCTTGATGAGGGCGAAGCCGTATTCGACGTAGTGGTCAGTCCAGTGGAGGCGCTTATCGATTTGGAAGGGCATGGCGGCACCTTGGAAATGAATAGATTGATATTAGATGACACTTTTGAGGGGTGCGTGTCAAGAGGAAGATGGGGAGA
>CAZIWA010000193.1:0-2934 GCA_964542875.1 uncultured Phycisphaeraceae bacterium
CCCCCCCTCACCGCCCGCGGGCTCAACCCAAGCTCCCGCCGAATCGTCTTGTTGAACACCTGCGCGTCCGCCAAACCCACCTGCGCCGCAATCGCCTTCAGCGGCAGCGACGAATGCACCAGCAGATGCCGCGCCTGCGCCGCCCTGCGCGACCGGATATACGCCAGCACCGTCATCCCCATGTGCTTTTGAAACAGCCGCGTCAGATAGTCCGCCGTCATGTCCACGCTCATCGCCAGCATCCCCACCGTGATCTTCCCACCCATAAGCTGCTCCACACGCTCGCACACCGCCCGCACCGCCACGCTCGGACAATCGCTCCAAGGCTGAAGCACCGGCGCTTCCGCCTGCGCCATATCCCACAAAACATCGCACACCCTCGCCGCCGCCCGTTCCGGCTGCGAGCGAAAACAATCCATCGCCACGCGAAACCGCTCCACCACGCCCTCAAACCGCCCCCCCAAATCCTGCATCGCCGGCAGCCTCACCACCCGGCTCGCCGGATCCACCGGTTCAAACTGCGCGAAAAAATGCGTCGAAAGCGCATGCCATCTGCACGCCAGAGACACCCCAGGCGGAATCACCCCCGCATACCCCGGCCGGATCGGAAGCTTCACCCCGCCCATCGTCAGATCCCCCCGGCAGTTGTACAAATGAAAGTAATAGTGCCCCTCGATCGACCAATGCCGCATCGGCTTGGGCGTCTGCCGCCCCTCATCGATCCGCGCCAGCCGAATCCCCCCGCCCAGCGCAAACAGCACCATCGGTCTCTTGCTCTCCATTCCGGTTTTATACCAGACACGCCTCCAATCACCACTCAAATTCCCCGCAATAATTCACATGAAAGATCGGATTTAGACCACCAATCGCCTGCTGCACACCAACAACGTTCATCGCCACCCTGCGCCCCCGCCTCTAAAATATTTGTTTGCCCGCGTTATTCATTTCACCTCAGTGAGTCAGGAAATCACGCCATGCCAACCACACGCCCGCGATACGCATTCACCTTGATCGAACTTCTCGTGGTCATCACCATCATCGGCGTGCTCATCAGCCTCCTCCTCCCCTCCCTCTCCCGTTCCCGGGAGGCCGCGCAAAGCGCCCTCTGCAAAGACAATCTCCGAAGCCAGTTCCGCGCCATCACCGCTTACAAATGCGACAACAAAGACCGCATGCCCAGTTCCTGGGGCGCAGGCGGCACCGACCTCAACTGGGACATGGCCATCGCCCCATACATCGTCGAAGCCGGCACCTACAACCCCAATTATCCCAACGTCGTCGCCGGCCCCATCGCCGATCCCACCGTCAACACCGCCCTCTGGCGTCGTCCCCCTTTCAAGTGCCCTTCCACCTCAGGCCCTAAAACCGGCTACCCCTACGCCGTCGACCCCACCGCCACCTACTGGCGCTCTTACGGCGCTTCCCAGGTCATCATCAGCCTCACCGAATCCGGCCTCTGGACCTGGGGCCACTACGGCGCCCCAGGCACTCCCGGCTTCATGAAAGCCACCTACAAAACCGACTCTCCCCCAGGCAACCGCATGCCCCTGGTCTACGAAATGGCCTGGATCGACAACACCTACAACCAATACGTCATCTACAGCTATCTCATCACCATCCCCCACAACATCCCCCTCCACAACGGCGTCAACAACACCCTCCTGGGCGACGGCTCCATCCGCGGCGTCGACGTCATCAACAACACCGCCAACCTCTGGAGCCTCTACTACAGCGCTCAGTTCTGACACCCGCACGGAAGCGTCCATACGGTCAATCAAGGCCGCGCTTTTTCTCTGAAGGGCCAAAGGCCCGTTCCGATTGACAGCCAGGGTCGCAGCGCTTCCGGCGCATAGGCCCTGGTAAAAGCGAAAAATGAAACTCTTGCACGCGCCCCCACCCATGCTCCCCAGCCTATAACGACTCAACTCCTTCCGCGCCCCACCACCAAACCCACCACCCCTGCCTCCTCTTTTTTCCAAATTCCCCTTGACATATTCCCTTATGGGAATATATTAAACACATGCCACGAGCAGCAACCACTTCCGACGTCTTCAACGCCATCGCCGAGCCCCGTCGCAGGGAGATCGTCAGCTTCCTCGCCCTCGGCGCAGAACGTGATGTCTCGGAAATGGTCCTCAAGCTCGGCCTCTCTCAGCCCACCGTCTCCAAGCACCTTGGCGTGCTTCGCAAAGTCGGCCTCGTCGCCGTTCACAAAGCCGGCCAGCGCCGCGTCTATCGTCTCGTCCCTCATGAACTCAAGCCCGTCCACGACTGGATTCAAAACTTCGAACGCTTCTGGACCGACCAGCTCGACAGTATCAAGCAGGCCGCCGAACAAACCGCCAGGCAGCTCGCCGCCCAGCAAAGCACCTCCAACCGCAATCCCCATTCAAAGGAAAAGAATCATGGCCGCTGACACAACCGACTCCCCCATCAAAACCCTGCATGTCGTCAAGGAAGTGCAGATCGCCGCCTCACCGGAGATCGTCTTCCAGACCGTCCTGCAGCCCCACGGCCCCATGAAAGAAATGGGCATGAAGCTTGAGCCCTGGCCAGGCGGCCGCTGGTACCGGGACCTCGGCAACAACACCGGCCACCTCTGGGGTCACGTGCAGGTCATCAAGCCCCCCAAGCTCCTGGAGCTCGTCGGCCCCATGATGATGTCCTACCCCGTCGCCTCGCACGTCCAGTACCGTCTCACCGAGCAAGCAGGCGGCACCCTCCTGAAACTCACCCATCAGGCCTTCGGAATCATCGACCCCGAACTCCCAAAAAACGTCAGCATCGGCTGGCAGGAACTGCTTAACGAAATCCGCGACACCTCGGAATCCAAGCACAAATCCAAATAATCCCCATGCAAGCCGGCCTCTCGTTGTAGGCCAGACGAGACGTCTTCGTCGTAATCCGACCTGCCGTTTCGCTCACTCAACCCCA
>CAZIWA010000193.1:3034-6506 GCA_964542875.1 uncultured Phycisphaeraceae bacterium
CAAAAAAGGAAAACCCATGTCCATCTCACAAGCCATGCTCGGCGAATTCGCGCATGAAGCGGCGACCACACGCAAATTTCTCCAGCAAGTCCCCCAGGACAAGCTCACTTTCAAACCCCACGAAAAATCCCACACCCTCGGCGCACTCGCCTTCCACATCGCCGGCATCCCAGGCGGCATCATCCAGTTCGTCCTCGCAGACCAATCCCCTGTCCCCACGCCTGACGCCGCCTTCGCTCAGCCCGCCACCGTTGAGCAAATCCTCACCGCCCACGACAAAAGCATCCAATCCGTCAAAGAAATCCTCCCCACCCTCACCGACGCCCATCTCATGACCAACTGGACCGCCACGCTCGGCGGCAAACCAGTCCTCACCATCCCCAAGGTCATGGTCCTCCGCTTGCTCATGCTCAACCATTGGATCCAGCACCGTGGACAGCTCGGCGTCTACCTCCGCCTCGTCGGCGCCAAAGTCCCCTCCAGCTACGGCCCCAGCGGCGACGAAGGCATCCCCGGCTAATCATCCGCTCTAACCCCCTCGCCCTCACGAGAGAGTCTTGTTAGCCGAAAGCACAAGCGACGGAGTTTTCTTCTTAAACCCTCTCCCTCGGGAAGATGCCTAGGGTGAGGCGCAATACGGTTTAATGAAGCCCTTGCATCCTCATCCCAAGTGCGGCCCTATGACAGCCAGGGTCGCAGTGCTTAGGCCCTGGTGAACATATAAAAAAAGAAGCTCTTGCACGCGCCTGTGTCCATGCCATCCAACCTGTAACAACTCAATTTCCTCCACCTTTTTGGCCTCTTCATCCTTAATTGAACCGTATTAGGGTGAGGGCCACCCACGAATGCCCTCAATGCAAACCCAGAAGGCTCCCATGAACAACCACCCCGTCGTCTCCCGCGAAACCTGGCTCAACGCCCGCAAAGACCTTCTCGCCAAGGAAAAAGAGCTCACCCGCCAACGCGATGAACTCGCACGTCAGCGCCGCCAGCTCCCCTGGGTCAAGGTCGATCAGAACTACCTCTTCGACGCCCCTCAGGGCAAAGTTTCCCTTGCCGATCTTTTCGGCCCGCACAGCCAGCTCATCGTTTACCACTTCATGTTCGGTCCAAACTGGGCCGAAGGCTGCCCAAGCTGCTCATTCATCGCCGATCACATCAACGGCTCGACGCCTCACCTTGCCGCCCGCGATGTCTCGCTCATAGCGGTCTCACATGCGCCTCTTCCAAAAATCCAGGCATTCAAATCCCGCATGGGCTGGCAGCTCCCCTGGGTATCCTCCTTTGAAAATTCCTTCAATCACGACTTCCATGTCTACTTCACACCTCAGGAAATGGCCACCGGTAAAGTCGACTACAACTACACCACTCAGCCCTTCCCCAGCGATGAGGCTCCCGGCGCAAGCGTCTTCTACAAAGACCCAACCACCGGCGAAATCTTTCACACCTACTCCACCTACAGCCGCGGCCTCGATAACTTCGTCACTGCTTACGTCTTGCTTGACCTCGCCCCCAAGGGCCGTGACGAAGACCAGCTTCCCTTCTCCATGCAGTGGCTCCGCCATCACGACCGCTATCAAGGCGGCGCCTTCGCCGACCCCACCAAACCCTACTGGCCCAAAGTCGCATCCACCGTCCCCCTCTCCATCGAAGGCTCCTCCTCCTGCTGCAAATCGGAGAAAAAACCATGAACGCGCGCACCTGCTGCAAGCACACCGCCCACGCCGCCGGCTGGATCATCCCCAGCACCATCCTCGCACTTCTCCCCAAGTGCCCCGCCTGCATCGCGGCGTATGTCGCCCTCGCCACGGGCCTGGGCATCTCCATCCCCACAGCCTCACTCCTGCGCACCTCGCTGCTGGCCCTCTCCATCTCCGCCCTGATCTTCGTCGCAATAAAACTCATCCTTCGCTGCTCAGCCCCAAAAGCAAAACTCCCCAACCAGGCGCGCTAAAAAGCCCACGATGCGGGTCAATCCAGCCCAATTAAATGGGGCACATTCTGCTCTCAAGGGCCAACGGCCCGGCAGCAGGATTCCAGCCATTAGCCGGTGGTTGAGCATGTATTCATGCGACCACCGGTAAGCTCTTTTTTTCGACTCCTCAGCAACGTTAGTTGCGTGCATTTAGAGATGCGAGTGCAACCGGCCCTTCTGCGCCCCAGCAGGGCGACCGGTTGTAGCCGGGGGCCAGCGAGTCTTCGAGCGCAGCCCCCGGTAAAGATTCAATCGATTGTTTCTTGTTCCTCAGCACCCTCGATGGGTGCTGAAGAATCCCTTCTCTGGATGGGCACTTAAAGTCTCTCTTTTTCTATCTTGCACTTGCCGCCGCCGCATCCCAATGCGTATAAACAACTCAATTAAGACGCGAAGGCCCTGCATCTCATACACCCCCTTAAAATCCCCTTTATATTCCACCTGAAATGAGTCATACTTGAACGATTAACACCCCCTAATCAACTGTCATCAACTCCGCCTTTTACCCTTGTCCCTTACTCCTTTTACCTTTCCCCCAAAGGCTCACCATGAAAATCGTAGTCATCGGCGGCACGGGCCTCATCGGCAAAAAACTCGTCGCAAACCTCCGCGCCCAAGGCCATGATGTCACCCCGGCCTCCCCCTCCACCGGCATCAACGCCCTCACTGGCCAGGGCCTCGCCCAGGCCCTCACTGGCGCTCAAGTCGTTGTCGACGTCGCAAACTCCCCCTCCTTCGAAGACAAGCCCGTCATGGAGTTCTTCGAAACCTCCGGCCGAAACCTCATGGCCGCCGAAACCGCCGCCGGCATCAAACACCACGTCGCGCTCTCCGTCGTCGGCACCGACCGCCTCCAGGCAAGTGGTTACTTCCGCGCCAAACTCGTCCAGGAAAACCTCATCAAGGCCGCCCCAATCCCCTACACCATCGTCCGCGCCACTCAATTCTTCGAATTCGTCGGCGCCATCGCCCAGTCAGGCGGCACCGGCAATACCATCCTCTTTCCCCCCGCGCTCATGCAGCCCATCGTCTCCGACGACGTCGCCGCCGCCCTCGCCCAAATCGCCGTCAAACCACCCTTAAACGCCATCATCGACCTCGCCGGCCCCGAACCCATCCGCATGGACCAACTCGTCCAGCAATACCTCACCGCCACAGGCGACAAACGCAAAGTCGCCTCTGACAAAAACGCCACCTACTTCGGCACGCCAGTCGACGACCAAAGCCTCTCCCCCCTTGGCAAAGCCATCCTCGGCCCCACCCGCTTCTCCGACTGGCTCGCCCGCACCACCGCGAAATAACAAGAGAACCACCTAGGCTCTGTCTGAAACCTCTCTTCGTAGGGCGGCGCCGAGTCTTCGAGGCCCACCATCGCAGGCTGGATACCCATTGATTCTGCAAAGTCACAGACAAACCTCTTCCTCACAGATGCATCTTCTTCTTCACTCCCATCTCTTCGTAGGGTGGCGCCGAGTCTTCGAGGCCCACCATCGCGGG
>CAZIWA010000194.1:0-6480 GCA_964542875.1 uncultured Phycisphaeraceae bacterium
TTGATGAAGGCTTCCTGGGTGGCTTTCTTTTCGGCAAGGTCCCACTTGTTGATGACAAGGATGGTGGGCTTGTGATGCTTGATGATCTCATTGCCGAGCTTGTGGTCGACGGAGCTGATGGGGAGGGTGGCATCGATCATGAACACGCAGACGTCCGAGCGGCGGACGGCGCGCAGGGAGCGGTGCAGGGAGTAGTACTCGATGTCGTCCTGGATGGACTTGCCTTTGCGAACGCCTGCGGTGTCGATGGCGGTGAAGACTTTGCCGTCCATCTCAAAGCGGACGTCGATGGAGTCGCGGGTGGTGCCTTCGACTTCGGAGACGATGACGCGGTCGTCGCCGGCGAGGGCGTTGACGAAGGTGGATTTGCCGGCGTTTCGCTTGCCGACGATGGACAGGAGCATGCCGGGCTCCGGGGGAGCGAGCGCGCCGTTGAATTTGTCCCACTGGATGGCGTTGCGGATGGCGTTGATGAGGACGAATTTGTTGTGCTGGCTCTTGGCGCTGACCATGACGGGTTCGCCAAAGCCGAGGCGTTGGGCGATGTGGGCGTGGGCTTCGTGGGTTTCGCCGTCGACTTTGTTGGCGATGAGGAGGACGGGGACGTTGATGCCGTGGCCCTTGGACATGCGCAGGAGGCGAGCGACCTGGGTGTCCAGGGGGGTGATGCCGTCCTGGGAGTCGATGACGAAGAGGATGAGGTCGGCTTCGGCCATGGCGTTGGCGATCTGGCGTTCGACGTCCTTGGTGAGGCCCTGGGAGTCTTCGATGCCGTAGCCGCCTGTGTCGATGAGATCGATGAAACGGGGGGGCTGTCCGCGTTCGTCGGGCGGGAGTTCGCAGATGGCCACGACGCGATCGCGGGTGACGCCGGCGGTGGGCTCAACGATGGAGATGGTCCGCTCGGAGAGCAGGTTGAGCAGGGAGGATTTGCCGACGTTGGGCCGGCCGATGATGGCGACTTTGGGGATCATTTGCTTATCTTTAGAAGCGTAGTTTAGGCCCCGGACGGGTTGGGGCGAACAGAATATAGTAGCAGGAAAGTGTGGGCGGCGGCGTCTGGCGAAGGGGGAGGGGTGGGGGAGGCATCATTTGTAATTTGTCATTTATGATTTAAAAAGCCTGAAAACCGGGGCGTTTTTGCGAGTTGAATAGGCGGAAACGATCTTGCGTTTCATGGGCGAAGGAGGGATGGCTTTGAGGCGTCCGGGGATGGGGAATTTCGGGGTGGGGGTGTTTTTATGCTTGGATCAGTCAATTACGGCGGGACGGGTGAGCATTGCAAAGGGGGGGCGGGTGTGTGGTGCTGGCGGTGCTGATTACGTTGGGGGTGTTTGGCGGATTGGCGTTTGTGGTGGCCAAGTACGGGATCATGACGCCGTAGGGGGGGGCAGAAGCAGACGGCAGTTCCGGGCCGGTTATCCAAATGCAATTGTCCTGGAGCGCATTTAAAAGTATTGCACGGCGCGCTGTATTGTCATAACATAATGGTGGCTGCCTGGTTGGTTAAAACATGTCGCCGGGATGGAGTTTGCGAAATGAAGAAGAAGCATGGATTGGGTGGGCCTGGTGGGGCCGCCGATCGTTGTGGGTTTACGCTGGTGGAGTTGCTGGTGGTGATCGCGATCATCAGCGTTCTGCTGGGGTTGCTGCTGCCTTCGCTGGGACGTGCGCGGCATGAGGCGCTGAAGCTGGCGTGCCTGGCGAATCAGCGGCAGATCGGCGCGGCGCTGATGAGCTATGCGGCGGCCAACAAGAACTGCGTGCCGACGAATTGCCATAACCCCAATGCGATGACGCCGCGTGGGCCGGCGCGGTCTGTGGCTGGAGCGTCGAATTTCTACTCGATGGAAGCCAGCGGTTCACAGATGCGTTTTGATAAGGGATACCTTGGGCCGGACGACTTTAACTGGTCGGGCCTGGGGTTGATGTGGGCGTTGGATTTTGTGCCGTTTGATCTGGCGTCGGGGAAAGTGTTCTGGTGCCCGGCGGAACCCGTGGGCAAGTACAGCGGGAGCGTGAGCGGCTTTGGGGCCGGGCCGGGGTTTTACTGGAGCCAGTACTCGGTGAAGCGTTGGACGGATGTGGGGGACAAGGCGGGGACGATCACCGGCGGGTATGCGTACCGGTCACTTGGCGCGATAACGGGAACGGGGCTGAACAACAACAGCTATCGGATCGATGGCTTGGCGAAGAACGTGGCCGTGGTGGATTTGTGCCTGAGCGTGCTGGGCGAACCGACCGCGGCGAGCTTTGCGCCGTATCCACGGTATTCGCACTTTTATCCCGCGGCTTATCAGGGGTTTAACCGGTTGTGGTATGACGGGCACGCCAAGTGGCTGGAGGACCCGAATATCCGGTGGAAGTCAGCCATGCCCAGCGGGAACACGAATTATTCCAACGTTTATCAGTCTGCGTGGAATCTTTACGACGCGAATTGAATTTTTGGGATGTCCGGTGGGGGTGTGGCAGGGTAAAAGCATTTGCCGATTTCCCCCGCGCCCGGGTGACCGGGTCACGGGTTGCCGGGTGTCCATGAGGAACCCAAAGGCGGATCATGCCGCAAAACGGCATTCACCTTGGGTGATATGAACTTATCAAAGCCCCCCGAAAACCCGCCACCCCGGGTGCATGTGCCGACAAATACCCCAAATGCTTTTACCCTGGGGGTGTGGTCTGGGGGTCTGGTCAGAGGGAGTCGGGAAAGGTGAAGAGCGAGCAAGAGAAGGCCATGCTTATGCGGGCGAGGGTGTGGCATGCCAGAAAATGTTGAAGAAGGGGTTGACGGGGGTTTGAGGGTGTTGTATTTTACTATCAGGTTAATTAACCATAAGGTGAAATAAAAATGTCGGGCGATCAACTGAGTCAAACCTTTGCAGCGCTGGCGGACCCGACCCGGCGGGCGATCCTTGCCCGGCTGGTGACCGGAGAGACGTCGGTGAAGGAGTTGGCCAAGCCGTTTGAGATGAGCCTGCCTGCGGTGACGAAGCATTTGAAGGTGCTTCAGCGGGCGGGGCTGATCACGCAGAGCCGGCAGGCGCAGTGGCGGCCTTGCAAGCTGGAGCCGGCGAGGCTGCAGGATGTTTCGGATTGGGTGGAGCAGTACCGGAAGTTGTGGGAAGAGCGCTTTGACCGGTTGGATGACTACCTCAAGGAACTTCAAGCGAAGGAGGCGGGCGATGGCGGCGGCAAAAGGAAGCGTTAAGCAATTGGCGGATGACGAAGCGGTGTACACGCGCGTGGTGAATGCACCGGCTGGATTGGTTTACCAGATGTGGACGCGGCCGGAGCATGCGGCGGTGTGGTGGCGCCCTTCGGGGTTCAGCCAGGTGACGATCGAAGAGATGGATGTGTGTGTGGGCGGGGGCTTCAGGATCCGGATGCCGCATGAGAGCGGGGCGGAGTATGTGAGCCGGGGGACGTACAAGGAAGTTAGCCCGCCTGGGCGGATCGTGTATCACGAGTTTTGCGATGAGAACGGCAAGGTGTTTCACGAGGCGATGATGACGGTGACGCTGGAGGACGTGGAAAGCGGCAAGACGAAGGTGACGATCGCGGGGAAATTCGTGTGGCTGCCGGGCCGGGATGCGCGCTGGACGCCGGAACTGATGCGTATGGGTTGGAGCGAAGGCTGGCGCGACAACATGAGCTTGATGGATGCGTATTTGAAGACGTTTTGAGGGCGGAAGGTCCGGAATTTTTGACCGGGATCAAGAGGATCGAAAACTTTGAAGCGTCCAGAAAAAACTGAACAGGAACATGGAAGAGTTCATTCAAGAATGGGTGAGAATCACAAAGGAAATGCAGAGATGACGACGAGCACAGCGGACCGTGAGATTGTGATTACGCGGGTTTTGAATGCGCCGCGGGGGTTGGTTTTTAAAGTGTTCACGGAGCCGGCGCATGTGGCCCGGTGGTGGGGGCCGGCGGGGTTCACCAACACGATTCACGACATGGATGTGCGTGTGGGCGGGACGTGGCTGTATGTGATGCATGGACCCGACGGGACGGACTACCAGAACAAGATCCAGTACACCGAGGTGGTGAAGCCCGAGCGGCTGGCGTTTCGCCACGGGGATTGGGAGAACGTGTTTTTCGATTCGGTGGTGACGTTTGAGGAACTGCCGGGGAAGAAGACGAAGATCACCATGAAGCTGGTGTTTGATACCGCAGAAGCGTGCGAAGCGACCAGGAAGCATGGCGCGGTGGAAGGCGGCAACCAGACGCTGTCCAAGCTGGAGACGTACCTGTCGAACGTGGAGACGCAGAAGGACCCGGTGCCGGAATTCACTTTCAGCCGTGTGTTCAATTCGCCCAGGAGCCTGGTGTTCAAGGCTTTTACCGATCCCGAGTGCCTTAAGCACTGGTGGGGTCCCAAGGGGTTTGAGTGCGTGGTTTCGCGGTTTAACCTGCGGCCGGGCGGGGAGTACGTGTATCACCTGAAGTCCGAAAAAGGGTTCGGGATGTGGGGCAAGTGGGTTTTCAGGGAGATCGCTGGATCCGAGCGGCTGGTGTTTCTAAGCTCATTTTGCGATGAGACGGGGAAGACGACGACATCGCCGTTCCCGATGGATTTTCCGCTTGAGGTTTACAATGTATGGACGCTGACGGAGGATGGCGGTAAGACGACGCTGATGTTTCAGGGATCGCCTCACCATGCGACGCCTGCGCAGCACAAGACGTTTGAGGAACTCAACAAGAGCATGCAGCAGGGCTATGGCGGAACGATGGACCAATTGGAAGCGTTCCTGGCAGAGCTTGGCTGAACGTGGTTTGGAGTCTGATCAATCACCTTTTATTCGATGGGAGTGTTTATGGCTTATGTGGATGGATTCCTGATTCCCCTGCCCAAGAAGAACGTCAAGGCGTACACCAAGATGGCCAAGGCCGCGGCGAAAGTCTGGATGGAGTACGGCGCGCTGGAGTACCGGGAGTGCGTGGGCGACGATCTGAATGTGGCAGGGACGCAGATGAATTTCATCAAAGCGGGCAAGCTGAAGCCCGATGAGACGGTGATGTTTTCATGGATCGTCTACAAGTCCAAGGCGCACCGGGCGCAAGTGCTTAAAAAAGTGATGGCGGACCCGCGGCTGCAGAAAATGATGGAGGGCAAAGAGATGCCGTTTGACGTCAAGCGGATGTGCTACGGCGGGTTTAAGGTGATCGTGGAATCGCTGGTGGCCAAGGGGTGAAGCGTTACAGATCGGACAGCACGCAAGTAAGCGCGTGCAAGAGCATTTGAAAGTGCTTGAACCCGGGTGCCGCTTGAAGGCTCGCTGAACCGGGGCTGCATGCTGTATCCCTTTTCAGGGTACGGAAAGAGATGTCTTTTGCTTCACTTGGGCTCTTTCCCTAGCGGGAGGGCGGGGCAAAGAGCAAGAAACGATTGAACGATCGTTCACCGGGGCGCAGAGAAAAACGGTCGCACTCGGGTCCAAATGCACACGGCTTTGTAACGTTACTAAAGAGTCGATTATTCAAGGTCTTGATCATTTAAGGAGATTGCGGATGTTGCTGTACATATTGATTGGCGTGGCCGTGCTGGTGGCGCTGCTGATCGCCTTCATTGCGACGCGGCCTGATGCGTTTGTGGTGAGCCGGTCAGAAGTGATGGCGGTGTCGCCGGCGGCGGTGTTTGCGCACGTGAATAATCTGCGCAAGTGGGAGCCGTGGTCACCCTGGGAGAAGCTGGACCCGGGCCTTAAGCGGACCTTTGAAGGGCCGGAAGCGGGCGTGGGGGCGGTGTACAACTGGCTGGGCGATCCCAAGAACGTGGGTTCCGGCCGGATGACGATTCTGGAGAGCAGACCGGCGGAGCTGGTGCTGATCAAGCTGGAGTTTTTTACGCCGTTCAAGGGGGAGGGGATTTGTGATTTCGTATTCACCCCCGAGGGTGAAAAAACGAAAGTGACCTGGAGCATGCGCGGGACGTGCAACTTCATGGCCAAAGCGATGCACCTGGTGATGAACATGGACAAGATGATCGGCACGCAATACGCCAAGGGATTGGCGGATTTGAAAGTGCTGGTGGAGGGTAAAGGCTGAGTAAGGCCAGGGTTTGGTGAGAGGGGGCTAAGGATTAACCACAAGGGTAGAAGACGCGAAGCTAAGAGGCGGAAGAGCGCAGGCAAGGCAGAGGGAGTTGAGCCGTTACAAGTTTTTGGCGTTGAAGTAGGCGCGTGCAAGAGCATTATTTCTATATGTTTACCAGGGTCGGAGCGCTAAGACGCGCTGCGACCTGTACTACAGTTACTGTTCAACTTTAGCGCCAATACGGAGAAGAGATTCTTCAGCACCCATCGCGGGTGCTGAAGAACAAGAAACGATCAAACAATCATTCTCCGGGGGCTGCGCTCGAAGACTCGCGCTGACCCCCGGCTACGTGCGGTCGCCCCGCTGGGGCGCAGAAAATGCCGGTCGCACTTGGGTCTAAATGCACGCAACCCTGTAACGTTGCTGAAGAGCCGGATGGTCACCGAC
>CAZIWA010000195.1:0-6356 GCA_964542875.1 uncultured Phycisphaeraceae bacterium
ATGCTGATGGCCGACGTCTTAATGGTGGCGTTGATTATTGCGGGGTTGATCGCCTCGTTTCAGGGGTTGTGGCTGCTTTGCCGGGCGGTCTGGCCTGGGGCAGTGAGGCGGTCGGGGGTGATTATTCGAGAGAGGCCCAAGGCGGTGTTTTGTGTGGGGTTGGCGGTGGGGGCGATGTGGATTCTGGCGATTGCGCTGGTGGCGCAGCTTGGGCCGGTGGGACAGTTTCTGGCGTTTGGGGTGTTTTGCGTGGGGTTTTTGTTCATCAGCTGCGGAGTGAGCGGGTTGGCGACGTTGATTGGGGAAGGGTTGCAATCGCCGGCGGATGCGGAGCGGCCCTGGAAGGCGACGTTGCGCGGGGGGATCGCGTTGGGGTTGGTGTATCCGCTGCCGGTGGTGGGGTGGTTTTTGGTGATTCCCGGGTCGCTGGTGCTGGGCGCCGGCGCGATGGTGGTGGGGTGGTGGGTGAAGCCGCCTGGATGCGAGCCCCGGGTTGCGTGCGCTGTGCCGGAAGAGGGGAAGAATGAGCCCGAGGGCGTGAATGAGGGGACAGCCGCGTGAAGGGGCAGACCGACGAAATGGGAGGGGGGCAAGAGGCGCGGAGAGACTTTCTCAAGGCGTCGGCTGTGGCAGGGACCATGCTGGGGCTGTGGGGGTGTGAAGGGGTGATCAGTGAGATGGCGCGGCGCGTGGGCGGCGGGGTGCCGGCGACGGTGCCGCTGCCTGCCGGTGGGCCGGAGATCGATCCGGCGTTTCACTTGCTGAGCCGGGCGGGATTCGGAGCGTGGCCGGGAGACCTGGGCCGGGTGAGGGAGATGGGCGCCAAGGCGTGGGTCCAGGAGCAATTAAACCCGGATGTGATCGAGGATCGGGCGTGCGATCTGCGCGCCAGGCGGTTTGAATCGATTCATCTTCCCGCGAGCATGTGCTACGAATTCAAGCGGGATGTGCTTCGGGAAGAACTGACCCGGCATACGCTGCTGCGCGCGGTGTACAGCCGGCGGCAACTGTTTGAATCAATGGTGCATTTCTGGTCGGACCATTTGAATATCGATATTGAAAAAGGGGACTGCGTCTACCTCAAAGGGACGGATGACCGGGTGGTGATCCGGGGGCATGCACTGGGGAGATTCAAGGAGTTGATCCGGGCGTCCGCGGTGTCAGGCGCGATGCTGGTGTACCTGGACGGCAAAGACAACAAGGTGACCAAGCCGGGCGATGTGCCCAACGAGAATTACGCAAGGGAACTTCTGGAACTGCACACGCTGGGAGTGGACGGGGGATACACGCAGGGCGATGTGGCGGAGGTGGCCCGGTGCCTGACGGGGTGGACGCTGCGGGGGCGGTGGCGCCGGGGAGAGGTGGAGTTTGACCCCACCCGGCACGATGACGGACCCAAGCGCGTGCTGGGGAAAGAGATCCCCGCCGGGCAGGGGGAGAAGGACCTGCAAAGCGTGGTGGAGATCGTTTGCGGGCACCCATCGACGGCGAAGCACATCGCACGCAAGCTGTGCCGGTATTACGTGAGCGATGAGCCTTCAGAAGGGTTGGTGAGCGAGGTGGCGGGGGTGTTTACACGGACCGATGGGGATATCAAAGAGACGCTGCGGGCTGTGCTGCTGTCGGATGAATTCAATGCCGTGGAGAACCGGGGCGTGAAGACTAAAGGGCCGATGCGCTTTATGGCAAGCGCGCTGCGCGCGGTGGGGGCCCAGATGCATGCGCATGCGCCGGTGGTGGGGTTTCTGGAGCGCATGGGACAGGCACCGTTTCAATATCCGACGCCGGAGGGGTATCCCGATGACCCGATGCGCGTGCTGGGGACGCTGCTGTGGCGATGGAATTTCGCGCTGGCGATGACGACGGGCACGCTGGCGACGGTGGAACCGCCGATGCCGGTGCTGATGGAGGCGCTGATGGCTGGAACCAGCCAGGCGGCAGACAAACCGGTGGAAGTGCTGGCGAGGCATTTGCTGGGCCGGACCGGGACGCCGGAGGAGATGGCCGCGCTGCGTGAGGCGGCGGGTGAGGATGCAAAGGCAGACGGCATGGCGGCGGGGCTGTTGATCGCATCACCTGGTTTTCAGAGGTATTGAACGTGACCCGTGACGACCACTCACATTCTCATGGACCGGCGGGGAGAGGTCTTTCCCGAAGGCAGTTGCTGTCGCGGCTGGTGTTCGCGTCAGACAAGGCGCGGGAGGAGACGGATACGCACACGCTGGTGGTGGTGTTTTTACGGGGCGGGGCGGATACGTTGAATATTCTCGTGCCGTATGGGGATGACAGCTATTACAGGATGCGGCCTACACTGGCGATTCCCGGGCCGGCGAGCGGTAAGAGGGAATCGGGGCAGCGGGCGGTGAAGATCGATGATTTCTATGGGTTTCATCCCGGGTTTTCGGCGATGCTGCCGGCGTTCAGGGAGGGACGGCTGGCGTGCGTACAGGCGGTGGGGTCTGACGATACGACAGGGTCTCACTTTTCGGCGCAGGATCAGATTGAGCACGGCGAGGGTGGCCAGGACGGGGATAAGGGCTGGGGATTGGGGGCAGGCTGGAAAAGGGTGGAGGGGGAGAAGGTTTCCGGCGGTTGGCTGGGGCGGCATTTGCGGGTGATGGCAGGAGCGGGGGCTGAGGCGTCGCCGCTGAGCGCGGTGGCGATCGGGTCGGCGCTGCCGGAGTCGCTGCGCGGGGCACCTTCGGCGAGCGTGTTTGAGCGGATCAGTGAACTGCAGATGAGCCTGCCCAAGGGCGAAGACCCGGCACGCGTGGCGGATGCGCTGGCAAAGATGTACGGTGCGCAGGTGGGCGTGCTGGGGCAACGGGGCGGGCAGACATTGGAATTGCTTAAGCGCGTGGAACGGCTGGGGACGCTGCCGCAAGAGACGGGAGCAGGGCAGGGGTATGACGGGTCAGGTTTTTCACGCGGGCTGGGGGAGCTGGCGCGGCTGATCAAAGCGGATGTGGGGCTGCGGGTGGGGTGCATCGATCTGCCGGGGTGGGACACGCATTTTGTTCAAGGGGGAGCGACAGGATTACAGGCGACTTTGATTCAGCAGTTGGCCAACGGACTGGCGGGGTTTGATGCGGACCTGCACGGCTATCGCGGGCGAGTGACCACGGTGGTGATGACGGAATTTGGCAGAAGGCTTTATGAAAACGCGTCGCTGGGGACGGATCATGGGCGAGGGTTCTGCATGTTTGTGATGGGCGGACAGGTGGCGGGCGGACGCGTGGTGGGGCCGTGGCCGGGGTTTGAGCAGCACGGGTTCAGCGATGCAAGCCTGCCGGGCCCAGGAGGATTGAAAGTGCAGACGGATTACCGGGTGGTGCTGGGGGAACTGCTGACAGGGGTGCTGGGGAGCCGGAATATCGACAAGGTTTTTCCGGGGATGGGTGGGTTGCCTGGTGTGGGGGTGCTTAAGAAGAAGGGGCTGGGGTTCAAGGTTTAGCGTTCGGGGCTGGGGCTCAGGGTGTGGGGTCTGGTCAGAGGGAATGGTGGTTTAGGGGATCAGGTGGGTTGGAATTAACCAAAGGCTGCCATGCTTTGCCTGAAAACACGATGGGAGCGAAGATGAAGAATAAGATGCACCCGTGAGGAAGAGGCTTGCCTGTGATTTTGCAGAATCAATGGGTGTCTGGCTCGCTATGGTGGGCCTCGAAGATTCGGCCGCACCCTACGAAGAGAGTTTTAAGACAGAACCTAAAGATCATTTAACGCGGGTGCATAACTTGTGATGGCGGCTTGAACTGTCACAGGATGCGGGTATCCTTCCGTTGGCTGGATTGATTGGACCGGTTCGCCGGTTTCGTGGGGCCAGCCGCGGCTTTGGGAGTAAGCAAGGCCGACAAGTCTGGATTCACATTTCTTCTGTCTGCAAAACGTAGATCGGGCGTTGGCAAAACAGACTTTGACTTTTTTTACCCTTGAGCCTCAGGTGTTCACCCTGACGGGTTCAAGCCTCAGAAGGGACTGTCATGGCTGAAGAGAAAGTGTTGTCGGCGGAGCAGAGAGACCAGATCCGGCAGGCGATCGTGGCGGGGGATAAGCCGCGCGCTCTGGAGATGGTCCGGAAGTTCACCGGGTTTGATCTGGAGTCTTCCAAGGTCTTCCTGGAGGAGTTTGAAGAGCTTGTCGCCATGAGCGATGAGCCCGACAGCGGGATGACCAAAGAGAGCGAACTGACGGCCCAGGATTGGGCGACGATCGATGAGTTCATTTACACGGGGCACAGGATCACCGCGATCAAGATGGCGCGCACCTCCGGCGGGTATGAGCTGGCGGAAGCCAAGGAATTGATCGAAAAGCGCGAGCAGGAACTGAAGCAAAAGACACCTGAAAAGTTCAAGAAGCCCAAGTCCGGATGCGCGGGCAAGGCGGCGGTGCTTTTGCTGGCGGTGGGCGGCGCAGTGGTGGCATTGTGGATGGGGATTTGAGGATTTAAGCCAAACGGCGCGAATAGTTTGATCGTTGATGAAGCCCTATTGGCGGCCTGTGCGCGCATTGGTTACCGAAGGGGGCGTCAATGAATTATGATGTGGGGGATTTGCCACGTGTCGACCCACATAAACAACCCCCATTTTTGGAGACGACTCCCTTGAGTAACGCAGTGTCTGACATCGGTTTGATTGGTCTGGCAGTCATGGGCCAGAACCTGGTTTTGAACATCGCCGACCATGGTTTTAACGTTTCGGTGTACAACCGGACGACTGCGACGATGGACGAATGGGTTGCGAAGGTGAAGAAAGAAGAGCCTTCGGCGGACCGGGTGATCGGCAAAGCGGACATCAAGGACTTTGTCGCCAGCATCAAGCGTCCTCGCAAGATCATCATCCTGGTGAAGGCCGGCGCGCCGGTGGACGCGGTTGTACAGCAACTGATCCCTCTGCTGGAGAAGGGCGACATCATCATCGACGGCGGGAACTCGCTCTGGACAGACACGATCCGGCGTGAGAAGGAATGCGCGGCGATCGGGCTCAACTTTGTGGGCTCGGGCGTTTCGGGCGGTGAAGAAGGCGCACGTTTTGGCCCTTCGCTGATGCCCGGCGGGTCTCCTGAATCCTGGAAGAGCCTTAAGCCGATCTGGGAAGCCATTGCCGCCAAGGTGGATGCCAAGACCGGCAAGCCCCTGGAAGGCGCGGCGCCCGGCAAGACCGTCTCCGGCGGCGTGCCCTGCACGACGCACATCGGGCCCAACGGCGCGGGCCACTACGTGAAGATGGTGCACAACGGCATCGAATATGGCGACATGCAGTTGATCTGCGAAGCCTACCACCTGCTGAAGAACTTCCTGGGCCTCAAGCCCAACGAACTTTCGGCGATCTTCGCGGAATGGAACGCCGGCGAGCTGGACTCCTTCCTGATCCAGATCACCGCGGACATCCTTCAGCAGCGCGACCCGGAAAACCCCCGGAAGTACATCGTGGACGCGATCCTGGACACCGCGGGTCAGAAGGGCACCGGCAAATGGACCAGCGTGAACGCGCTGGACATGGGCGTGCCCGCGGCGACGATCACGGAAGCCGTTTACGCACGCTGCATCAGCGCGCTTAAAGACCAGCGCGTGGCCGCCAGCAAGGTGCTCAAGGGGCCCAAGTTCAAGTACAAGGGCGCCAAGAAGAAACTTATCGACGCGGTGCGCGATGCGCTGTACTGCTCGAAGATCTGCTCCTACGCGCAGGGCTTTGCCCTGATGGCCGATGCGCAGAAGGAATACAAGTGGGAACTGAACTTCGGCGAGATCGCCATGATCTGGCGCGGCGGGTGCATCATCCGTGCGCGCTTCCTGCAGAAGATCAAGGAAGCCTACGACAACAATCCCAAGCTGATCAACCTGATGCTGGACCCGTACTTCAAGAAGCAGATGGCCAAGAGCCAGGAAAACTGGCGCAAGGTCATCTCCCTGGCCGCGGAAGCCGGCGTGCCCTGCCCGGCGTTCATGTCCGCATTGGCTTACTTCGACAGCTATCGGAGCGAACGGCTCCCGGCGAACCTGCTGCAAGGCCAGCGCGACTTCTTCGGCGCGCACACCTACGAACGGACGGACAAGCCGCGCGGGCAGTTCTTCCACATCGATTGGCCCGAAGCCAAGCGCCCGCAGCTTGAGATCAAGTGAGTGCGGTAGGGTCTGGGGTCCAGGGTCTGGGGTCTAGGAAGACGCAGACTTGTGACCCTGGGCCAGTGAGTGATAGAAACAGGCAAGGCCGGCGACCAGAGATGGTGGCCGGCCTTGTTTTTTTGGGAGGGAAGGCGGATTTTTAGCATTGTTTGGTGAGGGCGGAATTTCACGGTTGTTATATAATCCGTAATTCAACTATTTATCCGGGATAAAACCTTGGCCGACATTAAAAATC
>CAZIWA010000196.1:0-6283 GCA_964542875.1 uncultured Phycisphaeraceae bacterium
CTCCACGCTCCGGCGATCAAGGCTAGAATCTTTACCCTCATGGCCCAGCCCACCACGCCCGTGATCGCCAAGCCCAGCACCCTTGGATGGAAGCATGTCTTCCTCTTGACGGGGTTGGTGCTGGCCGCACGGGTGATCTTTCTCAAGTTCTTTTGCCACTTTGAGCTGGTGGGAGACGAAGCCCAATACTGGGATTGGGCCCGGCACATGGACTGGTCCTACTACACCAAGGGGCCGGGCATCGCGTGGACGATCTGGCTTTCCACGCAGTTGTTTGGCGATCAGGAATGGGCCGTCCGGCTCCCCACCGCGATTGCCGCTGGCGTGAGCATGATCGCCTTGGCCGGGCTCACCAGCGACGTTTCCGGCAACAGCCCGCGCGCAGCGTTCTACGGCGCGTTTTCCTATTTGTTGCTTCTCATCGGGCTTGGCCTGGCGCTGCTGATCACCATCGACGGGCCTTACCTGGCTTCCTGGGCGCTGGCCTGCTGGGCAGGCTGGCGGGCTGTGAAAGCCATGTCCGAGGGCCGGTCGGGCATTGTGCCGTGGACCTGTTTCGGGCTCGCCTTGGGGGCCGGGTTTCTCTACAAGTACACCGCATTGCTACTGGTGCCGGGTATCGTCCTCTATCTCATCTGGGACCGGAAAAACCTCCGGTTCACCGCGGGCGCGTGGCTGGGCATTCTTATCAGCCTAGCCCTGGTCGTCCTCGCGATGCTGCCCGTGGTCATCTGGAACTCCAACCACCACTGGGTCACCATCATGCACCTCCTTGGCCACCTTCAGGTCAAAGGCGGCGATGGCGCGGTTAACCCCAACTGGGCCTTTAACCCCATGACGGTGGTCAGCTACATCGGCGTGCAGATCGGCGCAGTGGGCCCCATGACTGCGGGGCTGATGGGTTACGCCGTCTACCAGGCATTCAGAAGCAACCCCCGGCCGGCGGGGCCCGGCGCCAACCCCGACCGGTACCTGCTTTCCTGCGCCCTGCCCATCCTCCTTTTCTACCTCGTGGTGTCCTTCAAAAAGGAAGTGGAAGGCAACTGGCCCATCGCGGGGTACATCACCCTGCTGGCGCTGGTGGCCAAGCAGGCGCCCGCGGAGTTTGACCGGCTGCAGGCCATCACCGCGCAATGGATCGCCGACGGCAAGCCTCTGCGCCCGCGCAAGGGCTTTATGCGCGCCCGCCCGGAAACATTCTTCCAGGTGCTCTGGCACTGGGCGGTGGGCACTTCCGTGGTCGTACTGCTGGGCATCTTCTTCCTGGGCTTCCTGCTTCGGTTTGAATTCATGCGCACCGCAGTCCCCACATGGCGCATCTCCGGCATGGCCGAAGCAGGCCAGGCCGTGGAAGCCATTCGCACCGAATTCGCCAAAACCACGGATCAGCCCCCCTTCCTGATGGCCAGCGGCTATGAAACCACGGCGCTGCTTTCCTACTACACCCCCGGCCAGCCCGCTTACATCTGCGGCGCCAGCGAGCTTGGCCAGCGTGAATCCTCCTACGACTACTTCGACGACACCAACTGGCGAAACAAGGCCCTGGAAGGCCGGCCCGTGGTGATGGCGGGCACGGCGGACGAAGCCCGCTGGCTCCGGGGATTTAGGTTTGAAGGCTTCAAGTCCGAGGGATTCGTCCAGTTCCCCGGAACGCCCGAACACCGGAAAATCCGTATCTTCACGGCCACCAAGTTCCTTGGTCCTGTTAAAGAACCGGTACGATAGGCCCTCAGCGTATGGCCACCCCCAGCAGTGACATCCCGGCATTAGCAGGCAAACGCGCCCCCTGGCCGCTGAATATGGACTGGGCTCTGGCCCTGGGTGTCGCCGTGCTTTGGCTGCTGGTGGCCCTGGCGCTGGATAAAACCGTCTACCACGCCCTCAAAGACCGGCCTTACGATGAGAACGACTTCCTGCGCCTGCTGCGCGTGATGGGCGTCATCCCCACCTGGGTGGTCGTGGCGCTGGCGTTTTTGCTGGTCGATCGCGTCAAGCGCAAGGCGCAAGGCCTCCGCGGGATCCTCTTCCGGTTCAGCTTTCTGCTGGCCTGCACCATCACCGCGGGAATCATAGGCGAAGTGGCCAAGCTCCTCATCCGGCGCGAGCGGCCGGAGGTTCACGACGGCGCATGGGGCTTTCGCCCGTATTCCCAGCATTTCTGGAGTTCCAGCAACCTGGGCATGCCCAGTACGCACGCCATTGTGGCCTTCGCCGCAGCCTGGGCGCTCTACCGGCTGCACCCGTCGGGCTGGCCGGTCTACTTCGCGCTGGCCATCGGCTGCGCCGTCACAAGACTGATGGAACACGCGCACTTTCTTTCCGACGTTTACCTCGCCTGCGCAATCAGTTACTTTGTCGTCCGATTCTTGAACCTCGTCTGGGTCAACCCCGGCGAGGAAACACCTCTGCAAACAAACACCCCAAGGGAAAACCAATGACCAAGAAGGCTCTCATCGTTCAAGGCGGCTGGGACGGACACACCCCTAAGCAGTGCGCTGAACTCTTCGGCAAAGCCCTGACCGAAAAAGGCTACGACGTCACCATCAGCGACACCCTGGCCAGCTATGCCGATGAAAAACTCATGAGCTCCGTCGACTTGATCGTCCCCATCTGGACGATGGGCACCATCACCCCCGAGCAGGAAAAAGGTCTCCTGGCCGCCGTCGACAAGGGCGCGGGCCTCGCCGGCTTCCACGGCGGCATGTGCGATTCCTTCCGCGGCAACATCGGCTACCAGTGGATGACCGGCGGCCAGTTCATGTCCCACCCGGGCAACCTCTATCCCCAGGTGAAAGTGAACATCAACAACCGCGAGCATGAAATCACCAAGGGCGTTTCGGACTTCATCCTCCCCAACACCGAACGCTACTGGATGCTCACCGATCCTTCCAACAACGTGCTGGCACACCTTTACTTTGAAGACTTCGGCGTCACCATGCCCTTCATGTGGACCAAGAACTGGGGCAAGGGCAAAGTGTTCTTTGCAGCCTGGGGCCACACGCACAAAGACTTCGACGTGCCGCAGGCCAAAGAGCTGGTGGTGCGCGGCATGCAGTGGGCCACCCGCTGATCGCCGTTGATTAAACCTGTCGATGCCACGGGCCGGCGTCATCGCCGGCCCGTGCTTTTTTACCGCCGGATATCCCATGGCCCGTGGTGCTAAGATAATCCGCCTGATTCACCATCGGAGACAGCGCCTTGACCCCACGCCAGACATTCATCGCCGCCGGTCTTATCGCCATTGCAATGCTGGGCATGGCCGTCCCTCAGGCCAGCGCACAGGCCACCAGCCAGCCTGCCGCCACCGGCCCCGCCCAACCCGAAGCGGCCAAGCGCACGCGCGAGGTGGCCGCGTTTAACCGAAGGCAGGCCACACTGGCGGCCAGCGAATCCAAGAGCCAACTGGAGCCCGCCAAGACCGCCATGATGGACGAAGCCAAGCTCAAGGAAGAACTCGTCGCCGCGCTGGAGAAAATGGCCGACGCCCAGGACGCCGGCGACAATGCAGGCATCATCGCCCTCAACACGCAGCAAAATGCGCTGGTCACGCAGTGCATCGCCGCGGGTGAACGGTCCAAGGCCGCCCGGCAGGAAGTGGCCCTGAGAAGCCCAACCCCCGTCAACAACCTCAAGGCCAACGCGCAGCCGTTTGATATCGCGCAGATCGAACAATTCGCCGGCCTGCGCGAACGCGCCGCGGATGCCTGGGCCAAGTTCCGCAAGGTATCGCTTGAAAACCCCGACGGCCGGGGCGTTCAGAGCGCCAAGATCACCGCCACCCAGTACACGCTGGCGGCAGACCGGCACGAGCGCATCGTGAAACTTCAACTGGAGGCATCACGCATCATGCTGTTGGCGGAAAAGTCCGAAACACCGGACCTCGCCAAAAAGCTCGCCAACGACATTCAGAACCTGGCCAGGGAACTGGGCGAAAATCTTGAAAAGCAAAACGAGCTGAAGCTCAAAGAACTCGAATTGATGTACAAAAACCAGAGCCTGCTCGACGAAGCCCGGCTCTACCAGACCAAGTAACCCATGGCACCCAAACGCATCGTCATCGGGATCGGCGGGGCTTCCGGCGCACTCTACGCGCTGCGCACGGTCCGCCTGTTGGTTGAGTCCGGCGTGGATGTCCACCTCGTCGTCTCCGCGCTTGGCCAACGCCTGCTGCATGACGAACTGGGCCTGGATGCCAACGATCTAACCCCCTTTAAAGAGCCCATCACCCCCGGCGGCCAGGCCACCGGCTCCATCACCCTGCACAACCACCGCGACGTAGGCGCATCCATCGCCTCCGGCTCCTTCCGGCACGACGGCATGGCGGTGGTCCCCTGCTCTTCCAACACACTCGCCTGCATCGCCCACGGCATGGGCGACAACCTCATCCACCGGGCCGCTTACGTCACCCTCAAAGAGCGCCGGAAGCTGGTGCTGGTGCATCGCGAAACGCCGCTCACCCTCATCGACATCAACAACATGGCCAGCCTCACCCAGGCAGGCGCGATCATCTGCCCGGCCAACCCGGGCTTCTACATGATGCCCAAGACCATCGAAGACCTGGCCGACCACATGTCGGCACGGATTCTTGATCTTCTTGAAGTGCCGCACAAGCTGGATAAACGCTGGCAGGGATGAGAGAAAATGAGGTGGAAGATTCGGCTCCCCACGCGCCCGGTTTATCGGGCACGTGGACCAATCGTCAAATGCCATACCCCTATAACGCCACTACCGATCCGCCAGCACTTTCACGGTGAACCCGCCTGTCATCTCTTCGAGCTTTTCGTTGTAGATGATCCAGTCGCACACATCGTCAACGGGTACATCAACCGGATCGCCCAGCTTCTTGCCCGGCAGGTTCAGCGGATCATTGCTCAGCGTGCCGTGAATGACGCCGCTGGCGATGCTGGCGACACTGATCCAGATGAATTCCGGATCGCCGCTACCAGTGACAAAGGGTGCTTTAATCGAAAATTTGCAGGCCTTATCGCCTTTGGCAAAGGCCGATTCAAACTCCCCAAACCGGCGCTTGGCTTCCGCTTTGGCCGCCTCCATTTCCTTGTCGTCATGCCCCACTGGAATCACCGGCACATACATTCTCGCCTGAAGGCTCTTCAGCGGGTCGCTGGTCTTAAGCGCGGCGAGGGTTTCCGGCGAGTACGGGTACGCCAACCCCTCAGGCCGGACCAGGAGCAGCAGGCAATCGTCGTCGGCCATCTCATAGGCAATCCCCGCCAGCAGTCTGGTTGTCTCCAGGGTGCTCAGCGCATTTTCATTTCCATGGCTGTCCATGGCGTCGACGGCGCTCCACGCCTTGTGCGCGAGAATGGCCCGCTTGATCCGTAAATCCTTCGTGTCCGCTGCGGCTGCGGCGTTGTCGTCGAAGTAGGACTCGCCAGTAAGAATCACCCCCAGCGGCGCACGGCTCAACGCCACCGCAAACATCAAGCGGCTTCCCTCCATCGGCACCTGGCACACATTGCCCGGTGCGGGCGTCGGCAGATAGGTCAGCGGTTCATTGGCCACGCCGCTCACCAGCTTGGCCACTTCCCTTGTCGTCATTTTTTCAGGCTTGGTCCGCAGCCACACGAACGAGGCGAACTCTTCATCGCGCTTGTTCTTGCGCCAGCTTGACCAAAGCACAAGCAGCGCCAGGCTCACGCCCACCACAGCCAGCGCCAGAATGGTCCATGCAAACATGACAAACCCCCTGAGAACGGATTGTCACATCAGCGCGTGAGCGACCGATACTTGATCCGATGCGGCTGATCCGCTTCGATGCCCAGACGGCGCTTCCGGTCGGCCTCATAGGCCGAGAAGTTGCCTTCAAACCACTTGACCTGTGAATCCCCTTCAAAGGCGAGGATGTGAGTGGTCAAACGATCCAGGAACCAGCGGTCGTGCGAGATGATGACCGCGCAGCCGGGGAAGCCTTCCAGCGCGTCTTCAAGCGCGCGCATGGTGTTCACGTCCAGGTCGTTGGTCGGTTCGTCCAGCAGCAGCACATTGGCGCCGCTCTTAAGGATTCTGGCCAGGTGCACGCGGTTGCGCTGCCCGCCTGAAAGCGTGCCCACCTTCTGCTGCTGGTCCTGCCCGGTGAAGGAGAAGCGCGCGGCATACGCACGGGCGCTTACATCCATGGTGCCAAGCTTGAACACCTCCGCGCCGTCGGAAATCGCCGCCCACACGGGCTGCTCCTCGGCCAGGGCGTCACGTGTCTGCTCGGCGTAGGCCAGCTTCACGGCTTCATCGATCTTCAACGTGCCCGCATCGGGTTTTTCCTGCC
>CAZIWA010000197.1:0-6264 GCA_964542875.1 uncultured Phycisphaeraceae bacterium
ATGTCCTGCAGCGTGTTGTTCAGCGCGTGCCCCATGTGCAGCGCCGCCGTCACGTTAGGCGGCGGAATCACGATCGCATACGGCAAACCCGGCTTGGCCGGGTCCGCGCTGAATGCCTTGGCTTCATTCCACGCACGCAAAATCCCCGCCTCCACCTCGCCCGGGGTGTACTTGGTCGCCAGTTCGCCGGTCGATTGGCCCGCAGAGGTCGTATTGGCTTGCTCGTTCATCGCTTGGATCCTTGTGAATCAGCAGAAACACGGGCCATGAATAGCCCGATTCTTGAAATCCAGACTCGTTTTGTACGTTGGGAAGTGCTTAAAAAAGCCCACATGCGCCAGGGAAGGGTGCGGGTCGGCCGCTCAGCTAACGGCCACCGGCCCGGCAATCGCCGGCCGTGGGTTGGCTGATGATTCAGATGTCGAAGGCCCTTTAAGCATCCCCGTATTATAGCGCCAAACCCTGCCCTACGCCTTCGGTTATAACCCTGGGATGGCCCGGACGTCCGATTCAACGCCGCTTCCTCCCACGTCGGACTCTCCGGCCGGTTCCGGTGTCTTTAAACCCGCCCCTCCGACGCCGCAGCCCTCCCCGGCTTCGCTGAAACCCTCCCCCCCTGCCAACCCGGCCAATTGGCTCTCCCGGCACGACGGCACGCCCCGGCCCATCAGCGCGTGGCTCATTCTCCTGGCCCTGATCGCGCTTTACCTTCCCCTGGCGCTGATTAACCTTGGTGAGCCCGCCGTCACCGGCCCTGAAGAAGCCCGCGCCCTCGCCCTTGCCGTTGAAACCAGCAACCGGCAGGACAGCCTCAAGCTTGTTGGTTCCTCCTCCCCGGAATACTGGCTTCCCCAGCACGCCGGCCTGGTCTCCACCGAAACCCCGCCTGCGGCCCTGTGGACTCACGTCATCAGCTTCCGGCTCGCCCAGCTCACCACGCCTGAACCGACACCGGAAGACCGGCTCCTCTGGGCTCGCGGCGCAAGTGTGCTTGCCGGGGTGTTGGCCCTTGCCGCGGTCTTCTGGGCCGGCCACTCCCTGGCCGGCTCCCCCGGCGCCGGCATCGCAGGGCTCCTCTGCGTCGCCAGCCCGCTCTACCTCTGGCATGCCCGCCAGGCCACGCCCACCATGCTTTACCTCGCCGGCTGGACGCTCGCCATCGCAGCGGCCCTCTGGGCACTGCGCCCCCTGCGCCCCGCCCCCTCCGCGGCAAGGCAAGCCACCGGCTGGATCCTCTGCGGCCTGGCCACCGCCCTGGCCGTCCTGGCCGTCGGCCCCGGTGCTTTCCTGAGCGTCGGCCTGCCCATACTCCTTTTCGTCTTCCTTTGCCCCAACCGGATTTCCCACCTCCTGGGCTGGTTCACCGCACTCTTGATCGCCTGCCTCTTCCTCACCCCCTGGGCCATCTTCACGATCAAGCAAACCCGTGAATCCGTGCTGGATGACATCTCCATCTTCATCCCCGCACACTGGGCAAGCCTCCGCCAATTGGCCGCCATCGGCTGGGAGCGCGCGCTCTACGTTCCCCTGAGCCTCGGCCCCTGGTTCCTCTGGATCGCCGGCGCCGTCGCCCAGCCCTTTAGCGCCTCCGCTGCGGGCGTGCGCGTACGCATGTTCCTCGGCTGGTCGGCCTTCGCCGTCGCCATCCTCGTTACGCTTGGCGCTCATGAGCTGGAATGGTGGTCATGCCTGGCCGTCTGCGTTCCCGCCAGCGCCCTCCTTCTGGCCCAGCTCATGACCCACTATTCCGACCTCGCCGAAGTCGGCCGCTACCCCCGCTCCTGGCGGCTCATCGTCTGGCCCCACGCCATCCTCCTTACCCTCGCACCTCTGGGTGTCGCCTGGGCCCTTTTCACCCCCGACATCCTCGCTCAACCCATCGAGCCCTGGAGCCCCACCGATCCCGGCATCGCCATCGCCATTGCCGTCTCCGGCCTGCTCCTGGCCATGGTCGCCGCGCGTTACGCCACCCTGGACGACCCACGCAAAGCCATGACCGCCTGGGCACTAGTCATCTGTGTCATCATGCTTGGCGTCATTCCTCAGATCGCCCACGGCCCATTGGCCGCCACCCACCTTGAACGCGAAGGCCTCCGGCTCTCCCGGCTGGCCATGGGTGTACCCATTTTCCGGCTCGCCCCTGCCCGAGGCGACCGCGTCGGGCAAACCTCCGACACCCTCTCCTTTTACGCCGATGCCGCCATCAGCCCCGCCGCCCCCAGCAGCGTCTCTCTCCTTGAAGAAGACAACCCCCGCTACCTACTCCTGGCCCCCCCAAGCTTCCAACCCACGGACAAACGCCTCGAAGCCGTCGGCCGGCTTCCCCACGCAAACCTCGTCGCCTGGCGGTTTCCGGCATCCTGGGTACCCATCCACACCACCACCCAACCCACCACCGCGCCGTCACCTGAAACCCAACCAGCCACCGCCCCCCAATAAAAAACCTCCAGTAGGGCGCCGCCCAGTCCGCGAGGCCCACCACGCCACGTCCCTGACCCCTCGCCATATTGAATCGCCAACAACGCCCCACCATCAACCGGCGCTCTTCCTCCGACCCCGTTTTCCCCCCAAACTCCGATCACACCCCAACCTCTCTCTCAACCCAATCGTCCGATATAAACCTCTGTCTTGTACTCAAACTCCACTGTGCCGTTTTGCTGATGCCGATCAAAAATCTCGCGCAGCTTTGCCACCATCGGCTCGTAACCCGGCTGGCCCTGTGCGGGTGAATAGCTCGATGAAAGCAACCGCCCCTTCGCACCCTCAAAATCAAACACTTGCTTGTAATCAAACGTGAAAAGCTCAACCGATCCAGGCGAGAAAAACGGCTTGATCGACGCCATTCCCACCTGCCGATGGTTCACCTTCGCGTAGTCCGTCGCAAAATGCTTGAGCAGGTCTTCATACGCCACCAGAAACGGCGTGGTGTCTTCCAGTCGGGAGTTCCACACCAGCGCCACATACCCGCCATGTTTAAGGACCCGCAAAAATTCCTGCCGTGCCCGGGGCACATCAAACCAGTGAAACGCCTGCGCCGCAGTGATCAGGTCCACGCTGGCATCAGCCAGGCCGGTCTTCTCGGCAGTCCCTTCATGCACATGCAGCCGCGGCTCGCCCGGTACGCTCTCCACCAGAGCCTGGCGCATCGGCCCGTTGGGCTCCACCGCGTAAACCGTCGCACCCGTCTCCAAAAGCAATCGCGTAAAAATCCCCGTCCCCGCACCGACATCCGCCACCGTGGATCCCGGCCCAAGCCCGGCCTTCTCGCGCAAAAGCGCAATCACTTGCGCCGGGTAGCTCGGACGTGTCTTCACATAGTCATTCACGCGATTGGAAAAACGCTGGGTTGAGTCCTGCATGTCAGCTCCTGAGAAAATTTGGGCTACCTCTTAATTTAGGCTCTTGGCCAGTAATCAAGTCCACTGTTGAGACTCATCATCCCACCATGATTTACAGATTTCGCCAACGTCGCAAAACCCGGGCATCAGGGCCTGTTCATGTCGGGATTACCGGAATATCACAGATTCAACCCTCGAATCTCACCAATCCCTTCCTGATTCCTGTTGTATTTAAAGGTGTTGTCATCCTAAAATAAATGGTGTCCAGGGGGTTGCATTTCTTTGATTTTGCCAAGTCGCTTTCCCTCTGGAGTTTAAAAAAGTGATTTCATCCGCACGAAAAAGCCTCAACCGGCACAACGATCTCTATCGACAGGGTTTTACGCTCGTGGAGCTGCTGGTGGTGATTGCGATTGTCTCCGTGCTGCTGGCGCTGGTCATCCCCTCATTTCAGCGAGCAAGAGAAGTGGCCAACGTCGCCTCGTGCGCCTCCAACTTCCGCCAGCTTTGCATCGCGATGTATGCCTACACGCAGGACGACCGCGAAGGCGCACTGCCCTGGACCAGCCGCTTTAGTTCCGGCTGGGGCATCCGTATGACCCCGTACCTTGGCGCCCCCTATGAAGCCGGTCTAACGAACCCCGAAGACAACAGCTATTTCGGCCCTCTTTTCAAGAAGTATTCCGTTTTCCGTTGCCCGCAGAACCAGCGCATCACCGGCTCCAACTACTACAACTGGAACTACGGCTACAACGCACGGCTCTCCGCCGGCGTCACCAGCGGCAATGCCGGACAGCAACTCATCGCCTGGAAAGACCGCCGGACACTTCCCCAAATCAAGTACAACCCCGCCAAGATCCTCATGATGTCCGATTGCCAGGCCAACAACATCCTGGGCTTTGGCGACCTCAACGCTACACTCAACTACTCAGGCGGCCCTCGCGTCCACCTCGAAAAGAAGCTCAACCTCGCCTTCCTCGACGGCCACGTGAAGCTGCTTGAACAAGACGAAGACAACACACTCATCCACGTCGACGGTGTCAGCCAGGCCAGCCCCACCGGCGCCCCAACCGGCTGGTAAACCATCAGGTTTAAAAACAATCGACCAAAATGCAAAGGACGCCTTCTCAGGCGTCCTTTACACATTTAAACACTCTTACGACACGGGACACGCGACTCCCACCGGCCCGCCGCGCTCACATCGCCAAAAAGTCCAGCCCGATCTTGTACACGTCGCCCGCGCCCATCGTCACGATCAGGTCGCCGGGCTTGGCCGTCACCTGAAGCTGCTCGGTGATCGCGCCAAACGGATACAGATGCATCGCCTGCTTCTTACGCTGGCGCAGCTTGTCCACCAGGTCGCCTGCGGACACAGCCAGACGTTCCTGTTCGGAGTCACGCACGAAGTAGATATGCGGCACGATGGTGATGTCCGCCGCCGTAAAGCTCTCGGCAAACTGTTCCATCAAAAACCGCGTACGGCTGTGCTGGTGAGGCTGGAACACACAAATCAGCCGTTTGGGCCGGTAGTGCCGCTTGAGCGCGCGAAGCGTCGTATCCACTTCCGTCGGGTGATGCCCGTAGTCGTCGACCACGATCACCTCGCCGCCGTCCACGTTCTTCACGCCCAGCTTCTGCATGCGCCGGTCAAGACCGGCGAAGCTCGCCATCGCCAATTGAATGCTCTCCCACGACGCGCCGGCTTCATGCGCCAGCACCGCCGCCGCGCACGCGTTGTACGCCATGTGCTCACCGGGAAGCGGGCTCTGCCAGCCCGCAACATAATCGTCGTGATAGAAAAGCTTCACCGAAGGCGTCCAGCCCGGGCCTTGCTCCCGGTCGGATTTGTCCACTTCCACGCGCCAGTCGGCGCCATCGGAAATACCGATCGTCTCCACCCGGCACTTCAAGCCCGCGGTGATCCGGATGCGGTGCGTCATCTCATGGTTGATCAGCAGGAACCCGCCTTTGGATTCCTCCGGCAGCAGCTTTGCAAAGTGCCGGAAGGACTCCACCAGGTTGTCCAGTGTGTGGTATATCTCCATATGGTCTTCCTCAACATTGAGGATGACCGACTTGGTCGGATGAAAGTTATGGAAAGACCGGTCGAATTCGCAGGCCTCGGCAACCAGAATGTCTGAATCGCCCGAACGCGAGCCGCCGCCGATCTGCGCGCAGTTGGCCCCGACGATCAGAGAGGGATCAAGCCCGGCCTGGATCATCGCATGGCTCAACATCGAGGTCGTGCTGGACTTGCCGTGCGTGCCCGCCACCGCCACGCCCACGCGCCCGATCATCAACCGGCCCAGCATCTGGGCATATTTCACCACGGTCACGCCGCGCTTTTGTGCTTCCAGCACTTCCGGATGCGTCGCCGGAATCGCCGCAGAGATCACCATCAGGTCGCACTTGGTCGGCACGCTTTCTGCCGTCTGGGAAGTCACGACTTGAATGCCGTCCCCCACCAGTGAGCGGACAGCGTCGGAGTCCGACCGGTCAGACCCGGTGCACACCGCGCCGAAATTCTTGGCGATCCGGGCCAGCCCCGACATCCCGCACCCGCCGATACCCACAAAATGAACCCGCTTGCCGGCCAGTTCCTGGGCCGGATTCGTGTCAGGTTCGCTGGAGATTGGGGTACGGCTCGTCTTGGTGGAGGTTTTCACGCGGGTCATCCCTGACTCCTGTCATTGAGTAGTTTGTTGTGCTTTTTCCAGGTCTTGCGAAGGCCTCGCAAGCCCGGGTTTGGTTCGCATCGGCCTCGACGGGCAAAGCCCATCGACATCGACACAGTCCCCCATAACTTTTTATCGACGTAAACCCCGCCCGAACGTGAGTTTTGATCCACCCTTTCCGGATCGCCCCAGGGTTAAAGCATTTGGGGTATTTGTCGGCACATGCACCCGGGGTATCGGGTTTTCGGGTT
>CAZIWA010000198.1:0-3689 GCA_964542875.1 uncultured Phycisphaeraceae bacterium
CGGGGGGGACGGGGAGGCCGATCTTGGTCATGGCGGCGAGGTTTGCGCCTTTGCCACCCAGGAGGGCCTTCATGTCACCGGCGCCGTCGGTCTTGGTTTTGCCGAAGTAGTAGGTGAGCTTGCCGGCCTTGGGGGCGGCGGCTTTCTTAGCGACGGGTTTGACGGACTTTGCGACGGGTTTTGCAGCGGGCTTCTTGGCGACGGGCTTGGAGGCCACGGGCTTTTTAGCTGCGGGTTTTACGGGTTTTTTGACAGTTTTCGCCGGTGCCTTCTTGGGAGACTTCGCCATGGAATTTAGACCCTCTGTAAAGGAGTTAGTGTTTGATGTAAAGAAAAATGGACACGCTAAACGGAAGCGTGTCTCAACTATTGAAATCGCTGGGATTGTAGTGTTTTTGCGGGAAAGGTCAAAGGAAAGAAGGGTCTGGGGGCTGGGATTTAGGGTCTGGCCAGAGGGAGGACGAGATGCATTTTCGATTGTGATCCGGAGGAGTGAGGATGATTAAAAAGATGAGGGGTTGAGCAGGATTTGGGCTGGAATTTCAGAGTTTTGAAGAAGCGTTTGCGGCGAAGGGGCAGAGAAGGGTGTTTTGGGAGGTTCGCGCTCAGAGGATCAAGAGGGGCAAGATTTTTATCCGGCGGAATGATATCGCGAGGCAGGCCGGTGGGGCAGAGCGAGGTTTTTAGCCGGTTTTTGGTGAAAAATAGGTGAAAATGGGAGCGTTGACGTATTTTTACGGGTTGGAATGAAATGGGTTTCGAGGCGGTCTGAAAAGCTTGGTAGGCCTGGGGGGGAGGGGTATAGTCGGGCGAGTATTGGGTGTTTATTCGGCTGAATCCCGGGTCTGATCGGAGGACAACATGAAAAGCGAAGTCATACATCGCAATGATCGTGGTTTTACACTTGTGGAATTGCTGGTGGTGCTGGCGGTGATCGCGGTTTTGATGTCGATGCTGCTGCCTGCCTTAAAGGCATCACGCGAGATGGCCAAGACCATCAAATGCCAGGGCAATCTTCGGCAGGCGCATTTCGGGTTCAGCGCGTATGCGGTGGAGAACCGGGGGCACTGGATCGTGGGTTCTTACGGCAACGTGGTGTGGAGCCGGATCGTGATGTACAAGCTGGGCCTGAAATACACCGGGGAGCAGCCGGCGGTGATCCCCGCGGGGGCATGGAACCAGGGCGCCAGCGACCAGGGTTACGGTGATCCGAATCTGTATGTGCACGACTACTCATCCAAGTCGCGCAAGAACCAGATCATGAAGTGTCCGACAGAGAATTTCACGAACTACTGGGGCGGAGAGAATGCGACTTCGTACCGGTTCAACTCCGGGCTTACGTATGGGTACGGCCTGGGGGTGGGGGACTATTACACCATCACTTCCGCTAAGGCGCAGTGGGGCCGGGTAAAGGAGAACCAGCTTGAAAAGCCGAGCGGGACGTTTGTGATCGGCGACGGCATTATTGATGATGGAAGCTTTGATTATGAGATGGGGGGCATCTCGGATATCAATCGGATCGCGACGTACCACGGTGGCGGGGCAAACTTTCTTTACACCGATGGGCATGCGGGGCACGTGATGAAGATCAATGCGACGACGGCGATGTTTGATCGGCGCAAATGAGGTGAGGGGGGAGGAAGCGTCATCGCGCGGTGGGACTAGCCGCGGACCTGGCGTGGGGTGAGGCCGGTTTGCTGTTTGAATTGGCGGGTGAAAAAGAATTCATCGCAGTAGCCCAGGGAAAGGGCGATCTGGCGGACTTTCATGTTGGTTTCCATGAGGAGTTGGCGTGCGCGGGCGATGCGTGCGTGGATGAGGGCCTGCTGCGGGGTTTGGCCGGTGGTTTGCTTGAAGACGCGGGAGAAGTGGTCGGGGGTGCAGTTGGATTGGGCCGCCATGGACTGAATGGAGGGGATGCGTGAGGGGTCTTCCTGGATGCGGGCGGCCCAGGCTGCGATGGATTGGGAGAGGTCGTTGGCGGCGGCGGAGGTGGGTCTTTTGGCCCAGGCGAAGGCCTGGTTGGATAAATCTTTGAAAACAGGGGCCAGGAGGGCGTTGGCCAGAGGGAGGGTGGAGCGGTCGTTGGCCAACTGGCCGATGCGCCGAGTGATGGCGTCGACGCAGGCCACATCCTGAACGAAGGAAACCTCGGGGGGGAGATCAGGGCTGTGACGGTCGGTGATGATTTTGCCGTGGGGGTCGATGAGGTCGAAATGAATGAAGTTGACGCCGAGCGATTCGGAGTCGGAGTGGCCTGCTTCGTAGACGTTTCCGCCTCGGGCGATGAGACAGAAGCCGGGCTGGAGGGGGTAGGTTTTGTTTTGGGTTTTAAGCCAGCCGGTGCCGGACCAGACGAACCAGATGTCCAGGTCGGTGAAGCGCGGGCCCCAGGTTTTAGCGAGCGTCCATCCTGGGGTGGTGCGTACGCGGCCGGCGAGGTTGATGCGGGTGTGGTGCATGGTGGGGAGGGTGCGGCGGCGGGCTTCGCCCGCATACGGTTGAGTTGGTGAAGAGGAGGCTAAAAAGGCAGAGGAAGTTGAGTCGTTGCGGGTTGATCGGCATTGACGCAGGCGCGTGCAAGAGTCTCCTTTTTCACGTTTTTACCTGGGGCGGCGCGCTCAGAAGCGCTCGACCCCAGGCTGTGATAGCGCCGGGCCTTTGGCCCTCTTAGAGAAGAGGCATCGGGTTTAACGGTATTGAGGTGCCGCCCTGTCCTTTCCCAGAGGGGTAAGAGATCGGATAAACACAAGTTTATGCCGGGTTGATCCATGTTCCAAGTGGGATTATTGGGGAATAATGATGTTGCCGATTAACTGATCAACACAAAAGAGGTTTGCGATGAGCACTGCGACTTTGCCTTATGAACCGCGGCTTTATCAGACGACTTTGTTCGCCAGGGCGCTTGTGGGGGCCGGGGCGGTGGATGCCGCCGCGGTGGCGAAATACATGCAGGACGGCTATCTGACGGTGAACCAGTTTTATTCGGCAACGGAGGTGGCGGCGGGGATTCAGGGGTTGAGCGATTTGATCATGGGGAAGAATGCGGAGTTCAAGCATATTCAGTTTGAGCCGCGTCTGAGGCAGGAAGAGATCGACAAGATGGACCTGGAGGCGCGCGAGTACGCGGTGCGCAAGCTGATGGCGTTTTGCCCATACGACGCGAGGCTGCACGCGATGGCGTATCACCCGGTGCTGATGGCGACGCTGGAGAAGATTTTCGGGGAGCCGGTGCAGTGCATTCAGGAGATGGCGCTGCTGAAGCCGCCTCAGGGGTCTGAGAAGCCGTGGCACCAGGACAAGGCATACTTCAACTACGCGGTGGAGACGCGCGTGGTGGGGGTGTGGATCGCGCTGGACGAGGCGACGGTGGAGAACGGGTGCATGCATGTGCTGCCGGGTGGGCAAAAGCAGGGGGCGATTTACCACTACCCGGTGCGGGATTGGCAGATTTGTGATCGCGACATGTATGAGAAGAAGATCATGGCGTGCCCGCTGGAGCCGGGCGGACTGCTGCTGTTTGACGGTTTGATGCCGCATGGGACGCCGGTGAACATGTCGATGAAGCGTCGGCGGGCGCTGCAGTTCCACTACATCGCCAAGAGCGCGGTGAAGATTCCGCTTGAAGAGCGGATCAAGATTTATGGCGGTAAGGACAACGGGATGGAGTGTTGAAGAAAGGTACAAGG
>CAZIWA010000198.1:3789-6160 GCA_964542875.1 uncultured Phycisphaeraceae bacterium
AAAGGTACAAGGGACAAGTAAAGAGGGGAATGCCGGGTTCCGGTGATGCCGTCGGTGGCTTTTGGGCTGCCGGCGGCATTTTTTGTTTGAGGAAAGCCAAAAATTACGCACTATTGATTTTGGGGGTAGGATTAGGAAAGCGTTGGGCTGGCCCAAGGTGTTTTGGGTGCGCCGGTGTGGGTTGATTCATGTGTTTTTTTGCAAGGGTTTTTCCATGCGGATTCGTTTGGCTCTCATGACTGTTTTGGCCATGACCGGTTTGGCAGTGAGTGTTGCGGGCGCGCAGCCGATGGCGGAGACGGTGCCGGCGGATGCGGTGATTTATGTGGGGTGGCAGGGGAGCAGGAACCTGGGGGCCCGGGCCAAAGGGACACACCTGGAATCGGTGCTTAAATCAACAGGAATGCCGGGGCGGATGCAGGCAGCGATGGATGTGCTGAGCAAAGCGACGGCAGAAAAAGACCCATCGGCGGAGCACACCCTTAAGGTTTGGAATCTGCTGGGGGAAGCGGCTTGGCGGCACCCCAGCGCGTTGTATGTGACGATCGGGGAAGCGGGGTTCAGCGGCCCACGCGGGTTTGTGCTCAAGTGGAAAGCGGACGATGAAGCGCCTGCCTTGCTTGCGAAAGTGAAAGAGATTCTCGCTTATCCCGATGCGGTGCTTATGCGCGAGACGATGCATGTGGCGCAGGCGGGGGCGTACGTGGTGCTTTGGGCCGGAAGCGTGCAGGAAGCAGATGCAACGAAGGAAAAGCCGGAGACGGCGATCACAGAAAACCTGCGGTTTAAGTGGGCTCTGAGCGTGGTGGCGGGGAAGTCGTGCGAAGCGGTGTTTTTTTTCGATAACGTGGCGTTGACGGAGAAGGTTGAAAAGGACGTGGTGGGGCAAAGCCCGGAGATGACACGCAGGTGGGCGCTGGCGCGGGACGTGCTGGGCGTCGGCGGGCTTCGGAGCGTGGTGTGGTCAGGCGGGTTTGATGGGGCAGACTGGGCTTCGAACCTGTTCGTGGAGGCGCCAGCGCCGAGGAAGGGATTGCTGGAGTTGTTTGACAGTCCGCCGGTGTCGCAAGAGACGTTGAAGCTCGCGCCTAAAAGCGCGGTTTGGGTGAGAGCATTTCAGTGGGATTTGGCGGCGCTGGCGGATAAATATTTGAAGATGGCCCGGGAGATTGACCCCAAGGTGGTCGAAGGGTTTGAGGGTCAAGTTGCCGGATTAAAACGAACGACCCAGGTGGATGTGATGGGGCTGCTGGGTGCGGTGGGCGTGGAGTGGATGTTGTATGGGGATCAAGGCAAGGGCAAACCGGGGTTTGTGTTGGTGAATCGGTTGCGTGCCCCGATGCTGTTTAACGCGCAAATGGCGCTGGTTGAAGCCCAGGCGGCGAAGATGGGCGCGAGAAATCTCAAGCTGGAGACGGCAGAGCGGAACGGGCTGACGATCCACAGCGCAACAACAGGGACGGCTGGGCTGAGCTGGACGATCAGGGGCGACCTTCTTTATGTGGCGAGGACCCCCGAGTCTGTGGTGGCGGCGGTGGGAAACAATGGGGCGGCGGGGACGATTCTGGACAAGCCGGAGTATCAGGCGCTGATGAAGCGCCTGGGGGGAAGGCCCGCGGTGGCGGTGACCTTCGCGGACCTGTCTAAGACTGGGCCGGAGGTGTATCAAACCTTTTCACTGTTGGGGCTTATGGCTGGTATTCCGCTGGCGCAGCAGGGCGTGCCTAATCCGCTACCGGAACTGCTTCCCCCGCTGGCAACGATCACGCCGGATCTGGCGCCGGCGGCGACTGTGTCCTGGATGGATGCGGATGGGTATCACTATTCGAAGATCACGCCGTTTCCCGGTGCGAGGCTGCTTGGGCCTGACGGCTACATGGCGGTGTCGCCGGGCGCGATGGCGGTGGGGATCGCCATCCCGGCCATCATGGCGGCGAGGCGCACGACGAGCTTGATGAAGTCCAGCGCTCAGATCAGGGGGATTCACCAGTCGATGGTGATCTATGCACAAGAGAATGGCGGCAAGTATCCGGCGAACGCGGGGGAACTGATCGATAAGAACTTTCATTCGCCCAACTCAATGCTGTCACCGGTGAACCCGGCGAAGATCCCCGCGGAATTCAAGACGATGACGACGGAGCAGAAGAGCCAGTGGCTGGAGGCCAATGGAGCCTTTGTGATTCTGCGCTGGGGGATGAAGCAGGAGCACAACGCGAAGGTGATCGTGGGGTATCTCAAGCCGTCGAGCTTTCCCGGGGGCAATGGCGCCACGGTGCTGTGGGAAGACAATCACGCTGAGTGGGTGACGCCCGCAGAGAATGCGGCGAAGATGATCCAGGCGCAGTACCCGGACCATAAGCTGGTGGGGTTT
>CAZIWA010000199.1:0-6097 GCA_964542875.1 uncultured Phycisphaeraceae bacterium
TTAGAGGTGTTTCCAGTGTTTGGCGGGGGTGCCCAGGTCGGGGATGGGGAGGAGTTGGCCGCCGAGTTTTGCGGATTCGTGGGCGATGATGCCGGGGATGGCGTAGCGGGCGGCCTGCCAGACGTTGTTGGGGGGGAGCTTTTGGGAGGCGCAGGCTTTGACGAAGTCGTCGACGAGGAAGTGGTGGGAGCCGGAGTGGCCGTTGTGGAGGCCGATGAATTCTTTGGGGAGACGGGCGAGGTCGTGGATGGGTGCTGCGCCGAGGTGGGTGCCGTCCTGGCTGGTGACTTTTTCCATTCCGCCGCCGGCGGAGGCGTGCTTGACGTCGGAGGCGCTGACGCCGACGCAGGAGAGGAGGGCGTCGAGCTTTTCGGGGGGGAGATCGTGATTTTTGGTGACCCAGGCGGGGCCGTGGGAGTTGTCTTCGAAGCAGGCCTGGGTGCCGAACATGTTCATGCGGACGGTGCCGGGGTGGCCGATGCGGCGGAATTCATTGATGCGGGCGGTGGAGCCGTCGGACATTTTGAAGAGCCCGGTCTGGTTGCTCATGGCGTTTTGCCATTTGTTGAAAGAGGGGTCCCAGGGGGTGCCGGGTTCCTGATCGACGTAGCCCATGCAGGCGACGTGGGTCATGTGTGCGTCGGTGGTGGAGATGACCATGCTGGTGGAGTGAGTGGGGTAGTACATGGGGGGATCGCCGGCGATTTTGCGCCAGTTGTCGGTGATGCCGGCGGCTCGCCACTTGTAGACGTCTTCGAGGCCGTGGGACCAGTCGTGGTAGTACTCGGCTTCGGCGTAGACGATGCGGCCGAAGTCGCCATTGGCGTGGCGTTTCCGGCAATAGATGGGGCTGGGGTAGTAGTAGCTGGTTTCGCCGATCATGTAGACCTTGTTGGTCTCTTCGACGGTTTTGACGAGTTGGGTGATTTCGTCGAGCGAGACGCCGGTGGGGACGGCGGAGTAGACGTGTTTGCCGGCCTTTAAGGCTTGAATGGCCTGCGGGGCGTGGAGCCAGTGCTGGGTGATGATGGCGACGGCGTCGACATCGGTGGTGAGAAGATGATCCAGGCTGGGGGAAGTTTTAGCGACGCCAAAGCGGGCGGCGGCGTCTTTGAGTTTGTCGGGGTTCAAATCGCAGAGGGTGAGTTCTGCAACGAGGGGATGAGCTTTAAAGAGCGGGATGAAACTGCGGGCAAAAGCACCAGCACCGACGACAGCGACCTTGATCTTGTCCATGGAACGCTCCTGGTTTGGGGCGAAAGACAGGATACCGAGACGCGGGGCCAGCGTCCTGCGTCCCGAGTTCAGAGTTTAGAGTAGATTTTTAGCCGCGAAGGCGCGAAGACGCGAAGGGAAGAGGCGGAAAGTAAAAGAGAATCAAGATTGAGTCGACCTGAAGCAAATTTCTGCGGCTCAAGAGCCTTGTAGTTTTGGGATTTTGCAGGCTTTATCTGCTTGGCTCTCGCTTTCCGCTTCTTCCCTTCGCGTCTTCGCGCCTTTGCGGTAAAAGTCTGATCTTTTTTTGCTGCGCGTTTTCCCGTTCGTCTTCACGGAATCTGTCGTGTATTTGAATGAGGCCGGGCTTTGTTTCGAGGGGTGTCCGTGCTACTGTTTTGCGTTTTGCGGTCGATCAAGGAGAAGGCGATATGAAGCGAGCGATGGCGGTGGGATTGGCGGTTGCGGTGGTGGCTGTGGTTTTGGCAATGTTTGCGCCGCTGATGGCGCAGGAGACGAGGAAAGATGCGGCCAAGGACCCGGCGAAGGAAACGGTGACGGTGGAGCGGGGGGTGGTGTTTGGGAAGGTGGGGACGCGGGAATTGCAGTTGGATGTGGCAGTGCCCAAGACCGGGACGGGACCGTTTCCGTGTGTGGTGTTTTTGTATGGCGGCGGATGGCAGGTGGGCAGCCGAAAAGACATGAATGCGTTTATGGAGGGCGTGGCCAAGATCGGCTACGTGGGCGTGGCGGCGGAATATCGGCTGGTGCCGGGGGCGGTGTTCCCCGCTCAGGTGGAAGACTGTAAGGCGGCCGTGCGCTGGGTGCGGGCCAATGCGGCAAAGTACCGGGTGAACCCGGAGAAGATCGGGGTGGTGGGTTTTTCCGCGGGAGGGCATCTGGCTTCCATGCTGGGGGTGACGGGTAAAGAAGATGGGATGGAAGGGGATGCAGGGAACGCGGACCAGTCCAGCAAAGTGCAGGCGGTGGTAAACGTGTTTGGGCCGACGGATTTTTGCGCACGCAACTGGGACAAGAAACTGGAGACGTCGGTGATCGTGCCGTTTTTAGGTGGGACGTTTGAGGAGAAGGGGGAGACGTATAAGAAGGCTTCGCCGATCACTTATGTGAAGAAGGATTCACCGGCGTTTTTGTTTATTCACGGGACGACGGATGCGATTGTGCCGGTGGACCAGTCGACGCGGATGGCGGAGAAATTGAAAGAGGCGGGTGTGGATGCGAAGGTTGTGATCTATCCCGGAGAGGGGCATGGGTTCAGCGGGGCGAAGAATATCGAGGCGTTGAAAGAGATGGTGGCGTTTTTGGATGCGAGGCTGAAGTAGAAGGGGGCTGGTCAGAGTCCCGTGTCCAGCGTCCAGAGTTCAGAGTTTGGAGATGGAAGGGGCGTCTGGGGAATGAAGTATGATTTGAGGGTAGACACACATTGAGGAGATTCCGGGTGCGAAACTTTTATTGGTTGGTTGCCTGTGCGGTGTTGTTGACTGTGGCGGGCTGCGGGAGCGGGCAGAAGGATGCTGCGCAGCCGGGCGATGGCGTGCCGAGCCTGGATGATGCGCGGGTGCTTTGGGTTTATGACGCTGAGACAGGGGTGGAGCAGGCACCCAACGGCAAGTTGTACCTGGATGAAGTGACCCGGGTGGGGAATGATGAGAACCGGGCACGGCTGGCGGCGAACAAGTCTGTGTTTGAGTATCCGGCGCTTCGGCCCGGCGTGGAGGCGACCAAGGGTTGGCCGGGGTGGGGAAGATTGAGCGGTGTGGAGGCGGATGGCACGGCGTGGTATCTGACCAAGCCGGATCAGAAAAGCATGACGCTCTTCAGCAATCGAGACGGACAGGTGGCACGCAAGGAGTTTACGGGTGAAGAAGTATCGTCCGATGCCCTGGGTGAGACCTGCAAGCCTTCGGCAGGGTGGTATGGGAAGGGCGTGCTGCTTGAGAGAGAGCGCGGCGTGCTGGTGCCGACCACGAAAGGGATTTGGGAAAATAAGAGCGGGGAATGGGTGATGACGCCGGTGGTGCGCACGGGAAGCAAGCTGCCGGTGAAGCAAGGAGTGGAGGAAGAGAATGAGAACGTTTCGTACTCGCCCGCGATTTATCGGGACGGGAATGCGATTTGGACCGTGAGCGGGTATTCGCACAACAACGGCGGGCCGGGCGCGCTGGTGCTGCGCATCGAAGACGGGAAGGCCGAGGTTTATTTCAAGACGCCCGATGAATTCGTAACGGGGCTGGTGCGGCACGGCAACGGCGTGTACGCGCTGGTGGAGAAGAAAGTGCAGGATCTTGGGAGCCAGAGGAAGGAGTATGTTCCGATTCGGGTTCAACGGCTCAGGTCTGCGCCGGCGGGGGACTTGTTTGCGGGGTTTTCAACGCCGGACACGATCAGCGATTTCAAGCAGGCGAGGCTGTTGTTCATTACGCGCGACGGGGTGCAGATCGTGCAGCCGTGGCGTGATGGAAAGCCCGAGCCGATGCTGCTGCTGGTGACGTCGAAACTGGTGAGGCGGGTGGCGATGCCGTCGGCGAAGCTTGGGGTGGACCATGAAACCGCCGACGGAATGGTTTATCTCCATGATGAAAAGAGCATTTACCAGTTTGATGTGAAAACCGGGAAGGCGCGCGAGTGCCTGGCGCTGGGGCAAGCTTCCGGGCTGGAGATTTATGTCGCGGGTGTGGATGGGTCCCGGTTGTGCCTGGGGAGGGCGATGGATGACAGGCTGTTTGCAACCCCGGTTTTTTTCTGGGTGGATTTGAAAGCCAAGAGCGCATTACCCATGCTGCGGGGAGAGCTGGTGGCCGGCGGTTTGCGCAAGGCGCCGGAACAGAATTGCGAGTATCCCGTCGCCAAAGGACCGGATGGAACGATGTGGGCGATCTCATTTGAAGAGCGTCCGGAGGGCCCAAAGAAGGATGAGGGAAAGAAACGCAGAATCGCCGTGGAACCCGGGTTTGAATACACGCTGTCGCTGCTTCGGATGACCCGCGGCGGGCAGGGCGGCAAGCCTGAGGTGGTCCATACGTGGGTGAGTAAAGACAAGCAATGGTCCGTGTGGCCGCTGAACGAGGGCGAAGCGATGGTGGTTTCGTCCAACTCCGACGAGAACTCGCTGAATGCGATGTATTTCGACGGGAAGATCGGGGCATGGCACGAGACGTTAAAGAAGCTGCTGGAGGCCCAGCATGAGCGGCTGATGCTTGTGATGCCAAATGGAGAGGCTTACGTCTGCGATCACTATGACAAGGTGTACATGGTGCGGATCGACGATGCGTTTTACCTGGCGGATTCCGTGTGCAGGGCGTTCCCTAACGGGGGCGGGATGATCGGGTATTCCGGCATTTTCGTCAGCGGCCAGGAGTGGGTTGATTGGAAGGAGGAGCCGCTGGGGATGGCCAGCAAGGATTTCAGGAATGTGATCGATCGCGGGCTGATGGCTGATGCCAAGTCGGGCCGGCTGCTGAGCATCATGGATGGCTGGAAGTCCTTGCAATGGGTGCCGCTGACCAAGCGGAGCGAGCCGCGGGAAACCGTGATGGAATTTAAGGATTCCGATGGCGTGAATTATTGGTCGACGGAAAGCGACCTGCCGCGGATCAGGCGCAGGTGGATTTTGACGCCGGAAGCGATGCCGCATGCATCCAAGATGGCCAAGGAGCGGGAAGAGCAGCTCAAAGCCCACCGCGAAGGGGGATTTACCCTTTGGTTTGAGGTGGAGCATGACAGCAGCGATTACGGCGACTTTCAGACGTGGGACGGCGAGCGGCAGGCGTGGCGGAAGCTGGGCATGAGCCTGTATGGGTCGCATGTGGACGAAGATCTGGTGGGCAATGTGTGGCTGGTGCGCAACCGGGAAGTGGAAGTGATCGCGCCCGACGGCAAGCGGCAAGTGATACCGGTGGACTCCTGCACGCCGGCCACGGGCCGAGTGGTGGCGCAGGCGAAAGACGTGGTGTGGGTGTTTACCCGGCAGTCAGCGATCCGGATGGTTTTGAAGGCTGGCGGGTGGGTTGAAGCAGGGCGCTACAGCCTGCAGCAGCAGGGGTTTGATGTGGATGGGGCCTGGGCGACGGAAGGGGAAATTTATTACCGGTGCAATGGAGCGCTTTATCGGGTTAATTTGACGCAGAAAGAGAAGAGTTAACCACGAAGACGCAAAGACGCAAAGACGCAAAGACACAAAGGAAGAAGTTTTCCCTGATCCCGATGGAGTTTGAGGAGATGAGGTGCCCAACGGGAAGGGGGACGGGTCCCTGAAGAAAGGGGACCAGTCCCCGGAGAGCTCATGCGAGGTTGGGGCGGGGCAACAAAAAAGCCCCTTTTTGAGGGGCCTTTTTGTTGGCGCGGGTCATAAGCCGAGTTTTGTCACCGTTTTTAGGCGGTTGCGACCATTTCTCTAGGCCCGCGGTTGCCCGGGGGCTCAAGCGACCTACCCGTCTCACACCGGCCGGACGAGCCGTGGCCCTTTTGAGGGGGCCGGAGACTGTTTGGCCTTGCACGCGGTGGGGCTTGCCATGCCTGGGCTGTCACCAGTCCAGCGGTGCGCTCTTACCGCACCTTTTCACCCTTACCGTCCGAAGGTTTTCAGGCCTTTGGATTGGCGGTATTTTCTCTGTGGCGCTATCCCTCAGGCGTTTGGCTTTCGCCTTGGCCCGGGTGGGCGTTACCCACCACCGTGTCCTTTCGTGCTCGGACTTTCCTCTCCCTGGGCACGAGGCCCAGGCAGCGGCCGCATCGCCGCGCCGGGATTATTGTAGCGGTGGGGAGCGGGGAGGCGTAGGGAATGATTAGGGTGGCGGTGAGGCGCTACGGGAAGGGGATCAGTCTCTGCAGAGGTTTGGTTGGTGTTGTGGGGCGTGTTGTG
>CAZIWA010000200.1:0-6031 GCA_964542875.1 uncultured Phycisphaeraceae bacterium
GCGGTAAAACTCTTCCTCTTCGCTTCTGCACATCCAACGCTCATTTCAAAACTTGCGTTGTAATGTTAGCCCGACGTGCAAACGAGGGTATTCGGGCATCAGCCCGACCCCCATTAGCCCCACAAAAACCCCAACTCAACACACCCTGCCCAAACCCCCGAATACCACCTCTTCAATTCATAACTCGTAATTCGTAACTCATAATTCGCCTTAGTTCGGAACGTTGTTCACCGTCCCGCACGCCGGGCACTTCGCCTTCTTACCCTTCGCCTCAGGCGGCACCTTCAACCGATGCCCGCACTGACCACACGGAAACCGCAGTTTCCCATCGTTCTTGTTCGTCGGGATGAACTTACCGGCATTGGGCACCGGCCCCTTCATCTGAGGCGTCGGCGCACCCTTGCCCGCCGGCTTGTTGATCGCAAAGCCCGGCATCGAATCCTCCGCCAGGCCAATGGGCGCGTCCGGATCGTCCACCGGGTCCGCCGTCGCCGGGTTGATCACCAGCCCGTCATCGGGTTGATCCATCTGTGATGCCAGTGCGGTCGTAATGTCGTCCGCATCGGCTTCCCCTCCGCCGCCGCCCAGCGCGCTCGCCAGGTCATCCAGTTCGCTGCTCCCCCCGCCGCCGGCTCCGCCAGCCATCGCCGAAAGCGCATCGGACAAATCCAATGACGGCCCTTGGCTGGCCTGCGCCAGGCTCGCAAATGGATCATCCGGATCAATCTTCGCCGCGGGCTTCGCAGGTGCTTTGGCAGCAGGTGCCGCAGCCGGCTTGGCGGCAGGCTTGCTCGGCGGTGGGGCCGCAGCAGGCTTGGCAGGCTGCGCAGCCGCGGGTTTCTTCTCTTCCTTCACCGCAGGCGCAGCCGCCGCAGGCTTGGCCGCTGGCGCTGCCAACGGTTTCTTTTCGTCCTTTGCCACCGGAGCCGGAGCAGCAGCAGGCTTGGATGCCCCAGGCGCCGCTTGCGGCGCTTTGGCAGCAGGCTTAGACGGCAAAGGCCCGTCCATCACACCCTTGGGCGTCTCCGCCGGAACCTTGTTCATCTGCTTGCACACCGGGCAAGGCATTTCCTGGCCCGCATGCTTGGCCTTCACCGTCAAACGCTTGGAGCACCCCTGACACCGAAATGCGATAAACCCTGCCGGCACAATGCCTGACGACTGCTTATCCTGCCCCTTGGCCGCCGGCGCCACCGGCGCAGCAGGCTTCACCGGCACCGGGGCCGGCGCATGCAGCGCCGCCAGCGCCTCGATCGGCTCAATCAACACGCTCTTAGGCGGTGCCACCGGCCCCGAAGTCATCGGCCCGATCGGCTCAAACACATCATCATCTGATTCCGCACTCTTCGCCTTGGCCTGGCTCGAAGCCTGCTTGGGCTCAGGCAGTGAAAAATCCGCCCCTTCCTGCGTGCTCGGTTCCGGCTTGCTCGCCTTCGTCGGCCGCCTCAGCGCAATCTCCGAATGCATCCCCAACTGCTTCACAGGCGGCAGCACCGCGGAGTCTTCCGCAATCTCCGCCGCCTTGGGCTTGGCCGACGGAATCGCCTGCGCCAGCATCGCCAGCGCCTGCGCCTTGCCCAGGTGTTCCAGCCCATGGCCCGGCAATTCCAAAATGCCTGTCTTGGTCCCACCCGTCCCCGGTGCGCTAAGCGTCAGCTCATCTTTTTTCGCCGTCTCAACCTTCAGCAATCCTGTCGGCTCCGCCGGTTTGCTCTCCACCGGCTTGACTTCCAGTTCAATCGCCGGCGCACCCGGGAAGCCCAGCTCATCGTCGTCATCTTCATCCAGTTCCGGCGTCAGTTCCGGCTGATCCTGCGCAGGCGAAAACGCCTCCGGCACCTCGGTCGCGGCCGCAGCCACCGGCGACGGCGTGCCCAGGTCCGCCAGGCCAAGCGGCTTCTCCGGCTCCAGCCGGGCCGTCGGCACCACATACTCTGCGGCATTCACCGGCTCCGCCGCCTTGCTCACGCTCACCGGCCCCGGCGCAGTCGGCTCCGTCGCCGCCGCTGCCGCAACAATCGGCGACGCCAGTTCCTGGCTCGCCGAAACCTTCGAATCCCCGGGAATACCCTGCGACGGCGTCGCCGCCGGGCTCGAAACCATCACCACCGTCGATTCACCCGTCGACACCGGCACGCCCATCGATTCCCGGCTCGGCGTCGTCTCCTCAGCCACTGCCCTGTCGTAAGCCACCTGATGCGACACCAGCGATGAACTGGATTCATCGATCGGCGAAATCAGCCCCATCCCCAATCCCGGAACAACGTTCACCACCGAGCATCCCGTGCAGCGCATCGCCTGCCCGGCCTGATCGATCTTCGCGCTCAGCTTCTTATGGCACGAGTAGCAGGGGAAAAACACCCGCACTTCAACCTGTTCCCCGCTCGCCACGTTCTGGCTCGCAATCGCCCATTGTTCCTTCGTCGGCGTCACCACGTCCGGACCTTTGATCTGTTCCGGCGAAGGCACAATGTTCTCGTTATGACAAACATCGCACTTGAGCGAACGCCCCACCGAAGTCATCTTCACAGACATCTTCCGGGCGCAAAAATAGCATGAAAATACAAACCGGTCGGGCCCGTCGATCTTGGCCTTCGGTTTCCCCGCCGCCCCGCCAGCGACAGCCTTGGGCGTCGGCGCAGCAGGCGCCTGCACAGCCGCTGCGGGCTCCTCAATCACCGGCGCGGCTGGCGTTACAGCCGGCGCAGATGCCTGCACCTGCGGCTCAGGCGCTTTTACTTCTTCCGCTTTCACCGGCTCTGCCACCGCAGCGGGAGCAGGCACGGCAACCGGCGCAGGCATGCCCACCGGCTCCGGCGTCGCGGCACTCGTCGCCGCAGGCGTCACCGGCTCAGCCGGCGCAGCGGCGCTCACCACCACAGGCGCAACAACCGCTGGCGTTGATGCCACCACAGCCGCTGCCTCCACCGGCGCAGGCGTCGTGCTCACCGCTGCCGCAGCCGGGTCAGGCACAATGTTCCCCGTCTGGCAATGCGCGCAATTGATCGACTTGCCGATCGTCGTCGGCTTCACACTCAGCTTCTTACCGCAATTGGAACAGACAAACACCACCCGGCCATCCGCGGAAAACGCCGGCGCAGGCCTGCTCACCGAAACCCCGGCCCCAAGATTCGCCGCCACAGGCGCTTGCACCGCAGGCGCGCTCGGCGCTGGCGTCACCACAGGGGCAGGTACAGGCTCAGGCGCCGCCGCCGTCACCGGTTCAATCGCAACACTCGCCGGCAGCACCGGCTCCAGCGAGGCCATCACCGGCGCAGGCTCCGCCCCTCCAGGCGTCAACACCGCGGCAGCCGCCGCCGGCGTTGGAATCGGCTCTTCAGCCTTCACCGCCGGGTCGGGAACGATGTTCGCCGTCTTGCAATGCGGGCACGTGATCGACTTCCCAATGGTCGTCGGCTTCACGCTTAATTTCTTTTTACAACTCCCGCAGCCAAATAGCACCCGTCCGTCGGGTGTGAAGCTCGGGGTCAGTTCGGTCGCCGTAGGAGGCGTAGACAGCGTGGGTTCCATGGAGTTTGACCCGTTCTCAAGAATCTTTCTCGTGTAACTCTGCCCCTCTTGGGGCTCACGGGGCACAGCTTGGTTCACCCATGGTTAGCCGTAGCGCGGCACCTTGAAAGTATAGCCTACAAGCCCTGCAAGTGGGCTGCTTTCCAAATCACAACCTAACGAATAAATGCAATTCGCGAAAAATGTATTTTGACCTCTTGCCCAACGCCTTCAATTTAATGAACAACATTCACCCCGGCCCACTGGGAATTCCATCTGCAAATTCTGTTGAAACATCCGCTCTCGCCCCCTCCAACTCCGGGTGGCATGCTCTCGTCTGCGTGAGCATGTCTTCTCAGACTCTCCCGATCCCAAAAGTGCGATGCAATTTGGAAGCGTTTTATCTTTCTGCGACCTCAAAGATCGCAGAAAGACACCCGATAACCCGAACGCGTGGGCATTGGATACTCCATTCACCCCATCACGACCCAACTCCGAACCTCTGCGTCTTTGACGCGAGACACGGGACGCGGGGCACGAAACCCTCCGCTCACCCACCCGCCCCCGTGATCTTTTCCTTCTCCTGCCGCCACAATTCCCCAGCATCAGGCCGCTGCCCAAACCCCCCGGTCTGTTCCACCGCGCTCATCCCGATCATTGAGCCCATCGTCACCGTCACTTCCATCCGCTGCCCATCCCGCTCCACCGTCATCGGCATTTTGTCGCCGACTTTCGTCAACTGCACCTGCATCACCAGCGCGCCATAGAGCTCCGCATCAGCCGGTAGCTGGGTTAAATCCGTCGTCCCCACCTTCACCACCCGGTCCCCGGGCCGAAGCGCGATCGCCCCCGGCATCCCGCACATCGGCGAAACAATATAAAGCGCCCTCACCGGCGCCAGCGACCCCGCCGGCTGCAGATGCATCTCCGGTTTAGGCGTATAAATCCCCAGCGCCCCGGTATCCCCCTCACTGCTTCGCCCGGAAATCAACTTGCTGAAATACTGATGCCTCGCACCCGCCAGCAGCCTTTCCTTGGCCTCCAGCGACGGTGCCGCTTGATACATCCCCTGCAACCTCGCCAAATCCCACTTCTGCCCAATCAGCTCCGTGCTCGCCGCTTCACGCACCTTCCACTCCGGCGAATTCAGTCGCTCCAAAAGCGCCTTATCCTTGGCATCCACCGCGCCCTGCGCCACTCCGCCAAGCAGCATCGCCCCGCACGCCACCAAAACCATCATCTTCATATAAACCCCTTCTGGTAGGGTGCGGCCGAGTCCCCGAGGCCCACCACTCCGGCCTCAAAACCCAACAACCCCATGAAAAACCAAAAAGCAACCCTATCAAAGCCACCCCCATCATCCTATCCACATCCACTCAACCGCCCCATGAAATTCCGCCCACCAAGCGTGGCCGCCAACCCGCATCGCAATCACCTCTTGCCCCAATCCCCTCTGACCAGACCCCAGCCCCCAGACCCGAGACCCTTCTTCGTCTTCCTCCCCCTCACCCTTCCAAAACCTTCGACAAAGACTCCGCCCGTGTCTGGATCCACTTGATCTTCCGCTCCAGCATCCCCAGAAATTCCACCCCGTCCATCCGCGCAAAATGACCCGTATTGGCAATCGGGATCGCGCTCTCGGCGATCAACGCCTCGATCATCAGCCACGGCACCGCGCGCAGTTCCGCGCGCGTCAACATACAGTCCGGCACCGCGTCATACGCACGCAAAAACCGCTTGAACCGGGATTCATCAATGTAATCCGGCCATTTCGACACATCTTCCCCGCCGGAAATCATCGAAAACTGCAGCGCCCCGTTGGCGATGTCGATGATCCTCGGCATGAACCTCGCCGTGTCGTAATCGATCACCGCCACCACGCGCGAGCCCCGGTAAAGCATGTTCCCCGGGTGCCAGTCCGAGTGCACGATCTGTTGCGGCCACTCCGGCAGCCCCAGTTCGTTCACCTTCTGGCCCGCTTCGTTGTAGCTGCGTTCCACGAACTCAAACAACCCTTGCAGCCGGGCCTTTTCCTGCTGAAACCTGGGGTGCAGCTTCTCCATCGTGATGGGCATCTGCTTCACGCACTGCTGCACGAATTTTGCGTTGTGGTACGACCCCTGCGCCGATTGGAACTCCGATTGGAAGTCCAAAAGCAGCTTGTGGAACAGCGCCAGGATCTTCCCGGAGTCCGCCGTCGCTTCCAGTGAAATGTCGTAAGGCGTTCCCTTGATGAACTCAAACAGCTCGTAAATCTGCCCTTTAAGCTGCAGCATCGAGTTGTTTTCACGCCGCGTCCCGATCAAATGCGGCAGCGGAAACTGCTTCTCCGCCAAAAACAATTGGATTCCATGGCAAAACGCCACCTTCTCAGGCGAATCTTTCCCCGGCTGCCTCCGCTTAAGCAGATACAACCCCGTGTCCGTCCTCAGCGCCAGCTTCGGCGCTTTGCGCGAACCACGCGGAAATTCCTGGATCGCCTCGATCGTCCCGATGTTGTAATGGCTCAGCACAATCGAAA
>CAZIWA010000201.1:0-5977 GCA_964542875.1 uncultured Phycisphaeraceae bacterium
TGTCGGGTGTTGTTGCCGGGGTGGTGGGCCTCGGGGACTCGGGCGCATCCTACGGGCTACGGGGGGGTGAAATAAAAAACGCCCGGCGGACCGTGGGGTCTCGCCGGACGCTTCCGGGGGCAAAAGTGAGCCGTTTTTGAGGCGGCTCTTGATTTGGAACGCCAGAGTGTTTTTTTAGTCGCCACTCTGGCGTTTTTCAGACTTTAAAAGGGAGTCAACCAAGGCTTCTCCGGAGCGTTCTTCTTTCTTATCCGGGGGCTGTAAAGTCCCCTCGTTCTAACGCGTCCTTTTGTTGGATCAGCCTTGTTTGGCTCCTCTGTTACAAGCATAGCCCTGAGGGGGGAGGAGTCTAGTTTTTCGTGATTATTTTTTTGAGATTCATGTGAGGGTGATCCGGCGCATGGCGGTATAGCGGACGGGCTCCGTCCAGGTGCCGATGTCGTAGAAGGCCAGGAGCGTGTCTGGGGAGACCTGGCGGAGGCTGCAGTAGTAGGTGGTGTTGTCGGTGCCGGCGTGAGGCTCGATGTTCCATTTGGCGAGGGTGGCCCAGGTTTGGCCGCCGTCGGTGGAGGAGGCGAGGTAGTAGCCGCGCTGGTTTTTTGTGTCGTTGATGATTCGGCGGCCGACGAGGGCGAGGAGGGTGCCGTCGGGAAGGGCGAGGAGTTCGGGATCGACGCCGTGAAGGTGGATGGGATGTGCGGGGGACCATGTTGCGCCGTGGTCGTCGGAGATGGATTGGTAGATGGGGTGGTTGTCGCGGCCGGTGCGGATGAGGCAGACGAGGCGGCCGGCGTGCGGGCCGGCGGGGATGCGGGCCATGACGGGCTCGTTGAAGCCTTCTTCACCGACGGGGCCGGCGGCGATGGTGGAGACGTATGTCCAGTGGCGGGCGTTGTCGGTGGAGCGAAGGAGCACGACGCGGAACTTGTGCATCTTGGGTTCGTAGGTGCAGGGGACGTTATCGGATTTGAACCAGCAGTAGACACAGGCGAGGAGTTCGCCGGTGGGGAGCTGGAGGATGGTGCGGTGGAAAGTGAGGCCGGTGTAGGGGTGGCCGGAGTCGTCGAAGCCGCCTTTGGAATCCGGGAGCGAGATGTGGGAGTCGAAGGGGCCGGTGACGGTTTGGAGGTTGTCGTGGGATTCCCAGACTTTGGCGACGTAGTTGCCGTGCTGGTCGGGGCCTTTGTGGGCGGTCCATTCCTGGATGAGGACGGGGCCGTTTTTGAGTTGGACGCTGGCGCCTTCGGTGATGGGGCCGGGGTCGGCGGGGGAGAGGACTGCGTTGATGGCGGCGTTGTCGGTGGGGGCGAAGGATTGGTTGGCGGGCTTGTGGACCCAGCGTTGCCAGGTGGCGCCCAGGTCGCGGGAGATGATGGCGCCCAGGACGCCAGGGTAGGCGTTTTCCTTGGGCCATTGGAAGCCGGGGGGGAAGCGGAGCTGAGCGTGGATGAGGAGATTGCCGTTGGCTGCCTGATGGGCGAAAGGCTGGATGGCGTCGGTGAAGATGATGCGTTCAGGGCCGAGGGTGATGTTCATGGGAGCCTCTTGGGATCTGATATGTCAGTTTGGAAGGTTATAGGGTACATGGGAAAAGGAATAAGGGGAAGGCGGGGGCGTGAGATTGCAATGGCTGCAATGGAAAGTGGAAAAAGAGAGGAGCAGTTGAGAGAAATGATGGTTTTACGGGCCGGAGAATGAAGAGTGAAAACCAGGAACAGATTTTTAACCGCGAAGACGCGAAGGGAAGAGGCTGAAAGATAGACGCCGGTTCCAAGTGGAAAAAGAGGGAGGAGAGCAGCAAGTTTCATGCACCCTTGCGTGCGGGTTTGAGTGTAAGTATTAATATGATGGTCTGAGTAACTAAAGGCTTTCCCATGAAGGAAATCGAGCGATGATCAAGAAACCTATCGGCGTGTACATCAACTGGGCTTCGTATGACGAGCTTTCGGACAATGTGGAGCTGACTGAAGCGATTGCGATGGAACAGCTTGAGCACATGATCCGGCTGCGGAAGCTGGGGATGAAGCTGGACTACTACATGATGGACGCGTTCTGGTACGCGGTGGACGGGGGATATCGGACGTGGAGAAAGCCGCATTGGCCCAAGGGGCCTGACGCATGGCTCAAGAAGTGCGCGGAGAACGGGATCAAGCCGGGGATGTGGGTGGGGTGCAATGCGCTGTTTGCGAAGATCAACGCGGTGCCTGCATGGGAGGACTCGCTGCAGGGAGACCGGATGTCGGCGTGCATGTTTGCAGGCGGGTTTTTGAATGACTTTCTGGATGCGCTGCACGGGTGGTACGAGAAGGGTGTGCGGATGTTCAAGTTCGACTTCGTGAATTTCTCGACGGCGACGCCGGAACTGAAGCGGACGATGCTGCCGTCGGAGATCCGGCGGGCGAACATCACGGCCTTCAGCACGGGACTCAAGGCGTTTCGGGCCAAGCATCCCGAGGTGGTGCTGATCGCATACAACGGGCTGGAGGAGACCAGCAGCCAAGGGAACACGAGCGTGCCGATCGGCAAGGCGCTGGAGACGTCGTGGATGGAGGTGTTTGATTCGGTGTATTGCGGGGACCCGCGGCCGGCGGATGTGCCGGCGATGCGGTTCTGGAGGTCTAAGGATGTGTATAGCGATCACCAGGTGCGGGTGTACGAGTTGTCTGGGTTTCCGCTTGAGCGGGTGGACAATGCGGGGTTCATGATCGGCATAACAGGCACGTGTTACGGCCGACGGACGCAGGCGTGGAAGGGAATGCTGATCCTTTCACTGGCGCGGGGCGGGTGGGTGAACACGTATTACGGGAACCTGGAGCTTTTGGACAAGGCGGATGCCAAGTGGTTCGCCCGGGCGCAGGAAATCTGGATGGGCCTGCAGGAGTTTGGACGGACCCAAACCTTTGGCGGGTGGCCCGGGAAGGGAGAGGCGTATGGCTTGGTAAACAAGCGGCATGACGGGGCCATGGTGACGGTGGTGAACCCGGGGCAGAGCGTGGCGAAGGTGCCCTTTGATGCGATGGGGTACGGCAAGGGGCGGGTGCTGTTTTGCGATGCCGGCTTCAAGGTGGGGCTTAAGGAGGGCGAGGTGACCGTGGGGCCGGAGCAGATGGTGGTGATTGGGCTGGGATGTTTCGCCGCAGCGGAATACGACCTGGGGGTGCAGGAGGATGTGGTGATTCCCAAGGCGATCGAGCGGGTGCCGGCAGTGTTTGAGTCGATAGGTGTGAACGCGCTGGCCGGGAAGGTGGAGGGGGTTAAGAAAGGCGTACTGAGGTTCGTGGTGAAGCTGTGTTCGCCGGATGGATTAATGTTCCGGATATCGGGCGGATCGCCGCCGGCGGGCAAGCCGATGGGCGAGCTGATCACACTTAAGGCGGTGCAGGGCGGGAAGGAACTGCCGGTGAAGGTGGAGTACGACAAGCAGATCTGGAGCGGCCTGTCGTGGGGTGTGGGTGAGATTGAAGTGGGGCATGGGGCCGTGGAGCTTTCGGCGAAGGTGACGCATGCGACGACGGTGGTGCTCAGCGGTGAGGTTTATCGGGTGAGCTAGAGGGTAGTGTTAAAATTTTGGTTGATGGCGCATGGAGTGCGGGATAGGATTGAAAGCTTGTGCTGATGCGTCTGCGCTTTTCATTTCCGGAATGGCCGGGGATGTCTCATTAAAAAGGAGTGATGTGATGGCAATGCGACCTTCTGTTTGTCTTGTTGCGGGGATTCTTTGTGTGATGGCGCTGGGCCTGGGATTCTCCGGTGCTGATGCCGGGGCGCCTGCGGCGCCGCTGGCCGGGAAGGCTGTGGCTGGGGTGAGCCTGAAGCTGGAGAAGGCGGGGAAAGGCGTGGTGGAAGTGACGGTGCAGAACGCGGGAGAAAAGCCGATCGTGGTGAATCTGGGAATGATGCTGGGCAATGGGCGCTCGCTGGCGCCAACCCAGGTGACGCTGCTTGTGACGGGGCGGGAGGGGAAGACGCTTCGCTTTGCGCAAGGGCCGGGCGTGGCGGGGAGGGTGGATGATTTTCTGGTACCGCTGATGCCGGGAGGTAAATATTCGATGGCGATTCCGCTGGCGGGTTTTGCAGATGAGAAGGGGATGCGGGGGATTGCGGCGGGGGACACGATCCAGGCTGTGTATGAAGGGGCGGAGGTTTCGTATCAGAAGGAATCAGTGATTCCCGGGCTGCCGATGTGGAAAGGGAAGGTTTTGTCGGAGGCGGTGAAGTATGAGGAGTGAGAGGGGAAGAAGGGTCTAGGGTCTGGGGTCTGGTCGGAGGGAAGTGGAGTCGTTACTGGTTGATTGGCCTGGACGCAGGCGCGTGCAAGAGCATCGTTTTTAGATGTTTACCAGGGCCTACGCGCTCAGAAGCGCTGCGACCCTGGCTGTCATAGGGCCGTGCCTTCAGCACTTTGGATGAGGATGCAAGCAAGGGCCAAGGGCTTAACTGAACCGTGTTGGCCCTTACCGTGAGCCCTCTCTCTGATGGGGCCTTGCCCATAAAGTCAAAAACAGAGTCGGTATCTCATTGAGAGTTGTTCACGGAATTGATTTTCGGCCGTAAAACGAGATGTCGGATTACGACGAAGACGTCTAATCCGACCTGCGTCAGAGTTTATGGGTAAAGCTCTCAAAGGGAGAGGAGTAGGAATGAAAACAGCACGGCGGAGAGCCGTGCTGTTTTTTAGATTGAGGTTTCAGTGGGAATGAATCAGGCTTATTTTTTGCCTTCGAGGAGGAGTGTGATGTTGAGGAGGTTGCGGGGGATGTGGTAGGCGCTCTTGATCCACTTGGCTTTGTCGGTGTACCAGGGTTTGCCGTCGCGTTCGAGGTATTCGTACCATTCGCCGAACTGGGGGTCGGGGAAGTATTTGAAGGTGAATTCGTGAAGGGCGAGGAAGCGGTCCATCATGTCCTGGCGGTTGCCGGCGATGGCGGCGAGGATGAGTGCGTTAAGACCTTCGGAGTGGACCCACCAGATCTTGTGGTCCCAGCGTTCGCCCCAGGGGTTCATGACTTCCGGGCCGGGGGGGCGGTTGCCGTTGGTGTCGACGAAGCCGAACATGCCGCCCATTTGCTTGTCGTGGCCTTTGTCGTAGGCGGCGGCGGCCATGCCGATGGCGCGGTCCAGGAGGTTGGCGTCCTTCTGGTAGAGGGCTTCCTCCATGCAGAACCATGAGCATTCGATGGTGTGGCCGGGGTTGGTGATGAAGGACTTGCCGTCGGGGAGTTCGTTGCCGTCAACGCCGAGAATCTCGTAGAAGAGCCCGTTGCCTTTGTAGAAAGTGTGGAGCAGGCGGGTGAGGGAGGTTTTGACGATGGCGTCGACGCGCGGGGCGCCCAGCACGGCGCGGAGCATGGGGGCGCAGCCGACGAAGATCATCGAAGGGCCCTGGTAGAGGACGCCTTTTTCGGGGGTGAAGTGGTGGAACTCGTTCTGGTTGGGATCGAAGATGTTTTTAGAGATGGATTCGTAGGTTTCTTCGATGAGGGCCTGGTCGCGCTTATCGCCGGTGGCGAGCTGGTATTCACAGAGGCCCTGGAGGACGAAGGAGTCTGCGTAGTAGGAGGGGCTGGAGTTGATGGGTTTGCCGGTTTCATCCAGCATGTAGTGCCAGCGGCCTTTGCCTTTGTAGGCGTTTTTGACGAGGAAGTCGCGGCCTCGGGTGGCGTTGTCGAGCCAGGCCTGTTTCTTTTCCAGGCGGCGGTAGATGGCGCTGTACATGTAGGTCATGCGGCCCTGGCACCAGATGTTTTTGCGGCGGTCGGTGATTTTTCCTTCGCGGTCGAAGCAGTGGAAGAATCCGCCGTTGGCGGTGTCGGGGGAGAACTTGTCCCAGAAGCCCATGATGTTGGAGGTGAGGTGGTCGCGGTAGAACCTGGCGAGCGCGGGGAATTGGGATTTGTCGAGGGTTTTGCTGGACATGGGGTGGATCCTGGTTGTTCGGATTGGATGTAAGGCGAGAACATGTTAATGGATGGAGGGG
>CAZIWA010000202.1:0-5944 GCA_964542875.1 uncultured Phycisphaeraceae bacterium
CGGGGGTTTATCGGGCGGCGGGAGATCGAGCAGATGAAGCGGGGGGTGACGATCATCAACACCAGCCGAGGGGCGATCATCAATGAGGCGGATCTGCTGGCGGGGCTGGAGAGCGGGCATGTGGGTGCGGCGGGGCTGGATGTGATCGAAGGGGAGTGGCGGACGGATCTGGTGGATCATCCGCTGATCCGTTACGCCAGGGGGCATGACAATGTGGTGATCGTGCCGCATCTGGGAGGGATGACGTTTGAATCGCAGCATATGACAGCGGTGTTCACGGCGAACAAGATGGCGGAGATGCTGGAGAAGAAGGGGCTGAGGTATGGAGTCTAGGTCTGGCCGGAAATGAGCACCGTGATTCATTTATTGAATGTCACAAGCAGAGGGGGATTGCGGTTTGGGGGGTACCAATGAATAATGGAATGATCGTGAATGAAGTGCGGACCATTTTGCGTGCGGTTGCCATCCTGCTTGTGATGGTGGGTGTGCTTTCGGCGACGGTGGCGAGCTGCAATGCAATGGTGGTCAAACGCATCACGAATTGCTGCGCGGGGGATGTTTGCAAGTCCGTGGCCGCCGGGGGTGATGTGATGAAGGATTCGGGGCAGGTGCCGGCCAAGGGGCCTTGCACGGATTGCACGGTGTTTTGCAAGGCGGTTGATCGGTCGATGGCTCCGATGCAGGCGGTGATGGTGGATTTGCCGCAAGCGGAGCGCGTGGTTGTAGCTGATGGGTCAGTGATGGTTCCGGCGGGTGAGCATCTCTCGGGTGTGTTTAAGCCGCCTAGGGCTTAAGAGCTTCAATTGGGATTTTTTGAATAATAGGCAGGGAAAACACCCTCATTCCAGCCTTCTCCCTGATGGGGAGCGGGCGGGAAAGAGTGGAGGGATTATTCAAAGGTTTCAATCGGATTGTTGCTGCGTGCCCTGCGGCCAATCGCGTGGTTTTGCGCGTATTGCCGGGTGAGGCATTCGCAGGCAGGTGGAGCTTTCAAGCACATCAAATTTTGAAGATCAGGAGGCCTTGCCATGGCAGGCCCAGGTTCTGGTTCAGACTCTACGCGGGATGCGGGATTGATTTCATTGTCCGGCGGTCGGTCGGGTACAGCAGTGCCGGAGCCGACGCCGAGGTGGAAGACGCGGCTGCTGCTTCCGCTTGGGGTCGTGGCGGCGGTGGTGTTGCTGCTGGGGTATTCATTGCGGGATGCGCTGCGGCCTGCGGTGGCGGTGCGCGTGACGCCGGTGGTGATGCGAGGGATAGAGCATGCCCAGGCGGCAGGCGGGGTGGTGACGCAGGCGCCGGGATGGGTGGAGCCTTCGCCGTATGCGGTGACGGTGGGGGCGCTGCGCGATGGAGTGGTTTCTCACGTGCTGGTGCTGGAGGGGGATCCGGTGGCTGCGGGCCAAGTGGTGGCGCGGCTGACGGATGTGGATGCGAAGCTGGCGCTGGCCAAGGCTCAGGCGCACGTGGCGCGGGCCCAGGCGGGGCTGGAGACGGCGCGGCAGGCTTTGGGAGACGGAAAAACCCTGGGGCCGGCGGCGGCGGAACTGGCGGCGCAGGTGAAACAACTGCCGACTGAGCTGGCGAGGCTGCAGGCCAAGCTGGCCGAAGCCAACCTGGAGGTGACGAACCGGAAGCTGGCCGTGGAGCGCGGGCTGGTGGCTCCGGCACAGGTGCAGGCGGCGGAGTCCCGCGCGAAGGCGCTTAAGGCGGAACTGGATGCAGCGGGACAGCAGGAACCGGTGTTTAAGGCGCGCATGGAGCGGCTTAAGAATCAACTGGAAGCGGATGCGCGCCTGGCCCAAGCGGAACTGGCAACGGCGCAGGCCGGGTACGACGAGGCAAAGCTGGCGCTGGAGCGATCCGAGGTGGTTTGCCCGGTGGCGGGGGTGGTGATGGCAAGGCTGGTGGAACCGGGTGCGGCGGTACGGCATGGGGAATCGACCGTGGTGAAGGTGTATGACCCGGCTTCATTGCAGGTGCGGGTGGATGTGCCGCAATCCCAGGCGGCGAAGGTGGAGGTGGGGATGGAGGCGCAGATCGTGGTGGATGTGCTGCCGGACCAAACGTTTGCGGGGCGGGTGGCGCGCGTGGTGCCTGAGGCGGATATCGCGCGCAATACGCTGCAGTTTAAGGTGAAGATCGAGAAGCCGTCGGGGACGATCAAGCCGCAGATGCTGACGCGGGTGAAGTTCATCGCGCAGGCGCATGAAGCCAGTGGCGGTGACAAACATGGCGTGAGCCGGGTGTTTGCGCCGACGCGGATTGTGGGGGGTGAAGCGGGGAGCACCAGGCAGGTGTGGACGGCAGACGAAACGGGCAAGGCCCGGCAGAAGACGGTGACGCTGGGGCAACTGCGGCATAAAGAGTGGATTGAAGTGGCGAGCGGGCTGAACCCGGGGGATCGCCTGATTGTGGATGTGCCTGAAGGGCTGGCGGAGGGCCGGGTGCTGGCGGTGCAGGAGATTCAACTGGACGAAACCCAAGGTGCGGGAGGCAGGCCATGAGCTTGATCGTGTGTGAACAGCTTCGACGTGAATACCGGCGCGGGGACAATGTGATTGTGCCGCTGGACAACCTGGACCTTCAGGTGGAGGCGGGCGCGTTTCTGGCGCTGATGGGGCCTTCGGGCAGCGGGAAGACGACGCTGCTGAATTTGATCGCGGGGATCGACCGGCCGACGTCCGGCAGGCTGATTATCGATGGCAAGGACATCACTCGGCTTTCGCGGTCGGAACTGGCGAGGTGGCGAAGCGGGTATGTGGGGTACATCTTCCAGCTTTACAACCTGATGCCGACGTTGACGGCGTATGAGAACGTGGAGCTTCCGCTGCTGCTGCACAAGATTTCACGCAAGGAGAGGCATGAGCGGACGGCCAAGGCGCTGGACCTGGTGGGGATTGCAGACCGGCATGACCACTATCCGAGGCAGCTTTCGGGCGGGCAGGAGCAACGGGTGGCGATTGCGCGGGCGATCGTGACGGACCCGCGAATCATTGTGGCGGACGAGCCGACAGGGGATTTGGATAAAGCTTCGGCGGGGGCGGTGATGGCGCTCCTGAAGGAATTGAACCAGAAGCTGGGCAAAACCATTGTGATGGTGACGCATGATCCGCATTGCGCGGAGCATGCGCACGCGACGCTGCACCTGGAAAAGGGGCAACTTGTAAGGACCGTGGAGAAGAGCAAGGAGGCGGCGCATGCTGAGCCCTAAGATGCTGCCTTTTATCGTGAAGCAGATCGTGCGGCGGCCTTTGCGCAGCGGGCTGACCATCGCCGGGGTGGCGGTGGCGATGTTTTTGTTCGCCGCGATTCAGACCATGCAGCAGGGGCTGGAGGCGACGACAAAGCAGACTGCGCAGGATGCGACGCTGGTGGTGTATCAGCAGGGGCGGTTTTGCCCTTCGACAAGCCGGCTGCCGGAGCGGTATGGGGACCAGATCGCCCGACTGCCGGGGGTGGCGACGGTGACGCCGATCCGGGTGATTGTGTCCAACTGCAGGGCCGGGCTGGACGTGGTGACGTACCGGGGCGTGCCTGCGGAGCAGTGGGCGAGGGAGAATGCGTCGGGGATTCGGCTGATTTCAGGGTCGACGGCGCAATGGGTGGAGCGGGCCGACGGCGCGCTGGTGGGCAAGACACTGGCACAGCGGCGGGGCGTGAAAGTGGGGGACCAGATCGAGGCGGCGGGCAGGCGTGTGCATGTGACGGGAATCTTGGATTCGGACAATCCGCAGGACCTGAATGTGGCGTATGTGCATCTGGGGTTTTTGCAGCGCGGGTCTGCGTCGGGCGACCTGGGGGTGGTTACGCAGTTCAACGTGAAGATCAATGATCCGAGCCAGCTTAAGAGCACTTCGGAGGCGGTGGACGCGATGTTTGCGACAGACCAACTGCCGACGATGACCAGCGGAGAGAAGAGTTTTATCGCGCAGACCGCGGGGGACGCGGTGCAACTGATCGCCTTCACCCGGTATGTGGGGTGGGGGTGCCTGGCGGCGGTGCTGGGGCTGATCGCCAATGCGATTGTGCTGAGCGTGCAGGACAGGATCAAGGAGCACGCGGTGCTGCAGACGCTGGGGTTCACGAGCCTGGAGATTGCGGGATTGATCATCACGGAGAGCCTGCTGATGGGGCTGGCGGGAGGTTTGGTGGGGTGCGGCGCGGCGCTGTGGGTGATGCATGCGGGGCAGTTTGCGCTGTCGAGCGAAGGTTTTTCGATTCCGTTTCTGGCGACGCCGAAAACGCTGGCGACGGGGTTGATGGTGGCGATGGCGCTGGGCGTGGCGGCGGGGCTGGCGCCGGCGTGGCAGGCTTCGCGGCGTGAGATTGCCGGGTGTTTTCGGGCTGTTTGAAGGTTAAAAGGACACAGGAAATGCGCGGATTACCTTGGGAATATGCGGTGCGGAACATGGGGCGGTCGCCTGCGCGGCTGGGGCTGCTGGTGGCCGGAAGCATGCTGGTGGTGCTGCTGGTGCTGGCGGCGGCGGGCTTTGTGCAGGGGATGAACAGCAGCCTCAAGACGAGCGGGGCGGCGGAGAATGCGTTGATTGTGGCGGCAGGGAGCGAAGAGAGCGTGGAGCGGAGCGAGATATCGGCGCGGGTGGCGGGGATGGCGGCGTCGAGCATTCCTGGGCTGCGGACGACGCTGGGGGTGAGCCATGTTTCGCCTGAGGTGCATCTTCAGGCGCGGCTGAACCGGGCGCCGGATGACGGAAAGCCGATTGCGGTTGCGCTTAGAGGCGTGACGCCGGAAGCGCTGCTGGTGCATGGGCAGGTGCGGCTTTCAATGGGCCAATGGCCGGAGCCGGGGAGCGATGGGATTCTGGTGGGGCGGCTGGCTGTGCGCACGCTTGGGCTGCCCAGCGGCGAGGCTGCGCTGGGGCAGAAAGTGTATTTCGACAATCGACCGTGGACGGTGGCGGGGGTTTTGTCTTCGCCGGGAAGTGTGACGGATTCGGAGGTTTGGGTGCCGCTATCGGATTTGCAGGTGGCGACCAAGCGCGACACGGTTTCGTGCGTGGTGATGACGCTGGACACGGCGACGCTGGAGGATGTGCAGTTGTTTGCGTCCAAGCGGGTGGATCTGGAGATCGTGGCGATGTCCGAAAAGGGGTATTACGCGCAGGTGGCGGCGTTTTACAAGCCGATTCAACTGATGGCGGCCGTGACGGCGGGGCTGATCGGGATCGGCGGGCTTTTCGGGGGGCTCAACACGCTTTACTCGGCGTTTGCGACGCGGATGCGGGAGTTTGCGACGCTGCAGACGCTGGGGTACTCGCGCAGGGCGGTGTTTGTAAGCCTGGTGCAGGAAGCAGTGCTGGCGACGATGGCGGGCGGACTGGTGGCGTGCGCAATCGGCGTGCTGGCGCTGGACGGGTTTACGGTTCGGTTTGCGATGGGGGAGACGGGGCTGCGGGTGGATTCGGCTGTGTTGGCATTGGGGCTGGCGACGTCGATCGGGCTGGGGGTGATTGGTGTGGTGCCGCCTGCGGTTCATTGTTTAAGGATGCCGATTACGTCGGCTTTGAAGTCTGTTTAACCCTTTTTACAGGAGTGTTGCCGATGGTTTTTTCAATCAAATCGTGCTTGGGAATGGTTGCCGCGGGGCTGGTGCTGAGCGGTGGACTGATGGGCTGCGACAACAAGGAAGAGAAGCCGGTGGCGCAGTCTGCAGCGGCGGCGGCGCTGCCGACGGGGTTGTTCTTGACGGCGGCGCCTACTGGGAAGGCGACGGAGGTTGGGCAGGTGATCAGCGGGGCCGCGGACGGAGAGAAAGTGGTGGTGACCGGCGTGGTGGGCGGGCGCAAGGAGCCGTTTGTGCCCAACCGGGCGGCGGTGCTGATCATTGATAAATCCATCCCGGATTGTGTCGCGGAGGGGGACGCGTGCAAGACGCCGTGGGACTACTGCTGCACGCCCAAAGAGAAGCTTAAGGGGCATG
>CAZIWA010000203.1:0-5810 GCA_964542875.1 uncultured Phycisphaeraceae bacterium
GGGAGGTCTTTGACCTTGGCATCGACCTTGGCGAAACGGCCCAGGTAGGTGATGCGGACGATGTCTTCCTTGACGACTTGAGGGTCGTAAGGCTGGCCGGCCTGCTGGCGGACCTGATTCAGCACGAGCTGGACGGGAACCTGGTTTGCGCCCTGGACCTGAACGGCGGAGACGGGGCGGCCGGTGGCCTCCACCCCCTGCGCGTGCGCCGGGCTTATGCACAGCCACAGGCACATGAGTACCAGGGGGGCAATGAACCAGTATCTCCAGGCGCTAGCGGACAACGAGAGACTCCGGGTTAACAAAACAGAACGGGACAGTTTAGCGGGTCTAGGACTGTGGGCAACAAGGCGGGAAAGTGGGTTTTATGTTTAGGGCACAAAGATGTGGACGAAAGAATGTGAAAATCCGTTGGACCGTTGCGGGAAGAAGACATATAAAGACCCGATGACCCAACCCCAGCCGGATTCAAGCCCTGTCAAGCCGCCTTGGTATGACACCGCTGGGTTTAGATGGGTGATGATGACGGGGATTTTGCTGCTGATCATCGGGAAGTGTGTCCAACTGCTGGTGTTTAAGACCAGCGGGCAGGATTTTGAATGGCACTTGCGGCTGGGACAGACCGTGCTGGACGGGACGCCTTATGTAATGCCCGATGGAACGGGGATCGGCGACCATTACCTGCCGGGACGGGTGCTGATCGACGCGGTGCTGGAGCTGTTGGGCCTTAAAGGCGCCCAGGCCCTGAGCCTGGGGATGACATTGCTGGGGCTGTGGGTGATCGTGCGGCTGTGGGGGGAAATGGCCGACGGGGCGGCACGGGTGGGCAAGGGCGTGCATCTGGCGGGGGTTGTGCTGGGCTTTGTGCTGCTGGCGCCATGGGTGGTGCGGGATTTTGATGAAGCAGGGCTGCAATTTCAGCTTTTGACGATGTTGACGCTGGCCGGATGGTGCGTTTACCGGGGCAAGAGCGTGGCGGCAGGGGTGTGGCTGGCGCTGGCCATCAGCTTTAAAAGCACGCCGGTGCTGTTTCTGCCGTTACTGCTGTACAAGCGACAGTGGGCGGCAGCGGGGGCGACGGTGGTGTTTTTAATCGTTTTCAACGTGCTGGTGCCGGGAATCATCTGGGGGCCGGAGAAAACCCAGCACGCGTTGGGCAAATATTGGGAGCGGGTGACGGCGCTGTCTAAGAATACGGATCCATCAGAGAACGGGATTGAACCGCCGAAGCATCAGAATCAGAGCTTGCCGTTTGCGATTACCCGGTATCTGCAGACGTACCCGGTGGGGCATCCGTTGTTTTTCCATGAGAAGTTCAACGGGGATTTCGCCAATCAGAAAGAAACGGCCGCGACGGACCCGGCGCTGGGCCGGCCTCACTGGGGGTTTGTGCAGTTCCTGGATCTGGACGACAAGACGGTGAAGCGGGTGATCAGGGGTGTGCTGGCGATGATCGCGCTGGCGCTGGCGTGGCGCATGAGAAAGCGATGGGGGAGCGCGGCGGAGACGGCCTGGGAAGGAGCCGCGGCAGAGCAGAAGGATGAGCCTTCGGGCCTCCGCAAGAAGGCCGGGAAGACGAGCGCGCTGGCCCCGGAATGGGCGGTGGCGTGCGCGTTTGCGGCGCTGATGTCCCCTTTGACGTGGCTGCACCACTTTGTGCTGATGCTGCCTTGCGCGTACCTGGCGGTGCGGGACCTGCTTCGCGAGCCGCAAGGCCGAAGGTGGCGCTGGGTGGCGATGGGCGTGGTGGTGGTGTGCGTGTGGGTGCTGCAGCGAGACCCTTTGCCCAAGCAACTGGCGGTGCTTTCCATGTCGTACCACGAGGATGTGCTGGCGTGCCTGCTGCTGGTGGTGCTGGCGCTGACGGTGAAGGAAGGGCTTGATGCAGGGCCGGAAAAGGCGAGACTAATCAAGAGTTAGGGTTGCGGGGCGAAGCGCGCGACGAGGCTGGGGAGCTGGCCGGTGAAAGCGCCGCGGGGCATGACAAAGTCAGCGCCTTTGTCTCTGGCGGCCTGGAGGAGCTCTGTGGCGACGTGTGCGCCGAAGGCGATGACGGGGACTTTGGCGTCGTGCGCCTTGGCTGCGGTGATGAGGGCGAGGGCGTCGTCGCCCAGGTCAAGATCAACCATGACGCAGGTGACTGGGAGATTGGTTTTGCCGTCGTCGACCCGGGCGAGACGGTTTTGGAGCATTTGGACGTTTCGCGCGGGGCGGCTGGGGACCTTGGAATCGTCACAGACTGAGCGGATGCGGGTGGAGAAGAGGAGGTCTGCGCAGCAGTAGACGATCATGTGTGAGTCCGATAATACGGTAGGGTGTACAGCGGGGAGTTATCCACAGACACGTATAATCCACGATATTTCAACATGTTGCAATTGTGCTTGACGTTCGGGTTTCGGTTAGGCTAACATAATCCGTACGAGATTTGAAGAATCTTTGCAGTCAATCGTGTCAGAACGTCGAAATGAATGGTGTGAGGCAAATGTTCGGCCCTATCAATGGGGCCGGCAAGAGCCCAAGCCCCAATAAGGAGGTAGAGCCATGACGACCTTTACGAACAACTCGGCCAGCCAGGACACCTTGGTGATTCTTGGGCCCGGCGGAGACTATCTGACTCAGACGCGTGCGCAGGGCAGGCAACTGGTGCAGGCGCCGGCGAGCTGGGATTCGATCCGGAGCGTGGTGACGAACCGGTCTGACGTGCCGATGGGCCGCAGGGCTGTGCGGTCTGTGGCGGACGCGGGCATGCTTTCCCTGGCTTCTTACGAGGTGATGGGGGAATCGGGCTCGCAGACGATGGCGACCGAAGAGGCTTCGGATCTTTGCACGGCGCTGGCCGGCGAGATCGGCCAGGGGCTGCGCAACTCCAAGATGTGGTTTCGGTCGATGGCCGAATCATTGTTTGGCAAGGCTGTGAAGATGCCTGCGGATGCGCATGAAGAAGTGCATGTGGAATTTGAATCTGAAACAAACGGGCTTTTGCCTGAAGTCAATCGGCCGCCTGTGATGGGCGGTCTGGAGGAGTGCCATGAATCTCACACCCAAGCAGCTCAACATTCTGACCAAGATTCGAGACATCCGGATCACACGGGGGTATTCGCCCAGTTTGCAGGAACTGGCCGACGCCATGGGGGTCAGCAAAGTCACGATCTTCGAACACGTCGAAGCGCTCATCAAAAAGGGCGCGCTGCAGCGCAAGCCCAACAAGGCACGCTCTTTGGAACTGAGTCAGGACCTCAAGCTGCCTGATGAAGAGCGCCGGTCGCGGATCCCGCTGGTGGGGTCGATCGCGGCGGGTACGCCCATCGAGGCGGTGGAGAACCGTGAGTCATTGGACCTGGAGGCGCTGTTTACCGGCCCCGGGCATACGAGCTTCTCCGACGACTTCAAGTCAGACGGCCCCAATACCTTCGCACTGAGGGTGCGCGGGGACTCGATGATTGACGCGCACATTCAGGAGAATGATTACGCGATCATCAAGCGCCAGAACACGGCGCGCAATGGGCAGATCGTGGTGGCACTGCTTGAAGAGACTGGCGAAGCGACGCTCAAGTTCTATTTCAAAGAGAAGGACCATATCCGGCTTCAGCCGGCCAACACCAAGTATGAGCCGATCATTGTGCCGGCCTGCATGATCCAGGGCATTTTGGTGGGCGTGGTGCGGGCGTATTGAGGTTTGGCTGTCTGGGGGCGCCGGACTTTTGAGGGTATTTAGGCTGGCGGGTCCGATTCATGAAGATTTTAGCCCCGGGTGAAGCATGAATGCGTGCTTCACCCGGGGTTTGTTTTTTGTGGGATGAAGTTTGAGGCGAAGAGGTTTTAAAAGTCGATCCATTACAAGCTGGATGGCTGGACGTGGGTGAGCGCGAGAGCATCAATTTCGACAAAGCAATTTCCAATACAAGAGACGAAGACATTTTCAGCCTCCATCGAGGGTGCTGAAAACAAGAGAGGATCAAAAAATCGTTGTCCGGGGGGCTGCGCTCGAAGACTTGCTGGCCTCCGGCTACAGCTGATCGCACTGCTGGGGCGCAGACCGATGTCGATGCGCAAACGCCAAAACATATGAGAGGGGATGATGCCTGAATGGAGTGAAGAAGCGGGTGATTGGCTAAAGTGAGTCGGTTGGCTGGCTAAGTGAAGGCTCCCATGCAGGATTGGTCGGAGAGTTTGGGTGCTTTGTGGGTGTCGCTGGGCGTGACGCTTGGTGCGGTGGTGTTGATTTGCGTGGTTGGGGTCCCGCTGGCGTATGTGATGTCGCATGCGAGGTTTCGGGGCAAGAGCGTGGTGGAGGCGTTGCTGGTGCTGCCGTTGGTGCTGCCGCCTACGGTGGTGGGGTATGGGATGATCATGCTGCTGGGGTCGCGGGGGGTGCTGGGGCAGTATTTGAAGGAGTGGACGGGGTATTCGGTGATGTTTCGGCCCGAGGGGGCTGTGCTGGCGGCGGCGGCGGTGGCGCTGCCGATGTTTTATCTTCCGGCTCGGGCAGCATTTGCGGGAGTGGACCGGTCGTTGGAAGAGGCCGGGCGGTCGCTGGGGGCGTCGCGTGGACGGGTGTTTTGGCGGATCACGCTGCCGCTTGCGTTGCGGGGGCTGATGAGCGGGCTGGTGCTGGCGTTTGCCCGGGGGCTTGGAGAGTTTGGGGCGACGCTGATGGTGTTTGGCTGGCAGCCGGGGAAGCAGACGCTGCCGATCGTGATTTATGCCAAGTATGAGCAGGGGGAACTGGCTGGGGCGTTTCCCGCAGCGGTGATGCTGACTGTGCTGTCGCTGGTGCTGGTGGGGGCCTATAACCGGTCAGGGCTGGGGCAGCAGAGGCGGGGGTAGTGGACAGGGTAAAAGCCTTTGGGGTATTTGTCGGCACATGCACTCGGGGTATCGGGTTTTCGGGTTATCGGGGGGCTTCGATAAGTTCATGTCACTCAAGGTGAATGCCATTTTGCGGCATGATTCCCCTTTGGGTTCCTCAGGACACCCGACAACCCGTCACCCGTCACCCGGCAACGCGGGCGCGTGGGAAATCGGCAAATGCTTAACTTGGGCCGCACCCTACGGGACAGATGAATTTTGGCGATCGTTAATGTCTGGCACATTTGACGGGGGAACAGGACGGCTGGGTTTGGTACAACTACGTGTGACGGTACAAGTCTGGTTCTAAAACCATTTCAGGATTCCTCCCATGATCGAAGGCGTCGCATTTAAAGACCTCAAGACCAACGTGGATGAGCGTGGCTTTTTTCGGGAAGTGGTCCGGGTGACCGATGACTTTTTCAGCGAAGGGTTTGGCCAGTGGAGCCATTCGCTGATGTACACGCACACCGCCAAGGCGTGGCATATCCATCAGGTGCAGATCGACTGGTGGTACGTGCCCGTGGGTGTGCTGAAGGTGGCGCTGTTTGATACGCGCGAAGGATCGCCGACGCATGGGAAACTGATGGAGTTTTTCATGGGCGAAAACCAGCCGGCCCGGGTGGTGCGCATTCCCACGGGAGTGGCGCATGGGTGCCGGTGCCTGCAGGGGCCGGCGCACCTGTTTTACATCACGTCCAAGGTGTACAACCCCAAGGATGAAGGGCGGATTCCCCATAACGATGCGAAGATCGGGTACGACTGGACGAAGCTGCCGACGATTACGTGAGAAGGCAGACGCCCATGCAAGGGTTGGAGTGCCTGCGCGACCCATCGCAGGTGCTGAAAATTAAGAGGCAATCAAATGAGTGCCGACCGTGGGCTGCGCTCGAAGCCTCGGCGACCCGCGGATATAGCCAGGGTAAAAGCATTTGGGGTATTTGTCGGCACATGCACCCGGG
>CAZIWA010000204.1:0-5803 GCA_964542875.1 uncultured Phycisphaeraceae bacterium
TTGGTGACGAGGATGTCGGCTTCCTTGCCCTTTAAAATGTCATCGGTCTGCTTGGCGGAGCCGGCATAGGATTCGGCAAATTTGACGTCCTGGCCGTGCTTTTCCTTCCATTCTTTCTGGAACGCGGGGATGAGTTCCTTGTAGACGCTGGAGGCGACGGAGTAGCCCAGAAGGGTGACTTCGGTGGGCTTTTTGTCATCGGCTTCGGCGGCGCGGGCGGAGGTGAGGGCCAGGCCGGTGAGGGCAATGGCGGTGACAAGGGTGACGAGAGACTTAAGCATTGAATGCTCCGGTTGAAAGGGGAGGAACGCGTTATGAGCGGGGTATTTTAGTCAGGAGCGAGGTTGAAGTTGTGTGGAGGAGCGGTGTTTGTGTGGTTTACTGGAGGTTGCGGGGGATTGTGGGGGAGGGCGGAGGGATGGGGGAGAATCGTTTCGGACGAAGATTAACCAGATTATGAAGAGACATTTACAAAGATGAGGAGGCGGGCAAGGGTGTGGTTGGGGGCTTGGTGAGGAAAGTTTTTTAACAGGATTTGCAAGATGGGCAAGATTTAAACGATGCGAATGGCGGTTGGGGGTGGATGCGGTGATTGGGAGGCGGGAGTTGGGTTTTTAAGGATGGTTAGGGCGCGTGCACGAGCTTTGTTTTGTTGCTTGTACTGTGATAGCACCGGGCGATTGGCCCTGAAGGCAAGGTGCAGATTGAAGAGGAAGGCCATGCCACCCGGAATTGCAGGTTCTCGTATTGGAGCGCCAACAAAACCTTTCTCAGGGGAAGAAGGGGTAAGATGTTTCCTCCACTTATTTGAAAGATGATTCATGTCCAACGATTCACATGCGCATCCGCATCATCAGGCTTTGGTTAACGCGGACGGAAGCTGGAAGTACACCAATCACCTGGCGAATCAGACGAGCCCGTACCTGCTGCAGCATGCGCATAACCCGGTGGACTGGTATCCGTGGGGTGAGGAGGCTTTTGAGCTTTCGAGGAAGCTGGGGAAACCGATTTTTCTTTCGGTGGGGTACTCCACGTGCTATTGGTGCCATGTGATGGAGCGGCAGGTGTTTGAGAATCCGGAGATTGCCTCGCAGATGAATGAGCATTTCATCAATGTGAAGGTGGACCGGGAAGAGCGGCCTGATATCGATGACATTTACATGGTGGCGGTGCAGGTGATGACGGGGCGGGGCGGCTGGCCGATGAGCGTGTTTTTGACGCCGCCCGGGACGCAGGGACCGGAGGATGCGGGGCTTAAGCCGTTTTACGCGGGGACGTATTTCCCGCCTGAGCCGGCGCATGGGATGCCGAGCTTTCCGCAGATTCTGCTGGGGCTGAGCAAGGCGTGGAACGAGCAGCGGGCGGAGATCATCGGGCAGGCGGTGCAGGTGGCGGAATCCGTCGAGAAGCACCTGGCGCACATGGATGATGCAGGCGAACTGAATGTACAACTTGTGCAGACAGCGGCGAATTCCCTGCTGAGGACCTACGACCCGGTGAACGCGGGCTTTGGCGATGCGCCCAAGTTCCCCACGCCGACGAATCTTCTGTTTCTGCTGAAGGTGTATCAGAACAACCAGGATGCGGACCTGTGGAAGGCCATCGGGCACACGCTCCAGCGCATGGCCATCGGCGGGATGTACGACCAGATCGGCGGCGGGTTTCACCGGTATTCCACCGATGAGAAGTGGCTGGTGCCGCACTTTGAAAAAATGCTCTACGACAACGGGCTCCTGGCGGAGACGTATGCGATCGCACAGGCGACCAACCCCAGCGCGGATGAGCCGGCTTTCTACGGCGACATCGCCCGGGAAACGTGCGACTACGTGATCCGTGAGATGACGGACCCGACGGGGGCGTTCTGGTCGGCACAAGATGCGGAAGTGGACACGATGGAAGGCAAGAGCTACCTGTGGCAGCCGGCGCAGGTGAACAAGGCGCTGTTTGGCCGGACGCTGGCGGAGCAGAGCCTGCCGCACCATGCTTCGATTCTGTATGGTCTGGACAAGGGGCCGAATTTCAAGGACCCGCACCATGCGAACGCCCCAGCGGAGAACGTGCTGTATCTGCCGGTGAGCCTGGGCGAGTTCGCCAAGGCACAGGGCATGACGCTGGACGCGGCGAAGGCGCTGAAGAAGCAGATCGACGGGCGCTTGCTGGCTGAGCGCAACAAGCGCAAACAGCCGGGCATGGATGACAAGGTGCTGGTGTCGTGGAATGGCATGATGATCGCGGGCATGGCCAAGACGGGCCAGGTGCTGGGCGAGAAGAAGTACATCGAGGCGGCAGGCAAGGCTGCAGACGCGGTGCTAACGCACATGCGCGGCGCGGATGGACGGCTGATGCGGGCCATGCGCAATGGGCAGGCGCGGATCCCGGGATTCCTGGATGACTATGCGTATTTGATCCACGGGCTCATTGCGCTGTTTGACGCCTCGCAGGAGGACAAGTGGCTTAAGGAAGCGATTGTGCTGACGGGCGTGGTGACCCAGGATTTTGCGTGCGAGCAAGGCGGGTTTTATGACACGCTGGCGGGACAGAAGGACCTGTTTGTGCGCACACGCAGCACGTATGACGGGGCGATCCCCACGGGCAACAGCCAGATGGTGCACAACCTGCTGGACCTGGCCCGGATCACGCACGATGAGGTGTTCTTCCACGCGGCGGCGGACAATCTGCGTTCGTTTGCGATCACCATGAAGCGCCTGGGCCAAGGGATGACGCACATGCACCACGCGCTGCTGAAGGCGCTGGAACTGGCCCCGGAAGGGGTGCAGGCGGCGGCATCGCCCGAGACGGCAAAGCAGGAACGCAGGCAGGTGCTGGAAGTGGGCCTGAGCGCGCGTGAGCTGGATTTGTCGTCCGGGTCTGCACAGATCACCGTGGGGCTGGACCTGGGGCCGGATTACCACGTGAACGGGCCCGAAGCCGACGCGGAAGGCCTGGTGGCCACGCAACTGGTGCTGGTGGATGCGCCGGGCATCGAAATCGAAGTGGTGTACCCGGAGCCCAAGGAACGGAAGTTTGAATTCGCAGACAAACCGATCCGGGTGTACGAGGGACAGGTGATGTTCCACGCGAAGCTGACGGGCAAGGTGACTGGCGGGACGCCGAAACTGGTGCTCAAGTGTCAGGTGTGTACGGAGATGAGCTGCCTGGCGCCTAAGGAGTATGAGTTGCCGGTGGAGATACGGTAGGAAGAAGGGGAGTGGTTGCGTGGGCGTCCTGCGACGCCGCGAAGTGGATGTGAATACCGGAAATTTATGGGTTTTTGTATGGAGGCGAAGGCAGCCACTGCGGTAGCATCTGGTTTGATTTCGGGCGGCTTTCGCATTTCGTGTCTGTGCTTTTCAAGGAGCATCCATGTTGCGCCGCAAAAAAGGTTTTACGCTGATTGAGCTTCTGGTGGTGATCTCGATCATTGCCATCCTGATGGCACTGATGCTGCCGGCGATGAGCAATGCGCGTAAATCCGCGCGGATGGTGATGTGCGGAAGCGTGCTGCATCAGTGGTCGATCCCGATGGCGGTTTACGCCAACGACAACAGGCAGGCGTATCCGATTATGGGGATGGTGGCGCTTTATGGGTCGATGTATCCCCAGTATGGCGGATATGCGAATCAGTATTCGGCGATTTGGCAGACGTCGATGTCGAGCTACATCGGAGCGAACATGCACAAATGCCCGGATGCGGGCTCGCGCCAGAAATGGGGAGGGGGGCCGACAAGCCCGTCGTGGGATTTCTGGATGGACTACACGTATTACCCGTATCGGGAGTACAGCGCCCTGGATTACCAAAGCATCGGCTGGATGCCGCGTTCTCCGATGAAGACGGACCATGTGAAAGATCAGTTTGGCCGAAAGAGCGTATTGATGGGGGACGTGAACCGTTATGTCGGCTCCGGCATTGTGCCGTATATGACCAACCATCACGGGTCGACGGGGATTTCCGGCACGGCTCCGTTTGCGGGAGATGTGGACCAATTGACCCCCATTGCAGTGAACGTGCTGTATGTCGACGGGTCGCAGGAGTCGATTCCGGAGACTTCACTGCTCAAGTCCCAGTATTACAACGACAGCTCATATACCTATTACTGGAAGCAATGAGCTTTGCGCTGATTTGCGCATAAGAGCTGGATTTTCAGGCATAAGCGGCGGATTGGCGGGTATGGTGCCCGCCAGATGGGTGATATATGATTCGAGCATGGTCCTGGTCCCTTTCAAATGAGGATGTTCCATGCTTAAGGACTGTTATTGGATCAACCAGACGGATGCGACTTTTCCGTTGTTGCGAGAAGCCAGTGAGCGCGTAGCGCTGATTCCGCTGGGGAGCATCGAAAGCCATGGGCCGCATCTGCCGCTGGGGTGCGACCCGATCAAGACGGACAACCTGGTGAAGGAGATCACCAAGCTGGAGACGGTGGCGGTGCTGCCGACGATGGCGTACACGTATGTGGCCGATGCGCGGATGATGCCGGGGGCGATCCATATCAAGTCCCACATCCTGATGGATTATGTGGAGTGCATCTGCGATGAGGCGTACCGGAACGGATTCAACAAAATCATCCTGCTGCATGGGCATGGCGGGAATACATCGCTGAACACGATGTTCTGCAATCGGATGCTGGAGAAGGAAAAGCCGTATGCGGTCTACAGCCTGAGCGCACAGGGCGACTCATGGGACAAGATGATGGAGATGACCGAAGGCAAGCACAACGGGCACGCGTGCGAATGGGAGACAAGCATTTTTTATATGGCGCGGCCTGACCTGATCCGGATGGAACTGCTGGGCGACAAGACGTACCCGAAGCAGGAAAAAGCGGATGTGGGCAATGCGCTGACTGCGGTGGACTGGGTGTCCAAATATCCGGAGATGGTGGTGGGCAAGCCGCAACTGGCGACCAAGGAGAAGGGGGCGCAGTTTTTGAAGATCGCCAGCACGTCGGTGGTGGAGCACATCCGGAAGATCAAGAAAGATACGAAGACGCTGGAGGTGATTGCGAGCTACATCAAGCGGGCGAATTCGGTGGGGGGGAGATAGAGGAAGAGGCCTGCGGCCTTTTCGGGGTACGGGTTTCGGGGATCGGGTAAGAGCAGAGGGAGGAGAGGTTTAGCGCCAATACAGAGGGGGGATTCTTCAGCACCCATCGAGGATGCTGAAGAATAGGAAACAATCAAACGATCATTTGTCCGGGAGCTGCGCTCGAAGACTCGCCGACCCCTGGCTACGTGCGGTCGCACCCGGATCCAAACGCACGCGGCTCTGTAACGTTGCTAAAGAGTCAGAGAAAGAGCGGAATTTAAGAAAGCAGGACGCCCTCACGGGCGTCCTGTGGATTTTCTTGACCCGAGACCAGAGGCCTGGCTTACGCCGGTACGTTTTCGATGCGGGTGAGCCAGTAGTCGACGTCGAAGGTGGGGTTGTCGGTGAGGTAGCGCCAGAGTTTGATGCGGTTGCAGACTTCGAGGCGGTCTTCGCCGACCCAGCCGAGCCAGGGCTGGTTTTTAGCCAGCAGGCGGGGGACTTCCGGCGCGTTGATGTCGTCGGTGTTCCAGAGCTTGACCTGCTTGACGGTGGGATTGAGGCGGAGCTTGATCATGTAGCGGGTCTGATCAGTGAGGTTGGGTTCTGCGCGGTGCCAGATGCCGTGGTGGACGAAGACCATGGTGCCGGCTTTGCAGACGGTGGGGAGCTGACCGAGGAAGTAGTGGTAGCGGCCGATTTCACTGCAATTGACGCGGCGGAAGTGGCTGGCGGGGAGGATGCAGGTGCCGCCCATTTCACGCGGGGTGTCGTGGGGGA
>CAZIWA010000205.1:0-5779 GCA_964542875.1 uncultured Phycisphaeraceae bacterium
TCGGTGATGCCGCCGACGGCCATGGCGGCGAGGGTGCGCAGGGGGCCGCCGGAGATGGTGTTGACGCGGATCTTGTTGGGTCCGAGTTCCCAGGCGAGGTATTTGGTGGCGTGTTCGAGAGCGGCTTTGGCGACGCCCATGACGTTGTAGCCGGGGATGACTTTTTCGCCGCCGTAGTAGGACATGGCGAGGATGGAGCCGCCGTTGGGCATGATTTTGTGGGCGCGCTGGGCGAGGGCGACGAGGGAGTAGGCGCTGATGTCCAGGGCCTGGCTCCAGGCAGCGCGGGTGGTGGTGTGGAAGTTGCCGAGCTTCAGGAAGTTGCGGTCGGCGAAGGCAACGGCGTGGACGACGAAGTCGATGGAGCCAAAGTCAGCGGCGACCTTGGCGAAGACGGCGTCGAGGTCTTCGTCTTTGGAGACGTCGCAGGGCATGAGCCAGGGGTTTTTAACGCCGAGTTCTTCGACGGCGCTCTTGCACCGGTGGGCGTTTTTATCGCCGGGGAGGTGGGTGAAGATGCATTCTGCGCCGTGTTCGACGAGCTGTTTGGTGATGAACGAAGCGTAGCTCCGGTCGTTGGCGATGCCGAAGACGATCCCGCGTTTACCAGTCATCAGGCCCATGTTGGTCTCCAGTTGAGGCGTAAGGTCGGGCGGGTGCCCGAGGTAGGGGTAATAGGATACCAGAGGGAGGGGAGGATGGGTGATGTGAGCATCGGGTGTCTGGGGGACTGCCTTTGGCTGCCCCGGGCATCCAAGGGAAAAGAGAAGATGCAGTCGAGGGGGTGGCTTCGGGTACTCAAACCGGGATATGCAGGAGGCGCGAGGCGGGACTTTATGGCTGCAGCGGCTAAACTAATAGATCATCTAGCGCATGAGGTTGAAATGTCGAAGAAAAAAGCAGGTCGGGTGGGGAAGTACAAATCGGCTGCGGGGGGGTGGGGTGCTCTGTTTTCCAGCGCCAAGCACGTGACGCGGGAGAAGAATACGGTGAACACCACCAAGGCGCTGCTGCGGTTGAACCAGCCCGGCGGGGTGGACTGCCCCGGGTGCGCATGGCCGGAACCCAAGCACACGTCGCGATTTGAGTTCTGCGAAAACGGGGTGAAGGCAATCGCGTTTGAGACGACCGGCAAGCGGGTGACGCCTGAGTTTTTCGCCAAGCATGAGGTGAAGTTTTTGAAGGAGCAGACGGACTTCTGGCTTGAGAGCGAAGGCCGGCTGACTCACCCCATGCGCTACAACGCCAAGACGGACAAGTACGAACCGGTGAGCTGGGAAGATGCGTTTAAGCTGATCGGCACACACCTCAAGGCACTTAAAAACCCCAACGAGGCGATTTTTTATACGTCCGGGCGGACCTCCAACGAAGCGGCGTTTTTGTACCAGTTGTTTGGACGCATGTATGGCACCAACAACTTTCCGGATTGCTCCAACATGTGCCATGAATCGTCGGGATCGGCGATGAATGAGTCCGTGGGCGTGGGAAAGGGAACGGTTTCGCTGGAAGACTTTGAGCACGCGGATGCGATTTTCGTGATCGGGCAAAACCCCGGGACGAACCATCCCCGAATGCTCAGCGAATTGCAGGCGGCCAGCAAGCGCGGCGCGACGGTGGTGAGCATCAACCCGCTTAAGGAGCGGGGGCTGGAGAAGTTTGTGCATCCCCAGCACACGATGCCGATGCTCACGGGCCGGCACACGTCCATCAGCGAGCTTTATCTTCAACCGACCATCGGCGGGGACCTGGCGCTGCTGACGGGCATGGTGAAGCTGGTGCTGCAGGCTGAAGAAGAAAACCCCGGCAAGGTGCTGGACCACGCATTCATGGCCAAGCACACGCTGGGCTTTGAAACCGTACAGAAAGTGGCCGATGAAACCTCGTGGGAATTCATTGAGCAGCAATCGGGCCTGAGCAAAGCGGAGATCCAGAAGGCCGCGGATGTCTACCTGAAGGCCAAACGCCCCATCGCCTGCTGGGCCATGGGGCTGACGCAGCACAAGCACGCGGTGGCGTGCATTCAGATGGTGTGCAACCTGTGGCTGATGCGCGGAAACGTGGGCAAACCAGGCGCGGGGTTGTGCCCGGTGCGCGGGCACTCCAACGTGCAGGGTGACCGGACGATGGGGATCTACGAACACCCCAAACCGGAGTTTTTGAAGGCGTTGGGGGATGTATTCAACTTCAAGCCGCCTGTGGAATCCGGCTACGACGTGGTGGCGGCGATCAAGGCGATGCATGCGGGGCAGGCGAAGGTGTTTATCGGGATGGGAGGGAATTTCGCCTCGGCGACGCCGGATACCGCGTTTACGTGGGAGGCGCTGGCCAAGTGCGACCTGACAGTGCACATCAGCACGAAGATGAACCGGTCGCACACGATCACGGGGAAGGATGCACTGATTCTCCCTTGCCTGGGCCGGACGGAAACAGACATGCAGGCTTCGGGACCCCAACAGGTGACGGTGGAAGACTCCATGAGCATGGTGCATGCCTCCAGCGGGACCAATGCGCCCGCGTCAAAGGAATTGCTTTCGGAGCCGGCAATCGTCGCGGGCATCGCCAAGGCGAGCCTGAACAATGCGCATCTGGTGGATTGGGATGGGCTGATCGAAGACTACGCGAACATCCGGAATAAGATCGAAGCAGTGATCCCGGGGTTTGAGAAGTTCAATGAACGGATCAAGAAAAAGGGTGGGTTTTACCTGGGGAACGCCGCGCGGGACTTGAACTGGAAGACATCGACCAAGAAGGCGAATTTTGTCGCCTACCCGGTGCCGGACCTTTCGCTGCCCGCGGGGCAGATCAAGCTGATGACGATCCGGTCGCATGACCAGTACAACACGACGGTGTACGGCATGGATGACCGGTATCGGGGCGTGTGGGGGACGCGCATGGTGATCTTCATGAACGAGATGGACATGGTGGAGCGCAAGCTGCGCGATGGCGACCATGTGAACCTGCACGCGATGTGGACCGATGGACGCAAACGTCAGGCGGATGGTTTCAGAGTGGTGGCGTATGACATTCCCAAAGGCTGCGCCGCGGCGTACTTTCCAGAGACGAACGTGCTGGTGGGGATCGATGAGTTTGCCAACAAGAGCCGGACGCCGCTTTCGAAGCTGATTCCGATTACGGTGGAGAAGGTTTGAGAAGAAAGAGTTTTGACCGGGATCAAGAGGATTGAGGATGATTAAGAGGATCAAGAAGCAGAATCAGGCATGATTGGTTCTTGAGGTCAGAGAGGTGTCATGATGAGTGAGGTGAACCAACCAGCGCGGTACATGCCGGGTGGGCCGGCGGTGTCGCGGCCGGTGAAACGGCTGGCGGGGGAGTGCGTTTCGTTTGAGGATGATCTGGTGGCGGTGGAAGAGCCTTTGGAGATTCGCGTCGGCGGAGCGAGTGTCGCGGTGACGATGCGCACGCCTGGGGCCGATCGGGAGCTGGCCGCGGGGTTTTGCCTGACGGAAGGGATCGTGGCGACGCCCGATGAGATCGAGCGCGTGGAGATTTGCACGCAGGCGGAGCATGGCAATGTGATGGATGTGACGCTCGTGGAAGAGGCGCAGGCCAGGCGGGCATGCCGGGTGAGCGAAGCCAAGCGCGAGATGTACCTTTCCAGCTCTTGCGGGTTGTGCGGGCGGCAGACGATTGACCGGGTGTTTCAGGATGTGGCCAGGATTCCCGCAGGTGCTGCTGTGGCGCGTACTGTGCTGGAGCGGCTGCCGGACCGGTTGCGCGAAGCCCAGCCGACGTTCAACAAAACCGGGGGCCTGCATGGGGTGGCCCTGTTTTCACGCAGCGGAGAGCTGATCGTGGCCCGGGAAGATATCGGGCGGCACAATGCGGTGGACAAGGTGATCGGGCATCAGGCACTGCTTGGGCGCTGGCCGCTTAGCGGTGGGGTGCTGCTGGTGTCCGGGCGGGCGGGGTTTGAGATCGTGCAGAAAGCGGGGATCGCAGGGATTGGGGTGATCGCCGCGGTGGGAGCGCCGTCGAGCCTGGCGGTGGATGCGTGCGGAAGGCTGGGGATCACGCTGGTGGGGTTTTTGCGTCCGGGGCGGATGAATGTGTATTGCGGGGATGTGGGAGAGTAGGGGGGAAGGGGTTTCGGGTCTCGCGTCTGGTCAGAGGGGGCAGGAGCGGCACTTGACCGTTTTACAGGCCGGCGCATGGGGAAGAGGGTTTGGGAGGTTGGGGGAAGGCCGCCATGCCGAGGATGTGGACGAGCCCGGCGATGCCGAGGCTGATGAACCATGCGTAGCTGTAGAGATTTGAGGAGAGCTGGAGGAAAGTGGTCCAGAGGGATGTGGAATCGGGGCTGATGGTGAGGATTTTGGTGGCGACGAGAAAGCCGGGGAGGCAGGGGAGGATGCCTGCGGCAAGGGCGATAATGGCGATAGGGTTGACGCCTCTGGCGTACCAGTAGCTGCCGTGGGGCTGGTAGAGATCGGCGAGATCGAGATTGGTTTTTCGGACGATGTAATAGTCGGCCAGGAGAACGCCGCAGATGGCGCCAAGCAGGGATGAATACGCGATGAGCCAGGTGAAAACGTAGCCGGTGGGGTCTGCGATGAGCTTCCAGGGCATGATGGCGATGCCGATGCCCGCGGTGATCAGCGCGCCGGCGCGGAAGCTGATTTTGCCGGGGGCGAGGTGGGCGATGTCGTTAGCGGGGCCGACGACATTGGCGGCGAGGTTGGTGCTGAGGGTGGCGATGGTGAGGGCGAAAAGAGCGATGAGGATGGCCCAGGGGCTTTCGAAGCGGGCCATGACGTCGACGGGGTCCCAGAGGGCTTTGCCGAAGATGATGACGGTGGCGCTGGTGACGAGCACGCCGACGAGGGCATAGAGGGCCATGGTGGTGGGGAGGCCAAGGGCCTGGCCGACGGCCTGGTCGCGCTGGGAGCGGGCGAAGCGGGAAAAGTCCGGGATGTTTAAGGCGAGGGTGGCCCAGAAGCCGACGACGCCTGTGAGGGTGGGGAAGAAGAGTTTGGCGAAGGATTGGTTTTGCTCGGCTTGCACGAGGGCGGAGCCGTGGGCGATGACGGTGCTGAGGCCGCCTGCCTTGTGGACGGCCCAGACGAGCAGGACCAGGGGAAAGGCGATGAGGATGGGGGCCTGGGAGTTCAGGAAGTAGCGGACGAAGTTAATGCCGCGCCAGATGAGGGCGACATTGAGGGCCCAGAAGAGGAGGAAGCAGAGGAATTCGACAAGGCCGGTACCCAGGAAGGGGATGGGGGTGTTGTAGGCGGTTTTGAGTGAGGGGAAGAAGGCGGCGAGGACGGTGAAGATGGCGGCGCCGCCGATCCAGGTTTGGATGCCGAACCAGCCGCAGGCGACGAGTGCGCGGAGCATGGCGGGGGCCTGAGCGCCGCGGATGCCAAAGGCGGCGCGGCAGTAGACGGGGAAGGGGATGCCGTACTTTGCGCCGGCGTGTGCGTTTAAAACGATGGGAATGAGAACGATGATGTTGCCGAGGGTGACGACGATGATGGCCTGCCACCAGGCCATGCCCTGGGAGACTGCGCCCGAGGCGAGCATGTAGCTGGGGATGCAAGCCGCCATGCTGATCCAGAGGCCGGCGAAGTCGCGCCAGGTCCAGGTGCGGTTGGCGATGGGTGTGGGGGCGAGGTCGCCTGCGTCGGGAGGCGGGGTGGGGAGATCGAATTGGGTGGGCATGGGAGAAAGGTACAAGGGATAAGGTAAAAGGTACAAGCGAAGAACGGAGAGGCCTGCGGCCTTTTCGGGTTTCGGGTTTCGGGTTTCGGGTTTCGGGTTT
>CAZIWA010000206.1:0-5728 GCA_964542875.1 uncultured Phycisphaeraceae bacterium
GGCCAATATTCACTTTCGCGTGTATATTGAGTCTGGCAGTCGTTTAACACCCTTTCTCTCCTAGAGGATCCCATGGCAAAAGCTGAACCCTGGCGTTATGAGAAGTACACGTGGCCGGAAATCAATGCGCAGATTGCGCTCAACAAGGTGGTGGTGGTGCCCATCGGGGCGATCGAGCAGCATGGGCCGGCGCTGCCGCTGGACGTGGACATGCTGGAAGTGACTGCGGTGGCGCAGGCGGCGGCGAGGCTGATTCCTGATGATGTGCTTGTGTTGCCGACGCAGTGCAACGGTTACACGGCGCATGTGATGGACTTCCCCGGGACGATCAACATCCATCATGAGCACCTGATCAATTTCATGATCGATATCGGCAAGAGCCTGGCTTATCACGGGTTTAAGAAGATCGTTTATTTGAATGGGCATGGGTCCAACTCGCCCAACATGGACCTGGTGGCCCGGCGGGTGAATCTGGAAACCGATGCGGAGGCGATGGCCGCCAACTGGTGGCACTTTATTTCCGTGGATCCGGAGTTTGCCAAGAAGTGGCGCGAGAGCATTTACCCCGGCGGGTGCGCACATGCGTGTGAGTTGGAGACATCGCTGTATCTGCACATTGATGAAGACAACGTGCGCAAGGACAAGATCGAGAACGGGTACTACAAGTTCCATGAGAAGAAGTCGAAGTACCGGTGGGTGGACCTTTGGGGCGCGGGCCCGGGAACGCCGGTGACGTGGACTTCGGCGAGCATCGACTCAGGCACGATGGGCGAGGCGCGGCTGGGGACCAAGGAAAAGGGCAAGATGATTCTCGCGGAAGCGGCGAGCCAGCTTGCGGGGATGCTGAAGGAGTTTCGGCATTGGGAGCGCCCGCTGCGCGGGGACCACCATGCGGTGGCGCCGACGATTCCAATGCCGTGGGGGCAGACGGGTTCCAAGCCCGACAAGCTGGGCGATGTGCATGACCCGTATTCCCGTGCGGGTGACGCGGGAAAGAAGCCACAGGTGAAGAAGACGGGCAAGGGCAAGAAAAAGTAAGTCGTTGCCAGAGCAGATTTTTGAGCAGGGCAAGCCTCTTATTGAGGTTTGCCCTGTTTTATTGAAGTGTTTAAATATTTTTGGATAAATTTAATAAAAAATATTGACTTTATTATTGTGGTGAGTACAATTTGGGTGGTCGGGAAGTTCGGGCCTTTGGCTCTTAAGAATAAAGTGCCGGATGAAAGGCAATGTGTCGGATGTGAAGCAGGACATGCTCGCGAGGACGAGGGGCATGGTGTGCAGAGGTGGGCAGTTGCAGTGCTGAACTAAGGAGGGTTGAGATGCGGTGGTGGCTGATGGTGACTGCATGGGTCGGGGTGATGGTGTGCGGGCTTGGGGCGCACGGCGATTGCATGGCGAACGATGGCGCAAGGGCAACGGCAACGGCAACGGCGCCGGCGACGCAAGCGGCGGCGCGGCTGGGGCGGTGGGTGGAGCGTGAGGTGCGCTTTAAGGGCGCTGATGGCGTGGAACTTGCTGGGACGGTGTTGACGCCTGACGGGGAGGCGAAGGGGTTTGTGCTTTTGATTCAGGGGTCGGGGCCGACGGATCGGGATGGGAATCAGCCGCCTGCGCTGAAGACGGATTTGTTGAAGGGAATCGCGTACGCCCTGGGGGATGCGGGTGTGGGCAGCCTGCGGGTGGATTCGCGTGCCTGCGCAAGCATGCGTGCGAGCTGGCCCAAGGAGCCGGAGAAGATCGCCGGGTTTTTCACGATGACGAAAATGCTGGGGGATGTGGAGGCCGGGTGGAAGGCGATGGGGGAACTGCCGGAGGCCAAAGGGAAGAAGCGCGTGGTGCTGGGGCACAGCCAGGGCGGGGTGTTTGCGCTGGCTTTGGAGCCGCTTATGAAGCCCGATGCGGTGGTGCTGATGGCGACGCCGGGACGGGGAATCGGGGAGGTGGTGGATGAGCAACTGCGAAATGCGATGGAGCGGCAGGGGGTGAACGTGATCAGCCGGGAGTGGATTTTGAGGGAGAACGCGAGGCTGGCACGGGAAGTAAAAGAGACCGGGCAGGCGACACGAGTGCCCGAAGGGTTGAGAACGATCTATAACCCGTCATCAGGGCTTTTTTTGAAGGACTATGTGGCGCTTAACCCTGCGGAGCTTGCGCTGAGCACAAGCGCGCCGACGCTGGTGGTGCAGGGGGAGATGGATAAACAAATATCCGCAGCGAAGGATGCGCCGGCGCTGATGACGGCGCTGGAAAAGCGAGTGGGGCCCGGAAGCGCTTGTGCAGCGGAGTACATCAAAAATGCCAGCCACAATTTTAAGCGCGTGCGAAAGATGGATGAGGATGGGTTTACGGGAGAGGTGATGCCGGAGGCACGGGAGGCGGTGGTGAAGTGGGTGGAGAGGGCGATTGGTAAATAAAATAGGAATGAGCGATGGTGTCGTTGAACCATATTTTGTTTTTCCTTCTCACCGCCATGTGCTTTATGTATTTTTTGACAACGGCGCACATGGGTGTCGGCCAAAGTGCATTGATCGCGGTGTGCTTTTGGGTGGTGGGGATTGTGGGGTGGAATCTGTTTGAGTGGGGGGTGAGCCGCATTCCTGATCGTGAGAAGGCGAGGAAGGATGTGGTGATTGAAGAGAAGAATAGGTGAGATGAAGAAAGACACACTGGAGCCGAAGACGTCTGCAGTGAGGCGCGCGAAATTGGGCGGAATTCGGATGTTGAAGCGCCAATCCAGAGCAGAGGTTTTTCCACGACCATCGAGGTCGCGGAAAAATAAGAGTTATTCAAAACGGTTGTCTACCGTGGGTTGCGCTCGAAGACTCGCTGACCCACGGCTACGGGCTTTTACCCCGATGGGCAAAGAAAAGGTGTGATGATGCCAAGAAGGCAACTGCGGATTTGTGGTGGCGCTACAGACTTGGGATTCAGGCGTTTTTGATTTTTGCGGCGATCTGGGCGAGCTTTTCGTCCGGGGCGCGTTCGCCGTCGTGGCTGGACATGTAGCCTTCGTATTTCTCGAAGAATTTTTTGCCTGAGGAATGGATGGGTTGCCAGGTTTTCATGTCGCCGGTGCCGTGCATGGGGAAGAGCTTGGCGTGGAGGTGATCGACGCCGAAGCCTTCAAACATAAGGCCGGTGCGGCCGACGTCGGGGAAGGCTGCGTCGATTTTTTTACCGACTGTTTTGGCGGCCAGCACGAGGTCGGTGAGGACTTTTTCATCCTGATCGAAGGCGTACGACCCATGATGAGCCTTGGGGATGACGACCGTGAAACCGTCGGTGTTGGGGAAGATGGTGAGGAAGGCCAGGTGGTTGGCGTCTTCCCAGACCTTGTGGCAAGGAATCTGGCCGGCGGCGATTTTGCAGAAGAGGCAGTTGGGGTTTTGAGTCATGGGGAGTGGGTCCATGGATTGATGAGGGTGATGCCGGTGTGTGCGAAGTCGGCGGTGTTGCGAGTGGCGAGAGTGGCGTTTTGGGCTTTGGCGATGGCGGCGATCTGGGCATCCAATTGGGGAACTGTGTGCCCGATTTTCCGCCCATTGGCTCGGATGGTGGCATAGGCATTGGCTGCCGGTTCATCAAAATGCAGAGCATGCGTGCGTAAAGCTGTGGCGAGGAAGGACTCAATTAGATTTGTGAGAATGTCTTTGTGTCGACCGGCAGGAAGGATTGCGAGGCCATAGCGCAACTCCGCAATGGTAACCGTAGAAATGAAGGTTGATTTGGGTGGTGTTTGAAGGAACCATTGCCGCACAGATGGATGTGGCGCAGCATTGATCAACTCTGAGACTACGTTTGTGTCGAGTACGATCATGATTCAAAGATATCGCGATCAGGGTCCACTTCGCGCGGCGGAATCACAAGGTCATCAGCGCCTCCGTATTTTTCAACAAGCGCACGGATTCTGTCGTACGGGTGGGATGTGTCGGATTCAGCAGGCGTAGGCTGGTCAGTCTGATATTTTTCGCGGAGGACGGCGCACACTTCTTCTTCTATGGAACGACCATGTTCCACGGCGTCATTGGATAACCGGGCACTTATGAGAGGGTCAAGATGTTTGATCACGATGCTTGCCATTTCAATTGATTCTAAGGCTGAAGATTGCTGTTATCAATGGTGTATCTCGTTGACAGAAAAGAACAGACCGGCCTTTTAAGGGGCCGGTCTGAGAAGATTTCTGGATGTTGGTGTGCCGGCTTTGGCCAGCGGCGACCCTCACTCCAATCCTCTCCCAGTGGGAGAGAGGATTGGAAGATTACTTAACTTCGTAAGTTTCGCCGAGGTTGAGGAGGGCTTGGATGGTGCCTTCGCCGCGGGCGGCGATGGCGTCCTTGACCTGCTTTTCAAGGAGGTCTTCGTAGCACTTGTCTTCGACGGCGTAGAAGACGCCGACGGGTTCGGGGAAGCCTTCGGAGTGGGTCATGCGCGAGAGCATGAAGGCCAGGGAGACGTCTTTTTCGTCGTGGAAGAGGAGGTCGTCCTGTGAGCAGTCCTTACCGATGACGACGACCTGGGGCTTGCCGGCGACGAGGCGGATGCCTTTGTCCTTGGCCTTGCCGAAGATCATGGGCTTGCCGTGTTCAAGGCGAAGGATGTTTTCTTCCTTGGCTTCCTTGTCGGTGGCGTATTCGAAGGCCATGTGGTTGAAGATGTTGCAGTCCTGGTAGATTTCGACAAAGGTGGTGCCTTTGTGGCCCGAGGCGCGTTCCAGGACGGTGGGGAGGTCCTTGTCGACGTCGATGGAGCGGGCGACGAAGCCTGCTTCAGCGGCGAGGGCGACAGAGAGGGGGGAGAGGGGGAGCTCGATGGAGCCGTTGGGGCTGGTCTTGGTCTTCTTGCCTTCTTCGGAGGTCGGGGAGTACTGGCCCTTGGTGAGCCCGTAGATGCGGTTGTTGAACAGCATGACCTTGACGTTGAAGTTGCGGCGGAGGAAGTGGATGAGGTGGTTGCCGCCGATGGAGAGGCCGTCGCCGTCGCCGGTGACCATCCACACGTTGAGGTCAGGGTTGGCGATTTTCACACCGGAGGCGACCGCGGGGGCGCGGCCGTGGATGGTGTGGAAGCCGTAGGTGTTCATGTAGTAGGGGAAGCGGCTGGAGCAGCCGATGCCCGAGACGAACACGGTGTTGTGGCGTTGGGCCTGGATCTTGGCCATGACGCGGCGGACCTGGGTGAGGATGGCGTAGTCGCCGCAGCCGGGGCACCAGCGGACGTCCTGGTCGGAGGCGTAGTCTTTGGGAGTCAAGACCGGGAGAGGAGTTGCCATATGAATGGTCCTTGTTTTCTTAATCTTATGCCGGCCGTTTGAGTCGTTTTGGGCCGGGGGTGTAAATCGTATGGAGGACTGGAAGAACGGGTGAGGAAGGGAGAAGGCGTTTTAGCCTTCGGCTGCGACGGCGACCTTCTTGGTTCCGCCGAAGGGATCGACGATCTGATCTTCCAGGCGGGTGGTGTGGTTGTGTGGGGTGAGGAAGTCGTGGTCGCCCCATTTGCCGTCGAGCATGATGTTGACGGCTGCATTGAGTTCTTCAACGAGGAAGGGCTTGCCGGAGACCTTGTTGACGCCGCGGGCGTCGACGAGGAACTTGGCGCGCAGGATCATCCTGAGCTGGCCGGTGTTGAGCTCGGGGACGATGACCTTCTTGAACTTCTTGAGGATGGAGCCCAGGTTCTTGGGCATGGGGTTCAAGTGGCGCAGGTGGATGCAGGAGACGCTCTTGCC
>CAZIWA010000207.1:0-5708 GCA_964542875.1 uncultured Phycisphaeraceae bacterium
ACGTAATCCCGTAACGTTGCCAAAGAGTTTTCTTATGGATGTTTTTTAATGCGTTATTGCCCGCGGAGCTAAAACCCGGGGGAATGATCAGGGCTGAGAGCAAAGGGCATTTTGAGGGGATTTGACTATACCGAATATTAGCCTAACATTGGGGTGTCATTCCGGGGCCATACAACCTTCCAAGAATGCTACCCAATGGCTATCCAGACGATCTCGATTCGTGGTGCGAAAGAGCACAATCTCAAGAATATCGACATTGACATTCCGCGGGACAAGCTGGTGGTGATCACCGGGATGTCGGGGTCGGGGAAGAGTACGCTGGCTTTTGACACGATTTACGCGGAGGGGCAGCGTAAATACGTGGAGAGTCTGTCGGCGTATGCGCGGCAGTTTTTGGATCAGCTGCAGAAGCCGGAGATCGAGTCGATCGAGGGGCTTCCGCCTACGATTGCGATCGAGCAGAGGTCGGCGAGCCATAACCCGCGGTCGACGGTGGCGACGACGACGGAGATTTACGACTACATGCGCCTGCTTTGCGCGAGAGTGGGCAAGCCGAGGTGCTGGCATGTGGACGAAACGGGCAAGGCGTGCGGGCATGTGATCGAGCGGCAATCGGCGTCGCAGATCGTGGACAACATCATGAAGCTGCCAGAGGGGGCAAAGCTGATGCTGCTGGCGCCGCTGGTGCGTGGGAAAAAGGGTCAGCATGAGGATGTTTTCACGGCGATGACGCGGCAGGGGTTTGTGCGCGCGCGGGTGAATGGGGAGGTGGTGGACCTTAAATCCAATGCGAAGACGCCGGGGCCGAAGCTGGGGCGCTATGAAGCGCACGATATCGAAGCGGTTGTCGACCGGGTGGTGGTGAAACACAACGACACGGATGTGCGCAACCGGGTGGCAGACTCGGTGGAACTGAGCCTGAAGCTGGCCGAAGGCCTGGTGATCGTCAGCGTGAGCGATGAGAGCGTGGGGGTGAAGCCCGCAGCGGGGCAGCCGCAGGTGATGGCGGTGTCTCAGGCGACGACGCTGAAGGAAAAAGCGACAGGTTGGACGGACACGCTGTACAGCGAGAAATACGCCTGCCCGTATCACCCGGAATCCAGCCTGGAAGAGCTGGAGCCGAGGCTGTTCAGCTTCAACAGCCCGCATGGCGCGTGCCCCACGTGCGGCGGACTGGGAACGGTGATGGAGTTCGACGAGGACCTGGTGGTGCCGGACCAATCACTGAGCCTGACCAACGGCGCGGTGGACGCGTGGCGGCACCACGGCGTGCGGATGAACATCTATTACGCGCAGATTTTGAAGCGGTTTTGCAGGGATTTTGCGGTGGATCCGGCCTCGCCTTTCTCGACGCTGGGCAAGGGGATCCAAAAGATCCTGCTGCATGGGACGCAGCCCAAGGACGAGAAAAAGTACGGGTACAGCTTTGAAGGCGTGATCCCGAACCTACAGCGGCGCTTTCAAGGGACCGACAGCGAGTACGTGAAACAAAAGCTGCACGAATACCTTTCGGAAGCGCACTGCGAGACGTGCCATGGGGCCCGGCTGCGCAAAGAAGCGCTGCACGTGTTCATCAAGAGCGCCCATCAGGCGGAAGCGATCGTGGAGACCGGCAAGCCGAAGCATGACCGTTCATGGGGCGTGAACATCCATGAAGTGGTGTCCATGACCATCGAGCGTGCGCACCGGTTTTTTGAGGGGTTGGAACTGACGCAGGAACAGGAGCATATCGCGGCGCCGGTGATCAAGGAGATCAAGGCAAGGCTGGGGTTTCTGCTGAGCGTGGGGCTGGGGTATTTGTCCCTGGGACGCGCGACGAGCACGCTTTCGGGCGGGGAGAGCCAGCGCATCCGGCTGGCCACGCAGGTGGGCTCCGGCCTGGTGGGGTGCTGCTACGTGCTGGATGAGCCGACCATCGGGCTGCATCAGCGGGACAATGACCGGCTGATCGCAACGCTGCGGCACCTGACGAACATCGGGAACACGGTGATCGTGGTGGAACATGATGAAGACACGATCCGGACGGCGGATTACCTGATCGACATCGGGCCAGGACCGGGACGGCACGGCGGAAATGTGGTGGCGCAGGGAACGGTGCAGGAAGTGATCGACAACCCCAAATCGCTGACGGGGAAATACCTGTCGGGCGCGCTTACGATCGACCTGCCCAAGAAGCGGCGGACGCTGGACCATGTGCACCCGCTGACGGTGGTGGGGGCGAAGGAAAACAACCTCAAGTCGGTGGATGTGAAGATTCCGCTTGGGGGGATCGTGTGTGTGACGGGGGTGTCGGGCTCGGGCAAGAGCACGCTGGTGAACCAGGTGCTGCTGCGCGCGGTGAAAAAGCATGTGCTGGGAAGCAAGGATAAGCCGGGCGAGCACGAAAAAGTGCTGAATATGAATAAGATCGACCGGATCATCGAGGTGGATCAATCGCCGATCGGGCGGACGCCCCGCTCCAATCCGGCGACGTATACGGGTGTGTTTGACGATATCCGGAACCTGTACACGCACACGAAGGAAGCCAAGATCCGGGGTTACAAGCCTGGGCGGTTTTCGTTCAACGTCAAAGGCGGGCGCTGCGAGGCTTGCGAAGGGCAGGGGATCAAAAAGATCGAGATGCACTTTCTGCCGGATGTGTTTGTGCAATGCGAGGTGTGCAAAGGGCGGAGATACAACCGGGAAACGCTGGAAGTGCAGTACAAGAGCAAGAACATTGCCCAGGTGCTGGACATGACGGTGGAGGAGAGCATCGGATTCTTTGAGAATTACCCGGAGATTCATCGGATCGTGACGGCGCTGGCGGACGTGGGCCTGGGGTATCTGCAACTGGGGCAGAGTTCCACGACGCTTTCAGGCGGCGAGGCTCAGCGTGTGAAGCTGGCGACGGAACTGGGCAAGCGGCCGACGGGCCATACGCTTTACATCCTGGATGAACCGACGACCGGGCTGCATTTTGCGGATATCTCACGGCTGCTGAGCGTGCTGCACAGGCTGGCGGACCAGGGGAATACGGTGGTGGTGATCGAGCACAACCTGGATGTGATCAAGTGCGCGGATTGGATCGTGGACCTGGGGCCCGAAGGGGGCGAACGGGGCGGGACGCTGATCGCACAAGGGACGCCGGAAGAGGTGGTGAAGGTGGCGGGGTCGTATACAGGGAAGTACCTGGCGAAGTACGTGTGAGGAGGGGTGCGGGATTTAAAATTTGTAATTTGTAATTTGTAAATTGAAGAGAAGAGTTTGAGGGTGTTGGCGCTTTGGCTGAAGTGGGGCTGTGGACCGGTTATGGAGATGTCGAGTATGATTCGCGGGTGGAATGAGAGTGAAGGAGAAGCCGGGGTGGTTTCCTAAATTGGCGGATGACTTATGAAGCTGCGTGGGTGGATCAACAGAAATTCAGAACTGGTGACGGTTATTTCCGTGTTTTTGCTGGTTTTTTCACTGGTTGTGCTGGTGAAGAATGCGCCGAGACAACCGAGGCTGATAACCAAGGCGTATTACTACGACGTGGTGAGCGGGCGTTTGTATCCCGGGCCGCTGCAGGATACGCCGCCGATCCCGACGCCGGACGGGAACATGAAGAACGGTGTGTTTGCGGGGGTGCGGGCGAACGTGTTTTCGTGCACATCGTGCGATGATGAGAAGGCCCGGGTGATCGGGTACCTGGAGACTTACACGCAGGAAGCACGCGAAGCGCTGGAGACGCAGCGGGCGATTGCGGAGGCGAATGCACGGATGATGGAGGCTGCGTCGGCGGCCAACGGCAATGGGCCGGACACCTTCCCTTCAGCCACGCAGACGGGGCCGGATGAGAATGAAGTGAGGCTTTTGGAACTGGTGTCGCGGGGGAGGCTGGTGGCGCTGCCGAACAATGTGGAAAAGTGGTTTCGGATGGATTCGGACGAAGGGTTGGAACTGGTGAATTCAGCGATGAAGAAGTGCCCGGGCGACCGGTATGCGAGCCAGTGCTATCCGGAAGAATAAGTGTGGAATTGAGGTAAAGGCGGCTGGCGGGTTTATCGGCACATGCGGCCGCGGGTTTATCGCGTGATCGGATTGTCGGGGGGCTTGGAGCGGGCTGATGCCATTGAAGATGAATGCCATTTTGCGGCATGAGTCCTCTTTGTGTTCCTGATGGAGACCCGGCATAAAACGAGAAGCCGGATTGCGACGAGGACGTCTGATTCGGCCTGCCTGAGGGTTGATGGGCAAAGCCGGCCCGGGGTTACGCGCTGAGCGCTGCACCCGGGCTTCCTTATGTTTCCCTTTCAGGGAAAAGAGTCGCCCTGTTTGCCTCACCATCTGCCATTTGGACTGCACTTGATTGCCTGAAAACCGGGGAATAAATGGCCCAAGAAAGATGGGGAAAGATGCGTTTTGGTTGTGGGGGATAGGGGGTTTGCATCTGTGGCGGTTTTGCTAAGATGGCGATGTTAAAGGTCTGTCAGAGTTAAAGTTTTGAAGTATTGCGCTCGTCTCGGCTTGACCGATGGACAAACGTTTGGATGATGTACTAAGCGATATCTGGGGCGCTCGGCGAAATGGATGGGAGCCGGGTGTGTCGGTTGAATAGAGTGGCGGCTTGAGCCTTGTTCTAAGGGGAGAGCTGTCTTGGGATCGGTTGGGGCATTTCCGGCGAGTTGGCGAACGGTTGAGTAAGTTCGCACAACAGCCTTCACCGATAGCGATTTTGAGGGACGTGCCTCGATACAGAGGTGCACAAAGGAAGGAATGCACATGCAGCTTCGGGAATGGATGAACAAGAATTCAGCAGTGACCACCATTATTTCGGTGGTGATGTTGTTTCTGGCGTTGTGGTACCTGGTGATTACGGTGTTTCCGCCGCCGCCGAAGCCGATTACGCATGTGTTTTATTACGACGTGATAACGGGCAAATTGTTCCCTGGTGAAGCCAAGGAATATCCGCCGATCGAGACGCCTGACGGGAGCAAGCTGGCCAACGGTCTGCCTGCGGGCGTGAAGGCGAACGTGTTTTCGTGCACGAAGTGCCGCGAGGGCGATTGGTATATCGGTTATCTGGAGACGTATCTGCCGCAGGCACGTGAAGCGCAGTTGCGGATGAATGAGGAGACGGAGCGGATGTCGAAGATGCCGCCGCCGAACCCGGATGGCTCGATGCCGCCGGGTGCGCCGGGCGCGCCTGCTCCGGGGATGCCTCCGATGATGGGGCCGAGCCCGCAGGACATGATGCTGATTTCCGAAGGGCATCTTGTGGCGAGCCACGAGGCCGTGGACAAGTGGTTCAAGCAGGAGTCGCCTGAAGGGGCGGCGCTGGTGAACGCGGCGATGAAGAAATGCCCGGATAACAAGTATCCGACGCAGTGTTTCCCCGGTCGGTGATTTGAAGTGATTTGAAGATTAAGGAAAGACCCGGTGATGAGCCGGGTTTTTCTTTTTTTGGGGGGGAGTGAAGTTGGGTGGGAGTGTTGAGGGGTGCGGCGGGGTTTTGCGGGTTGAGCGAGAGGTCGGGCTTTGCCCGAAGACCCTCGCTGGCGCGTCGGGCTAACGTGTTTTTGGTGTGAGATGGGGGAGGGGTTTGTTGTTGGCGCGTGCAAGACATGCTCATGCGGACGAGAGCATGGCACCCGACAGATGAAGAAACAGAACACCTTCATTCTGAGGGCGAGGGGGATCGGAGAGGTGAGTCGTTGCGTTGAGGCATCCGCAGGCGGCCCTCAACACAG
>CAZIWA010000208.1:0-5686 GCA_964542875.1 uncultured Phycisphaeraceae bacterium
TTGTTTTTTTGTGGGGCTTGTTGACAAGGTAGAGTGTAGGTAGACTTAAGCGGTTGATTCAAACGTCTGTTTGATATGTTTGTTTGAAACGCGTCCTTAAGAGGTTTTCGTGGCAAAGAAGGCGCCGGTCAAGAAGAAGGCGAAGCGGGCGGCGCAGGTGGAGGCGCCGGAGGTGACGCGCGTGCGGCTGATCGAGGCGGCGAGCGATGTTTTCGCCGAGCGGGGGTTTGCCAATGCGACGGTGCGGGAGATCTGCGTGCGTGCGAGCGCGAACGTGGCGGCGATCAACTACCACTTCCGGGACAAGCAGGGTTTGTACGGCGAGGTGGTGAAGCACCTGCGTGACCGGGTGATGGAGCAGGCTTCGTTCCGGCAGGCGAGCGATGCGAGCCTGGCGGCGCCGGTGCGGCTGAAGGCGTTCATCACGTCGATGCTGGAGCGGACGATTTCGGACATGCCTTGCGCGCAGCTCGGGAAGATCATCAGCAAAGAGATGGTGGAGCCTTCGCCGGGGTTTGCGGAGATCGCGCAGAAGTACGCGGGGCGGCAGGCGGAGATCGTGCGGGAGATCGTCAGAGAGATCGTGGGCCCGCAGGTGCCGGAGCCGAAACTGGATTTGTGCATTACGAGCATCATCGGGGCCTGCCTGGTGTTTCATCACTGCAAGCCGATGATTCAGCGGCTGGCGCAGCGACCTGAGGATTTTTATGGGCCTGGCCGGCTGCCGGACCTGGCGGAGCATGTGGCGCATTTTGTGCTGCATGGGCTGGAAGGTGTGCGCAGGGATGCGAAGGCGAAGGGAGCGACGAGGCCGTGAACTATATTGCGCTGCGGATGTTGATGGGCGACAAGGCGAAGTACATCGGCATTGTGATGGGTCTGACGTTCGCGTCGCTGCTGATAACGCAGCAGGCGGCGATTTTCGTCGGGCTGATGTCGCGTACGTTTGGGTTCATCACGGATCTGGGGCAGCCGGATATCTGGGTAATGGACAAGAAAGTGCAGTTCATCGACGACATCAAGCCGCTGCAATCGACGATGTTGTATCGGGTGAGGGGGATTGAGGGCGTGGAGTGGGCGGTGCCGCTTTACAAGGGGCTGCTGAAGGCGCGGCTGCCAACGGGGAACTTTCAGACGTGCAATGTGATTGGGATTGATGATGCGACGCTGGTGGGCGGTCCGCCGAAGATGATTGAGGGGTCGCTGGCGGATTTGCGGCAGGCGGACAGCGTGATTGTGGACATTGTGGGTGCGACGACGAAGCTGGCGAACCCGGACCCGAAGGATCCGACGAAGCTGATTCCGCTGAAGGTGGGGGATACGCTGGAGCTGAATGACTACCGGGCGATCGTGGTGGGGATCTGCGAGACGACGCGGACGTTTCAATCGCAGCCGGTGATTTATACGACGTACAACAGGGCGACGCGTTTTGCGCCTCAGGAGCGAAGGCTGCTTTCGTTCATCCTGGTGCAGGCCAAGGCCGGGGTTTCGATTCCGGAGTTGTGCAGGCGGATCGATGAGCACACGGGGCTGGCGGCGTATCCCAAGCAGGACTTTAAAGACCTGACGGTGAATTACTTCATGAAATACACGGGGATCCCGATCAACTTCGGGATCGGCGTGGTGCTGGGGTTTGTGGTGGGGACGGCGATCTCGGGATTGCTGTTCTACAACTTCACCCAGGACAACCTGAGGTACTTCGGCGCGCTGAAGGCGATGGGGACTTCGGATGCGGTGCTGCTGAGGATGATCATGTTTCAAGCGGTGAGCGTGGGCTTCATCGGGTATGGGCTGGGGGTGGGGATCGCATCGCTGCAAGGGTATCTGCTGGGCAAGACGGAGCTTTCGTTCCTGCTGCCGTGGCAGTTGCTGGTGATCAGCTTCGGCGCGGTGATGCTGATCTGCGCGGGTTCCGCGGTGATCAGCATGGTGAAAGTGATCCGGCTGGAACCGGCGGTGGTGTTCAGGAGCTGATATTTCACTGGGATGAAGAGGATCAAGGCGTCGGATAAGAAGGCAGGAAGCGGAATATGAGCGTTGAGATGGAAAAACCAAAGGATGAGTCCGGGCGCGCGGTGGCTGTGAAGTGCCGTCAGGTGGTGAAGACGTATGGCGCGGGCGCGACGTCGGTGTATGCGCTGCGCGGGGTGGACCTGGATGTGTACGCGGGCGAACTGCTGATGATGGTGGGGCCTTCGGGGTGCGGGAAGACGACGCTTATTTCGGCGATCGCGGGGATTCTGGATCGGGATTCGGGAGATTGCCTGATTTTTGGCGAAGACGTGCAGAAGATGCCGGGATACAAGCGTACAAGGTTTCGCGGGGAGAAGATCGGGTTTGTGTTTCAGGCGTACAACCTGATTCCGGCGCTGACGAGCGCGGAGAACGCGGCGGTGCCGCTGATCATCAACGGGGTGCCGCGCGGCAAGGCGGTGGCCAAGGCGCGGGAACTGCTGGCGGAGGTCGGCTTCAACAGCCGGCAGATGGAGAGCTTTCCCAACAAGCTTTCAGGCGGGCAGCAGCAGCGCGTGGCGATCGCGCGGGCGCTGATCCATGAACCGAGGCTGGTGGTGTGCGATGAGCCGACGGCGGCGCTGGACCATGACACGGGGCAACGGGTGATGCGGCTTCTGAGGGAGATCGCGCTCAAGGGGAACCGGTCGCTGATCGTGGTGACGCATGATGCGCGTATTTTCCACTATGCGGATCGGATTGCGCGGATGGATGACGGGCGGATCGTGGAGATCGGCCCGGGGCCCAAGGAGCCGGTGGCGCATTAGGGTGGGGAGGAAACGGGTTTCGGGTAGGCGGATAAGACAAGATTGGGTGGACGGGTAAGAGGCAGAAGATTCAAGATTCAAGGGTCGTAGAGAACAAGGAAAAGGAACGGGTTAGGACACATGATTACGCGATACATCATTCCGCTCTTGGCGATAGCCGGGCTTTGCTTTGGGATTTTCATGGTGGTGAGGGGAGCGCGTGAGGTGGTGCCGGCGGCGCCGCTGCAGGCGCCGCCCAAGAGCCCGTTTACGCAGTTCATTGCGGCGTCGGGGATTGTGGAGGCGAGCACGGAGAACATCGCCATTGGGGCGCCGGTGGGGGATGTGGTGACGCGGGTGGCGGTGAAGGTGGGGGACCAGGTGAAGCAGGGGGCGGTGCTGTTTGAGCTGGACGACCGGACGCTGAAGGCGGAGGCGGTGGTGCAGAAGGCGCAGGTGGTGGCGGCGGAGGCGGAACTGACGAAGCTGAAGGCAAGCCCGAGGGCGGAGGAGATTCCGCCGCTGGAGGCGAAGGTGAAGGAAGAGGAAGCGAACCTGGCGCAGTTGAGGGCGCTTTTGGATATCTGGGAGAGCGTGAAGGACCCACGGGCGATCAGCAAGGAAGAGCTGACGCGGAGGCGGACGCAGATCGCGGTGGGCGAGGCGCGGGTGGCGTCGGCGAAATCGAGCCTGGCGCTGATGAAGGCGGGGAGCTGGAACGAGGATTTGAAGGTGGCACAGGCGAGGCTGGATGCGGCGAAGGCGCAGGTGGAGGCGGTGCAGCTTCGGCTGGACCGGCTGGTGGTGCGCGCGCCCAAGGATGGCGAGATTCTGCAATTGAACATCCGGCCGGGCGAGTACGCGCTGGCGGGGCTGTTGGCCAAGCCGCTGGTGGTGATGGGCGGCACGGAAGTGCTGCATGTGCGGGCGGACATCGATGAGAACGATGCCTGGCGGTTCAACAAGAATGCGCCGGCGATCGGGTATGCCAGGGGGAACCGGACGATTTCGACCCCGTTGAAGTTCGTGTACACGGAACCGCTGGTGGTGCCCAAGAAGTCGCTGACGGGGGAATCGACGGAGCGCGTGGACACGCGGGTGCTGCAGGTGCTTTACAGCTTTGATCCCAAGAAGGTGAATCTGTACGTGGGTCAGCAGGTGGACTTGTTTATCGAGTCTCAGCCGGCGGGCGACGCGGCGGCGACCCAGAGCGTTGAGCATGGAGCGGCGGCTACGCAGAAGGCAGGCGGGCAATGAGAGCGAACAGAATGGCGAAGCGTGTTGGCGTGTTGACGTTTGCGCTGATGGGGACGGCGTTGGCGGGGTGCATGACGGGGCCGGACTTTGTTCCGCCGCCGGTGGAGGCGCCTAAAGGGTGGACGATGGACCCGGCGCAGATCGGCGCGGCGACGCAGCCGGCGAGCACGCAGCCCGTGGACGGGGAGCAAGTGGCCCGGTGGTGGGAGGCGATGAACGACCCGGTGCTGACGGGGCTGGTGAAGCAGGCGGTGGAATCCAGCCTGGACTTGAAAGTGGCGGAGCAGCGGGTGCTGGCGGCACGGGCGCAGCGCAAGGCACTGGACTCGGGGCTTTACCCGACGGTGGATGCGCATGGCGGGTACACGCACAGCCATCGCAGCCAGAGCACGAACCAGAACTTTCCCGGGAACCCGGTGGACCAGAACCAGTGGAATGCGAATTTCGATGCTTCGTGGGAACTGGATGTGTGGGGCCGGGTGAGGCGGGGGATCGAATCCGCGGATGCGCAGCTTCAGATGGAGGAAGAGAGCCGGAACGATGTGATCGTGACGATGCTGGGGGACCTGGCGCGCAACTATGTGGAGCTTCGCGGATCGCAGGCGCGGGCGAAGGTGGCACGTGAGAACATCGCGCTGCTGAGGGATTTCCAAGGCCTGGCGCAGGCAAAGTACGACGCGGGCCTGGTGAGCGAACTGGATGCCAAGCAGGCGCAGGCGCAGGCGGCGCAGGCGGAGGCGGCGCTGCCGCTGTTTGAGGATGACGCGAGGCAGGCGAGTTTGCGGATCGCGACGATTCTGGGCAAGCAGCCGGAGGCGACGCAGCATTTACTGGAGAACCCGCCTGTGATGCCGGACCCGAAACGGATCATCGGGCTGGGGATTCCCGCGGATGTGCTGAGGCGGCGGCCGGACATCCGGGCGAGCGTGCAGAGCCTGGCGGCGGCGACGGCGAACCTGGGGGTTTCGGCGGCGGAGCTGTACCCGCGAATCACGTTGACGGGTGCGTTTGGGTTTCAGGGCATCAAGTTCACGGATTTGTTCAACATGAGCAGCCGTTACTACTCGATCAGCCCGGATGTGCGGGTGCGGCTGTTTGACCGGGAACGGATCCGGCAGGACATCCTGGTTTCCGATGCCCGGGTGAAAGAAGCGGCGCTGACGTATGAGCGGTCGATCGTGGTGGCGATCCAGGAAGTGGAAGCTTCAATCGGGGCGATCAAAGCGCAGACGGACCGGGAGGTGCGTCTGGAGGAAGCGGTGAACGCGGCAGAGGCGGCGGTGCAGATTTCACGCATCCAATACGAGCGCGGGATTGCGGATTACCTGACGGTGATCAATGCGCAGCAGAGCCTCAACGCGGCACGCGACTCGCGCGTGGGCGCCCAGCAGGCGCGGCTGACGCAGGTGGTGGCGCTGTACAAGGCGATGGGCGGCGGGTGGGAAGGCGTGCCGATGCAGGCGGAGCCGGTGGATACCAACAGTCCGTACTTCAGGGAGATTACGCGGGTGAAGTGAGAGGGAGGGTCTGGGGGCTGGGGCTGCGCGCTGCCCCCCGGCTATGGGCGATCGCCCCGCCGGGCGCAGAAAATGGCGGTTGTGCTCGGTCCAAATGCACGTAATCCCGTAACGTTGCCAAAGAGTTTTCTTATGGATGTTTTTTAATGCGTT
>CAZIWA010000209.1:0-5604 GCA_964542875.1 uncultured Phycisphaeraceae bacterium
TGGCGGTGGAATGGGGCGTGCTGGGACGGCTGACCCGGCTGCGCGAGCAGGTGGGGGCGATCGACACCAGCGACCTCAAAGGCAAACGCATCAGCGTGCCCGGGAGCGATGAAATCGGGCTGCTGGGCAAGTCCATCAACAAGATGGTGGACCGGATTGAAGAATCGCAGCGGCGGGTGGAAGAAGTGGCACGCATGATGGATCGCGCGGTGCGCGGGTCCAACATCGGCATCTACCACTTCAATCTTCGTTTGCAGAAGCATTATTTCGGGCCGCAGTCCTACCGCCAGCTCGGCTATGAGCCGGGTGAGACGGAGTTTGACCATGATTCGTATTACCGGCAGATCCATCCCGACGACCGGGACCGGGTGCTTCGCGAGCTGCAGGACTTTTACCGGTCCAAGCGCAGCGAAGTGCAGATGCAGTACCGGATCCGGAAAAAGGACGGGACTTACCTTTGGGTGGTGAGCTCCGGCGTGCTGGAGCGGGATGCCGACGGCACACCGCTTACGCTTTCGGGCGCGACGGTGGACGTGACGCACCTGAAGACCGTTGAAGAAGGCCTGAAACAGACCGACCGGGTGCTGGCGGGCTTTGCCCTGGCATCGCAGGCACTGCTTTCAGAGCAGGTGACGGACCGGACGTTTGTGCATGCGCTGGAATTGATCGCCGGCGCCGGGTCGATCGACCGCGTGCGCGTGCTGGAAAACATCAAAGAAGGCGCGGTGACAAGCTGGGAGATCACCGAAACGTACGGCTGGGTTTCCGGCATGCTGGCCAGCAAGCTGGGGGCGGGCAAGTTCCGTCCCAAGCAGCTTGGGCTGATGCCGGCGGATACGCGCAGGTCCCTGGAGCGCGGGCAGTCGGTATTCATCAGCCCCAAGTCCGACCTGAGGCTGCTGGAATTTTTTGAGATGGGGGACGGGATCAAGAGCGCCGTGCTGGTGCCGATCCTGGTGGACGGGCAGTTCTGGGGCTTCATGATCCTTGAACGCTACGAGACGACGCCGGGCTGGAGCCAGACGGAAGTCACGATTATCGAATCCATCGCGACGACGATGGGCACGGCGATTCTCCGGCACCGGGCCGAGGTGAGAAACAGCCGGCTGGCGCAGCTGCAGGAAATTGCCAGCCACGTGACGGCGACGTTCCTTTCCAACAACGACATGGACAAGCCGAGCCTGACAATGCTTCAGGAAATCGGGGAGTTCCTGGATGTGGGCCGGGTGTCGATTTACCGGTTCGCCGACAATATGCGCTCGGCGATCCGGACGCACGACTGGTCCAACGATCTGGGGGCGGTGGCGCATGAATCCGACCCGATTCCCACGGCGGCGTGGGCGACAGTGACGGAATGGCTGCGAACGGGTGATGTGCTGATCGTCGAAGACATCAAGAAAGACCAGGACCTTGGGCCGCTATTGCGCGCGGGCTTGCTGGATGACCGGGCCGCTGCGGCGCTGGTGCTGCCGTTTTTCATCATGAACAAGCTGTCGGGGTTCCTGCTGATCGTGGAGCGGCGCGGTCCGCGGGTGTGGTACGGCGAAGAACTGGTGCTGCTGCGTACGATTCTTGATGGGTTTGCGCGCGCGGTGGAACGGAAGATCGCCGAGCGCGAGCGTGAAGAGACCGCGGTCAAACTGCAGGAAGCGCTGCAGGAAGCAGAACGGGCCAGCCGGTTCAAGAGCGAATTCCTGGCGAACATGAGCCATGAAATCCGGACGCCGATGACGGCGATCGTGGGTTACGCGGACATGCTGCTGCGCTCAGGGCAGCGGAGCGAAGACTATCAGTCGTGGGGCAAGCAGATCCGGCGTAACGCGGATCACCTGCTTTCGCTGATCAATGACCTGCTGGACTTGTCGAAGATCGAGGCGGGGCAGCTTTCGATCCGGCGTTCGGGCGTGAGCCTGGTGGACATCATGGAATCCGTTTTCATGCTGTTTAGCCCGCTGGCGCGCGAAAAAGTGATCGAGATGAAGAAGGCGTACAACACGCGCATTCCCAAGACGATCTATACGGATCCGCTTCGCTTTAAGCAGATTTTGCTGAACCTGACGAACAACGCGGTGAAGTTCACGGATAAGGGGAGCGTGACGATCAGCGCCTCGCTTGAGCGGCACCCCGGTGGTGAAGCCGTGCTGCGGGTGTCGGTGGAAGACACCGGGCCGGGCATTCCCGCGGACAAGATCGGGCTACTGTTCAACAACTTCTCCCAGGTGCAGAGCCATGATGCGCCCAGGAAGCCGGGCACGGGCCTGGGGCTGGCGATTTCGCGACGGTTGGCGCGCATGCTGGGCGGCGACATCACGGTGGTGTCGGAGTTCGGCAAGGGGTCGACGTTTACCGCGTCCATCCCGATCGGGCGCGATTCGGATATCGAGCTGATTTCCGGGCCGGTGAGCCACAGCGAGGCGTCGTCTGTGATGCCTGCGGGCGAGGGCCGGCCTGATCTGGCGAGCAAGTCCATCCTGGTGGTGGACGACAACCCGGATAACCAGAAGATCATCACCTTCCTGCTGGAAGAAGTGGGTGCGAAGGTGACGCTGGCCAGCGACGGCGCCGAGGCCGTGCGCGTGGTGAGCAAACGCGATTCTGTGGGTTTTGACCTGATCCTGATGGACATGCAGATGCCGATCATGGACGGGTACACCGCGACTAAGACACTGCGCGAGGAAGGGGTGGAAATCCCGATCATCGCGTTGACGGCGTTTGCAATGGCGGGCGATCAGGACCGCTGCCTGGCGGCGGGTTGCGATGGGTATGTATCCAAGCCGATCGTGGCGGATGTGTTGTACAAGGAAGTGAAGCGGCTGACGATTGATGTGCTGCTGTCGACGAGCAGTTCGCCGCCTCAGCCGGTGGATGGGGATCTGACGGCATTGATGCCGCCTGATGCTTCGGGCGGTGATTCAGGCCAGCGCAAGGTGGCAACGGATTCGGGCTCACTGCCGGGCGCCAATGCGTCTGGTGTGACTTCCGGTTCGACGATGGTGAGCAAGCCTGTTTCGGGCCCGGTTTCCGGGGTGCAGAGCGGTGCGAGCCAGGTGAAGCCCGGGGCCAAGGGCGTGGATGCCAGCGCCACGGTGTCGGGCGTATCCAAGAGCTCCGGGTCGTTGTCTGGCGTGGGCGAGAAGGCTGAAGCCGTCAAGCCCAAGCCGGTGCCCGCTGCGGCGTCGAATAACGATGATGTTCCCGCGGTTTTGAAGCCGGCATTGCCCGAAGCGCTTGCGACCAACCCGCGTTTCGCGCCGCTTTTGAAGGCGTATATCGAGGCCATGCCGGAGACTGCGGACCAACTGCAAAAAGCGCTGGACGCGCGCGATACGCAGCAGTTGAGGTTTATGACCCACCGACTTAAGGGGACGGCGGGGAATTACGGCTTCCCAACGATTACCGAGACCGCAGGGGCCAGTGAAAAGCTGATCACGGAAAACGCGCCGATTGAAGAGATCGACGCGAAGGTGGGACGGCTGATTCGCTTACTTCGCGCCGCAGCGCCGACAGGATAATGCAATAAACGGTCGATAAGTAAAAAAGGTCCCCAAACACTTTCCCTAACCCATATCCTGGGGCAACACATGAGCAAAACCCAAGTCAGCATCCTGGTGATCGACGATGACGAGCAGGTTCAGCGGGTGATGTCCTTTCACCTGGAAGGGATCGCCGAACAGGTGCTTCACTGCCAGGATTCGACCAAGGCGATGGATATGGTCAAGCAGAGCCAGCCGGATTTGATTCTGCTGGACTTTGATATGCCCGGCACCAATGGGCTGGATTTGTGCAGGATGCTTAAGGATCAGGAGGAGACGCGGGATATTCCCATCATCTTCCTCACGGGGGAACGCAGCGTGACGCTGATCGTGCGGGCGCTGGATTCCGGCGGTGCGGACTACATCACCAAACCGTTTGAAGTGGTTGAGCTGCAGGCGCGCGTTCGCGCGGCGCTAAGGTCCAAACGGCTTATCGATCTGCTGAAGGAAAACTCCACGATCGATCCGCTGACGGGCCTTGGCAACCGGGCCGCTTTTACGCAGGCGCTGGAACTGGCGATCTCCAACCTGGCGCGTTACCGGCAGCACTTTTCGCTGGTGATGGTGGATCTGGACCATTTCAAGCAGATCAACGACAAGCATGGACACCGTATCGGCGACGAAACGCTTACGGCAGCGGGCAAGGCCATTCGGGCGGTTTCGCGCTCGACGGATGCCTCCTGCCGGTACGGCGGAGAAGAGTTTGCCGTGATTCTCCATCGGACCACGCTGGATGAAGGCCGACTGGTGGCAGAACGCATGCAGCGGGCGATTAGAAGCATCCGGGTGCCCATCGGCGAGGACTTTTTGTCGGTAACGGCCAGCCTTGGCCTGGCGTGCACGGAGACCGTGGCGCAGGCGCTGACGGCGGAGCGGTTGATTGAGCTGGCCGATCAGGCGATGTATGTGGCCAAGAAGCAGGGGCGCGACCGGCTGGTGGTGGCGCTCTGACCGGCTGGGAAGCCGATCAGAGTCCCGTGTTACTCGTCTTGCGCCCCGTGTCGAGGACCAGAGTTCAAAGCCCCATCTAAAACTAAGAGGTCCGGAGTCTGAGACTCCGGACCTCTTTTCTTTTTCTTCGACGCGGGACTGCCAGACCCGTCTGCGCGTTTGGCTTACCAGAAGACGGCGACGGAGTTGCCAGAGACGAGTTTGAGTTTGTAGGTGATCTGGGTGTCGTTGCGCCAGGCGACATGGCCGTCGCCATAGAGGACATTGACGCCTTCGAGGAATTGATGCATGACGGGCCGGTTGACACGGGCGGGTGTGCTGTCACTGCCGGAGCCGGGGCCGGCGCCATAGAAGGTGCGGTAATTGGTGGTGGTGGAGGTGCTGCCGGAGTGGTAGCCATCGACAGCCAGGGGTTGCTCAGAGGGGACCATGAGCTGGGCGGTGTAGGTCAGGTTCCTGGCTTTGTTGGTGTAGCTGGAGCGGCGGCCCATGAGGCTCAGCCGGGGGACGGGGGCGTAGGTGGGGTCTGCGCTGGTGAAGTAGTCGGGCCTGCTCATGCGCCAGCCCCACCAGACGTCGGTGTGGTCGCCGGCGGTGGATGGATTGTTGAGCGATGCGCCCAAACCAAAGAGCATGTGGTACGAGGAGATGAGGGCACCACGCCAGCGTTGGCCGCCGACGGCTTTGGTGTTGCCGACGGGGAAGTCGGTGGGGCAGCGTAGGTTGGGTCCGGAGCCGAAATAATCATCGACCCAGGGGTTATCGCCGTCGTCGTAATAGGCCGAGGGACAATTCCAGGTGACAGAGGTGGGGCCCCATTCACGGTAATCGGCGGCGTAGGCCATCATGGCGTTGTTGCTGGAACGAAGTTGAGCGCCACAACGCGCCTGCATTGCCACTTCACGCGCATTGCGCAGAGAAGGGGCGACAAGTGCGATAAGGATCGCGACAATGGTGATCACCACCAGCAATTCGACAAGGCTGAATCCCGATTGACCCGGGTGGGTGACGTGTTTCATTTCGGAACCTTTTAGACGTGAAGACATGGGAACCGTCGATAGCGTAGGACAACATTGGCCTGCGCGCTAGAGGTATTTTACCGTGTTGTTGTGTGTTGTCA
>CAZIWA010000210.1:0-5568 GCA_964542875.1 uncultured Phycisphaeraceae bacterium
GTCGCTTGCCATGTCTTCCAGAAACTTGGGTCATGATCAGCCCAAAGAGAGAGAGGGGGTAAGAAGTGCCAGTGAGGGATGTGACAACGCGGCTTTTTGGAAGCCGCGTTGAAGTGGGTTATTAGGATGTTGGGGTTGTTATTTGACGCGCTTGTCGCGTTCGACGTGGGCGAAAGCGTTGTGGTTGTGGATGGACTCGAAGTTTTCGGAGTTGCAGGTGTACCAGGCGATCCGGGGTTCGTTGTCCAGGGCGACGGCCAGGTCGCGGACGATGTCTTCGACGAACTTGGGGTTGTCGTAGGCCTGCTCGGTGACGAACTTTTCGTCGGGGCGCTTGAGGACGGCGAAGACCTGGGCGCTGGCGCCTTTTTCGACGAGCTCGAAGAGTTCTTCGATCCACATGAACTGACCTTCGGCGAAGCGGACTTTGACTTCCATTTCGCAGCGCTGGTTGTGGGCGCCGTAGGCGGAGATTTCCTTGGAGCAGGGGCAGAGGCTGGTGGCGGGAACCTTGATGCCCATGACAAAGTCGTGGCCCTTGGCCGAGGCGGTGGCCTCGAAGGTGACGACGATGTCGAGCATGCCCTTGGAACCGGTGACGGGGGCCTTCTTGTGGATGAAGTAGGGGAACTTGAGTTCCAGCAGGGAGGTTTCCGCTTCGAGGCGGACGCGCATGTCGTCGCAGATCTTCATGATGTCGTTGGAGCGGATGGACTCGTGGTGCTTGTTGAGCACTTCGAGGAACCGGCTCATGTGCGTGCCCTTCTGGTAGTGGGGCAGGCCGACGTACATGTTCACGCTGGCCACGGTGTGCTGGACGCCGTTGGTGGCGGGGCAGTGGAGCGTGATGGGGTAGGTGATGTTCTTGACGCCGACCTTTTCAATGGGAACGTTTCGGCTGTCGTGGCTGGCCTGGACATCAGGCATGCCAGAAGGTTTGACGGTTGTTGACTTGGTTGTCATGATCGATCCTCCATGTATCCCCCGGGACCAAAAGACCCGACAGTTTAGGTTATGTTTGCGTGAGAATCAAAGGCCGGGCCGGAGCAGATACCCTACAAGAGGACGATCCATGTTGAAAATTGCCGTTATTGGTTTGGGCGGACGTGTCTCGGGCATGCTGGCCCAGATGTGCAAGATGGATCCTGAGCTTCAGGTGACCGCGGTGACCGATCCGTCGCACGACAAAGCGCGCAAGACGATCAAGGAAAAAGAGCTCAACAAAGACCCCGATTCCGTGAAGATGTACACGGATGTGGAGAAGATGCTTGAGAACGTTGAGCAGTATGACGGGTTTCTGATCGGCACGCGGTGCAACCTGCATACGCCTTACGCGGTGAGGATTGCGCAGTTTGGGCTGCCGCTTTTCCTGGAGAAGCCGGTTGCGATCACGTGGGACCAGGTGAAGTCGCTGGCGAAGGCGTACAAGGGCAAAGAGGACCGGGTGGTGGTGTCGTTCCCGCTTCGGGTGAGCCCGGTGTTCACGACGGCGCTGGAGATCATTCGTTCGGGCCGGCTGGGGACGCTGACGCAGGTGCAGGCATTCAACAACGTGCCGTACGGCGGCGTGTACTTTGGAAGCTGGTACCGGAACTACAACGAAACGGGCGGGCTGTGGCTGCAGAAGGCGACGCACGATTTTGACTACATCAATCGGATCATGGGCAGCGAACGGGCGGAGACGATTGCCGCGATGTACACGCACAAGGTGTATGGCGGGGACATGCCTCATGACCTGACCTGCTCCAAGTGCGACAAGACCGAGACGTGCCCGGAGAGCCCCAAGATTCAAAAGGCCCGGGGCGATGACGGCAGCATGAGCTACCCGTTTGCGAAGTTTGAAGACCACTACTGCGCGTTCAGCAAAGAGATCCGCAATGAAGATGCGGGCAGCGCGATCATGAAATATGAGTCCGATGCGCATGTGGCGTATTCGCAAAACTTCATCTCCCGGAAAGCCACGGGGCAGCGGGGCGCGACGATCACCGGGTACGACGGCACCCTGCACTTTGACTGGTACACCGATAAGATCCGTGTGGTCGACCACCACAAGAACGCCGACCGGGTGGATGAAATCAGCGTGAAGGCGACCAGCGGGCACGGCGGGGGCGATGCGATTCTCTGCCAGATGTACATCGACCTGATCCGCCAGCAGAAGGCGCCTGACGCGAACCTTTATGACGGTCTGGTGAGCGCTTCGATGTGCCTGAGCGCACGGGACTCATGCGAGAACAATGTGTTTGCGAAGATTCCGACGGTGGGAGAGCTGGGGGCTTGAAGAGGGGGCGGAGGAGGGTGCCGTGTCCCGTGTCTTGCGTCCTGTGTCCCGTGTCAAGAGTTCAGAGGTTGGCGGTTGGGGGTGGGATAGAGTTGGGTGGCGATGTGAGGCAGGCGTGGATGGCCCTCACCCCAGCCTTCTCCGAGGGGAGAGGGGGTTAGAGAGGTTTTGTTGTGCATGTGATTGATGACACGATTGTGGCGGTGAGTTCGCCGGCGGGGAGGTCGGCGCGGGGGATTTTGCGCGTGTCGGGGCCGGATGCGCTGGGGGTGGCGGGGCGCATGGCGGGGCGGCCGCGGCTGGTGGGATTGCCTGGCCGGGTGGCGGTGGGGGTGAGCCTGGTGCTGGGCGCGAAACGGATGCCGGCGCTGGCTACGGTGTATCAGTCGCCGTCGAGCTTTACCGGGCAGGATGTGGTGGAACTGCTGCTGCCGGGGAACCCTGGCGTGCTGGAGCGCGCACTGCACAGCGCGATCGCACATGGGGCGCGGATGGCGGAGCCCGGCGAATTTACGTACCGGGCGTTTCAAACGGGGAAGATCGACCTGACGCAGGCCGAAGGCATTGCAGGGGCCATTGGCGCGACCAATGATGCGCAACTGGCCGCGGCACGCGTGCTGACGTCCGGGGTGCTGGGGCAGACCGCGAGAGGTCTGGTGGATCGGGTGTCCACGCTGCTGGCGCTGGTGGAAGCGGGGATCGATTTTACGGATCAGGATGATGTGGTGCCGATTGCGCCGGCGCGGCTGTACAAAGAGCTGTGTGGGGTGCGCGATGATCTGGCGGGGTTGCTCAACAACAGCCGGGCGTGGGGCCAGGTGGATGCGCCGGCGAAGGTGGTGCTGGTGGGGATGCCAAGCGCGGGCAAGAGCACGCTGTTTAACCGGCTGCTGGGGCGTACGCGGTCGGTGATCAGCGCGACGCCGGGGACGACCCGGGATGTGATTGAGGAGCCGCTGACACTGGTGACGCAGACGGGGCAGCCGGTGCAGGTGATGCTGGTGGACGTGGCGGGCTTAGATGACCCGGCGGGGTGGATCGACCGGCAGGCGCAGCAGGCGGCGGCTATGGCGATCGCCGAGGCGGACCTGGCCCTGGTGCTGATCGACCCGACGCAGGCCCGTGAGACGCAGCCGGGGCCCGACAGGCTGCCCGCAGGCGTGCCGTGGGCGCTGGTGATGACCAAAGCGGATTGCGTGCCGGGTGCGGCAGGCGAGGGGTTGGCTGTGAGCGCTCACACGGGGCAGGGGATGGACCTGCTGCGGGAGATGCTGGCACAGCGGCTGGGGGACCGGGCGGTGAGCCTGACGGGGGAGACGCTGGTGCTGCGGCCTCGGCATGAGGCGTGCCTGCGCAAGGCGCTTGACGGGCTGGAGCGGGCTGTGGAGCGCGCGGAGAAGGACAAAGCGGCGCGGCAGCTTGGGCGGCCGGAATTGATTGCGCAGGGATGCCGGGTGTGCCTGGACCATCTGGGTGAGCTTGGCGGGGCGATGACGCCGGATGATGTGCTGGGGAAGGTTTTTTCAACATTCTGCATCGGCAAATAAAGCTAACACTTTCCTGATGACAAGATGTTGTCATTTTGAGGGTTTGTATGTGTTTTCAGTAATCTAAATGCGTTTAAATGTTTGTCATGCGAAAAAGTTTTTCCGTTACAATGTAAACAGATGAAAAGGGGTCATGTGTGGATGTGATGTTTTACGCTGAACGGGATGGGGGAACAGGTGTCTGAACCCTTATTTGAGCAATGTTTCTGCGTGCTGTTAAAGGCGCCGATGGCATTGGAAGAGATTGTCAGGGGGTTGCAGGGGTACACCCTTGAGGTGGGCTCTGGGCCTGCGGAAGTGTTGTTTCCCGATGCGTTTGATCCTACGGTGATCAGCAAGCCGGACCTGGATGCGCGGCCGTTTGTGCTGGCGGAGAAATGGCTGACGGTGAGCTACCCCAAGTGGGCGGGCAGCCGGGTGGTGATCGACGTGGTGAATGAGCCCTGGGATGACACGCTGGGCGACCCTGACCAGGATGCGCGGAGGTATCTGGCGAGGACGCTTGGGGCGCTGGGCGGGCACTGCTATCCGGGAGCGTTAGAACGGGCGATCAAGCAGCTTCATGCAAACCAAAAAGAGAGCGGACGGGCGCAGGAGCATCAGGCATATGTGAGGCTGCGGCTGCTGGCGCCCTGGGATGGCGAGGGGGCGGGGCCGGACCCCAAGGCGCGGGACTGGTATGGAGAGCTGGAGTTCATGTCCTGGATGGTGTTGACACTGCTGGACATGCCTGGGGCGGTGGCCTATCTGAACCCGGCAGCGGAGTTGATCATTGACCGGGATGGGATGGCGCGGACACTGGAGCAATGCCAGAAGCGCGAGGTGCGTCCGCTGGCGCTTTGGGTGAATCGTCGGGAGTTTGACCATGGCCAGCGGTGGTGGCTGCTGGATACGCTGGGCAATGGGCAACTGGGCCTGCCGGACCTGGAAGTGTTCATGAAGGGCGAGCGGCCTTCGGCGTGGGTGCCGGGATTCATGACGGATGTGTCGCAGCATATGTACGGGAATCGGGAACCGATCGAGGACAAGGATCTGGTGACTGACGCGATCGGGAATGTATGGCAGGCGTCGAACCATGAGGCATCGCTGGGGCCGCCTTCACGCCGGGTGGTGATGTTCAAGCTGGTGGGTGGTGGGGACCGGGCGGTGAAGGCTGGGGAGGAGGAAGGGACTTCACGGCGTGGGGAGAATGCTTCAGGTGAAGGCGGTGCTTGATCAAAGGGGTGTTTGGATTTGATGGCGGCCCTTACCCCAACCCGGTTGAGTTAGGGATGAAAAGGCCAAAAAGAGCGGGGAGAGGGAATTGAGTCGTTACAGGTTGATTGGCCTGGACGCAGGCGCGTGCAAGAGCATCGTTTTTATATGTTTACCAGGGCCTACGCGCTCAGAAGCGCTGCGACCCTGGCTGTAATAAGGCCGTGCCTTCAGCACTACGGATGAGGTGCAAAGGCTTCATTGAACCGTATTGACCTTCACCCCAATCCTCTGTCAGTGGGAGAGGCAGGGTAAAAGCATTTGTCGATTTCCCACGCGCCCGGGTGACGGGTTGTCGGGTTGTCGGGTGTCCATGAGGAACCCAAAGGCGGATCATGCCGCAAAACGGCATTCACCTTGAGTGGCATGAACTTATCGAAGCCCCCCGATAACCCGAAAACCCGATACCCCGGGTGCATGTGCCGACAAATACTCCAAATGCTTTTACCCTGGTGGGAGAGGGGGCAAGAAAGTGTTTTTCACAAGATT
>CAZIWA010000211.1:0-5550 GCA_964542875.1 uncultured Phycisphaeraceae bacterium
GCCGATGGCCTGGGTGAGTGCGTTGCCGATGGCGGTGCCTTCGAAGGGGCCGACGATGACGGGCTTGCCGAGTGCGTCGGCGGTCATCTGGTTAAGGAGGATGTTTTGACCGCCGCCGCCGACGATGTGGAGGAGGTCGAATTGGTTGCCGGTGAGTTTTTCCAGGCCGATGAGCGTGTTGCGGTAGGTGAGGGCGAGGGATTCAAGGCAGCAGCGGACGAGTTCGCCCGGGGTTTTGGGGAGGGGCTGGCCGGTGGCCTTGGCGAAGGCGCGGATCTTGGCAGGCATGTCGCCGGGTGAGGCGAAGGGAATGTGGCCGGGATCGATGAGGGTTTTGAAAGGCTTTGTGAGGACGGCGAGCTTGGTGAGGTCGGCGTAGGAGATGTCCTGGCCGTGCTTGGCGAGGTCGCGCTTGACTTCCTGGACGAGCCAGAGGCCGGCGATGTTTTTGAGGTAGCGGATTTTGCCGCCGACGCCTGCTTCGTTGGTGAAGCCGGCTTCGAGACTGGCGGGGGAGACGATGGGCTTATCAAGCTCGGCGCCCATGAGGGACCAGGTGCCGGAGGAGAGATATGCCCACTTGCCGGATGCGAGGTAGGAGGCTTCGACAGGGACTGCGGCGACGGCGCTGGCGGTGTCATGCGTGCCGGGGATGATGACGTCGATGGGCTTGAGGCCCGCTTCGGCGGCAAGCTCAGGACGGAGCTGGCCGATTTTGGTGCCGGCGGGGACCGTCGCGGAAAACATATGGGTGGGAAGGCCGAGCTCTTTTAAGAGAGGCGTTGCCCATTTGCCGGTTTTGGGGTTGATCATCTGCGAGGTGGAAGCGATGGTGGCTTCGACGACAGGCTTGCCGGAGAACCAGAAGTGGAGGAGGTCGGGGATGAAAAGAAGCTTGTCGGCGGTCTTGAGGACGTTGGGGTCGGAAGTGTTTTGAGCAAAGACCTGGTTCAGGGTGTTTAAGAACATGAACTGGATGCCGGTGGCGGCGTAGACTTTTTCGCGGCCGACTTTCTTAAGGATGGTCTGTTCGGCGGGGATGTTGCGCGGATCGCGGTAGGTGTAAGGCAGGCCGATGAGCTCGCCGGATTTATTGATGTAGACGCAGTCGACGCCCCAGGTGTCCACACCGAGGCTGACGATGGAGAGCTTTTGTTTCTTGGCTTCAATGGCGGCGAGGCGGAGGCCTTCCTTGAGGTTTGCCCAGATGTGGAGGATGTTCCAGTGGAGGCCGGTGGGGGTCTGAACCGGGAGCGTGGAGAAGCGGTTGATCTCGGTGGTGGTGAGCTTGTCGTTTTTCAGGACGGCGAGAATGGTGCGGCCGGATTCGGCGCCGAGATCGAAAGCGAGGAAGGCACTGGGGGATTTTTTCATGGGGAACCTATGGGAAGGAATTGGGGGGATTTTAGCTTTGTTTGGGGTGACGGGGAGGGAAGGCTGCTAAACCATGACTATGGAACGAAGAGGGGAGCGGATTTTTTTGACTCAGATTAAAAGGATGAGGGACGAACAATGAGGATTGGGCTGAGAGCAAGATTTATATGGTGGGGTTTGGCAGACGGGTGCTGAGTGATTCCAGCCGCCGGGGAATTGAATTACGGTCGTAAAACGGCAGATCGGATTGCGACGAAGACGCCCGATCTGACCTGCCTGGGAATATTTGCGTGGGTTATTCGGCGAGGGCGTCCCAACCGGGGAAGGTGGGGTTGGGTTGTTCTTTGTAGGAGCCGTACCAGTAGCGGCGGGTGGCACGTTCGAAGCGGGTCCAGATGGCGGCGGTATCGTTGTGGGAGGGGGCGCGCCAAGTGGGGTTGGGGGTGTGGGTGGCGAGGAGCGATTGGGCGAGAGCGCCGAGATTTTTGACCTGGGAGGCGATGATTTTTTCGCCGATTTCCTTGGAGGGGAGTTTGGGGGAAGAGAAGTCGACGAAGCCGGCGAATTTTTCGCCCAGCTCGGCGGGGGCGGTGGTTTTGGAGAGGTCGACCATGTGGGGGTGGAGGGCCATGAGCTGGGAGGTTTCGGTGATGCCCGCGTGGTCGCCGCGGTGAGGGAGATCAGCATCGATGAGGGAGAAGTCCATGAGGGCTTTGATGCGCAGAGGGGAGTTTGTTTTGCGGAGGTAGAAGTCGGCGAGGAGGCGCATGTTGGCTTCGAGTCCGCCGCCGTGGCCGGTGACGAGGACTGCGGCTTTGAAGCCGGCGGCGTCGATGGCGCGGATGTGATAGAGGACGTTTTGGAGGAAGAGGTCGTAGGGGAGCGAGGAGGCGAGCGAGCGTTTGACGCCGACATCGCAGAGCCAGCCGCGGCCTTGGGCGTTGTCGTGAAATTCGGGGAGGTCCTGGATGTGCCAGACGAAGTCTGGAGCAACGATGCCGCCGAAGGTTTTGGCGGTTTGGTTGACGATGCCTGCGGCCTTGTGGAAGTCGAGGCCGAGGGCGTTGAATCCGCCGTGAGGCTCGGCGAGGCCGTAGGGCATGTAGCAGACGTTGAAGGCGTTTTGGGCTTCGAGGAACTCGTGGGGGAGCATTTCGTCCCAGCGGTGTTTTTTCATGATGTGGGTCTTGGTGTTTTAGACGCCGGTGCAGGCGCCGGAGGCGTTGAGCCATTGGTTGACGAGGGTTTGGCCCTGGGGGTCTGGTGCGGTGCCGGAAGAGAGCCGGAGGCCGGGAGATTGCGTGGTGAGCTGGCCGTTTTCGACCAGGATGTGGCCGGCTTTGATGGTGTACTGCGCACGGGAGAACATGGAGACGGGGTCGGAGGGTTTGTCAGGATAGATGGCGATGTCCGCATCTGCGCCGGGGGCGAGATGGCCCTTGTTTTTAAGGCCCAAGGCCTTGGCGGGGGCGACGCGGGTGATGGAGACGATTTCCGAAAGCGTGTATTCGCGGGTGATGGAAGCCAGGCCGGTGCGTTTGGCGGCGTTGGGGTGTGCGCCTTTGAGCTGCTCATCGCGCATGGGCTTGGACATTAACAGGCCGATGAGGTGAGGGTAGTTGAGGAAGGATCCGCCGTTGGGGTGGTCGATGGTGAGGGAGATTTGCGTGGGGTCCGGGGCCAGGAGGGCGAGCTCCAGGCCCGTGGCCCATTGGATGGCGTGGGTGGGGTTGTCGTGGGTGTGGACCAGGGGCATGATGCCGAAGCAGTCTTCATTGCCGGACTCAAAGAAGTGGGCGGGCTTGCCGGGGACGCCGACGTGGCGGTAAAGCGCGTGTTCAAGCGGGAGGTCTGCGGTGGCGGTGAAGGCGGGGCCGAAGCTGACCATGCCGAGATCGACGGTGATGCGGGGGTTTTGCGCCAAGGCGGAGAGCAGGGTGTCCGGGCTGCTTTTGAAGCCGCCTTTTTTGGTTTTGGTGTAGGCGTAGTACTGGAGGTGGGCCAGGTGGAGGCGCTTGCCCTGCATGGCGTGGATGAGGGCGGCGGTGATGTCGACGTTGCCGGGTTCACCAAGCTGCGGGCCGTGGACGTGAACGCCGTGGGAAAGGCCCAGTTCGTCGGCGATGTCCGCCAGGAAGCCGATCATGGTGCGCGGGGAGATGGCGGTGCCGGGGATGGTGTCATCGAGGGAATCGACGTGGTGGCGGGAGGGGTCTCGCCGCCAGGCGGCGACGCCGGTGGGGTTGACGGCTTTGATGCCGAAGGCGTTGGACTCGTGAAGGAGGGCGCGGACGATGGATTTTGCGCCGTCGATGTCCTGCTCGGCGAGGCGGTCGATGAGGGCTTCGTGGTTGCCCATGAGGACGAGGATGCCGGCGTCGAGGTTGGGCAGGCGATCAAGCTGGCGGTGGGACGTGGCTGCGCCCTGCGGTGTGACCGCGGGCTCCATGACGGTGGCGTAGCCCATGAGGGAATAGAGCCGGCCGGCCTCCTGGGGCGTGGGGACGATGGTGTCGTAACCGGAGACAGACTGGATGACACGGGCGGTGTTGATGGGGAGGGAGGCAACGTGGGAGTGGACTTCCACGCCCGCAGGCATGATGACGGAGTTGCTGGCGTCGATGGTTTTGGGAGCGATGGCGGGGGAGGAGAATTGGGAGACGACTTTGCCGTTTTCGACGAGGAGGTTGCGGGTTTCGCCGTGGATGTTGGAGGCGGGGTCGTAGAGCTTGCCGTTGATGATGCGCAGGGGGGTGGGCATGGGGGGATTCTAATGGGAAGAAGGGGCTGGGGTCTAGGGTCTGGGGTCTGGTCAGAGGAAGAGGGAGTTGTTATGCGTGGGGCGAGCGAGATTCTGGGGGGGAAAGCATTTGGGGTTATTTGTCGGCACATGCGCCCGGGGTATCGGGTTTTCGGGTTATCGGGGGCTTCGATCAAGTTCATGCCATTCAGGGTGAATGCCATTTTGCGGCATGATTCCCCTTTGGGCTCCAGATAGACGCCCGACAACCCGCCCCCCGATAACCCGAGCGCGTGGGCCATCATCGAGTGCTTTTACCCTGGTAATGGTTAAAAATTGTGAAACATTCAAGTGGGTGCGGGAGTGTGGCCGATGATGTAAGGCGGGGAGATTCGAAGCGGGGTTGGGGTGGTTGGATTAAGTTTGATGACATGAACCCTGTTCATTTCCAGAATTATTCAAAAATTCTTATAAATTCAGTTATTGGCTTTGACTTTTCAACATGTCAATATTTTCTGTAATTGGTTTTCTGGAGGGTATTTACGACGGAATGTGAGAATCTGCCAACATCGGGGGTATCGGGGAATATCTGTCTTTAATTTGGATTGTGTTCGAGTAACATACTTTGCAAGGAAACCCTTAGCGGGCAATGGAGTGCTCGACTTTGGCCCATCCCATGGATGAGAACGGTTGCGAATCGATGCTGAACAGGCATCGGGTTGTGGTGTTTTAATCCAAAGTAGGGTCGATTTTAGGGGTTTCTGATTTAGACGCTTGATCTGGTCATGTGCGGTGATTGGGTTGGGCGTTTGTGTCGGTCGGGGTGACGGGTGTTTTTCTAGCCAAAGACACTTGTCGCCAAAGAGGCAGATCTGGCCAGGAAGCCGGGTTTGTCTGAAAAGGTCCGCCGATGTCGGGGCGAAACACGCATGGAGGCGTGTACGACATCAGGCTCGGGTCAAGGAGTGACCATGGCAAGGTCCCGGTCTACGGATCGGCTGCCGTCAGGGAAGACGACAGCTAAATCCATCAACGAAACTTGGGTTGGGTTCATTGAACAGCGCTCTGAAGAGCTCAGGAATGAGCTTGTGGTGTTTTACTGGCCTTTGGTCAGGTACACCGCGGAGCGTCTTCACTCGAAGCTGGTGGACGAGGTGGACGTGGAGGATTTGAACTCCGCGGGCTTCTGGGGCCTTAAAGAGGCCGTGGAAGCGTTTGACCCCAGCCGAGGCGTGAAGTTTGAAACGTATTGCGTGCAGCGGATCCGCGGCGCGATGCTCGATGAACTGCGCAAACAGGATTGGGCGCCGAGGCTGGTGCGGGCACGGCAGACGCAGGTGGAAAAGATCACCGAAGTGCTGACGCAGAAGCTGGGGTACCGGCCGTCGATCGAGGAGATCGCCCAGGAACTGGGCGAAACCGAGAACGATGCGGAA
>CAZIWA010000212.1:0-5524 GCA_964542875.1 uncultured Phycisphaeraceae bacterium
TCACCTTGGGATCAGCGCCGCCATCTTCGCTCCCGTCACCAGCTTCCCATCCTTCACAAAGCCCTCCGGCCGTCCTCCCAGCCGCTTCACCAGCCGCGAACGCCACGTCTCCACTTCGGCGCGCCAATCCTCGCTCTGACTCAGATCGATGATCTCATTGGAGTCATCCGTCAGATTGAACAACTGCTCATTTCCGGTCATCGGGTCCCAGATGAACTTCATCTTCCCGTCTGTCAGGTAGTGAGGGCGCCACGCATGCTCGCCATGCAGATAGTCCCGCCACGCCCCACCCGTCTCCCCTCGTAAAATCGGCGCAAGGCTCCGGCCCTCCACCGACGCCGGAATCGCCACGCCCGCCAGATCCAGCATCGTCGGCATGATGTCCTCCAGGCACACCGGGTGCTCATCCACCTGCTTGGCCTTGATCCCCGGCCCCGAAAACAGCAGCGGGATCCTCGCCGATCCCTCATACGGCAGGCTCTTTCTGAATTTGTAATGGTCCCCCAGCATCTCGCCATGGTCGGACGTGAACGACACAATTGTGTTTCGCCCAATCGGCCGCGTCACCGGATTCAAGAGCCGGTTGATCTGATCATCAATGAAGTTGATGTGCCCGTAATACGCAGCCCGGCAGGAGTTCAACATCTCTCCCTGCAAATCCACCTCGGAGCTTTCCGGCGACACCCCAAGCCCATCATTCTCCGGAGCCTTGGCCCATCCGCCGATCACCGGATGATCCACCCCCGTCCGCAGATACCGCTCCATATAAAACCCCGGCGGGTTCAGCGGCGGATGCGGCGCCAAAAACGACACCACCAGAAAATACGGACAACTCGGGTCCCGTCTCTCCAGCCACTTGATCGCCTCCGTCACTGTCCAAAACGTCTGATGTAGATGGTCCGCCATATGCCACGGCCGTGCCGTCCAGTCGTTATGCATCACCCCGCCGCCGTAATACCCCCCCGCCGCATCATCCGCCCGGCCTTTCAAAAACGCGCTGTAATCGCACGAGTCCCCCCGCCAACCCGCGATCACCATGTTGTCAAAGCCGTACCGCTTGCGCTCCGGCGAAAGGTGCATGTTCCGGCCCACGATCCCCGTCTGGTACCCCGCCTTTTTGAGTTCCCCCGGCAGCGTCGCCGCCGGCTCCCACTCCACCCCGTCCTGGTACCCCACCATCCCATGCGTCTGCGGGCTCTGCCCGCTCATCAGGCTCCGCCGGGCCGGAATGCACACCGGGCACGTCGAATACGCCCGTTTGAACCTGGTCCCCGTATACGCCACCCGATCCAAAACCGGCGTCCGCAGCACCGGATGCCCATCAATCGACAGGCAGTCCCCGCGTTGCTGGTCCGTCATGATCAAAAGCAAGTTCGGGCGTTCGTCAGTCATGTTCATCCCATGTATAGAGCTGTCATGCAAATGACTTGGGGTGCCTGGGACTGGTTTCTAAGCCTGTCCCGGAATCCCGTTGCGTTTTCAAAACCTGGGCAGCCGCAGCCGGCAGTCCCAGACTCCCTGATAAGCCTACCTTTAAAAACAAGGCACGGTACCGGGTAATGCCGTCCCGCCGGCTCCCGATCAACCTCCTCCACCGACATAAGTGAATCCTTCAGTCGCAAATCTCCCTAAATCCGCTCTTTCCCGAGAACCCGTCACGCGCCCGCCTCCCACCGCGAAACCCGGCCAAACGTGAATCCCGCTCCTCAACCCGGTATCATTCTCCCGCCTGTGAAGCTTTATTAATCGGACCCCCCATTGCTTGATATCGACCCCATCCTCCTCGCCAGCATCGTTCTCGCCGTCGGCGGTGCACTCGTCATCGTCAGCGCCCTCCTCACCAAACTCGGCATGCGCCTTGGCCTTCCCGTCGGCCTCCTCTTCCTCGCCGTCGGCATGATCGCAGGCGAAGACGGCCTGGGTAAATTCGACTTCAACAATTATGAAGCCGCCTACGCTCTTGGCACCCTCGCCCTGGTCCTCATCCTCTACTTCGGCGGATACAGCACCAAATTCTCCACCGTCCGCCATGTCCTGGCCCCCGCAGGCACCCTCGCCACTTTCGGCGTCATTGGCATCGCCCTCGTCATGATGCTCGGCGCAAAATTCCTTGGCATGGGCAACAAGGAAGCCTTCCTCCTGGGCGCCATCGTCTCCTCCACGGATGCCGCCGCCGTCTTCGCCTCTCTCCGCGGCGTGGCACTCCGGGAAAAAGTCGCCGCCACCATCGAAGTCGAATCCGGGATGAACGATCCCGTCGCCGTCATCCTCACCACCATCGCCATCGGCATCTTCACCGACCCGATCTACCAGGAAAAAGGCTTCCAGCTCTCCATGCTGGGGTATGCCGGCCTCAGCATCTTCAAGCAGATCAGCCTTGGCATCCTCTTTGGCCTGGGGGTCGGCTATCTCGGCGCCGTGCTCCTTCGCTTTATCCGGGTGCCCACACCCGGCCTCTACCCGGTCATCTCCGTCGGCGTCGCCCTCCTGGCCTATGGCGCACCCGCCATGATCGAAGGCTCCGGCTTCCTCTCGGTCTACCTGGCCGGCCTGGTGATGGGCAACTCCCGCATCCCCCACCACGGCAGCCTCACCCGCATTCACGATGCCCTCTCCTGGATCGCCCAGGTCGGCATGTTCCTCATGCTCGGGCTGCTGGTCACGCCATCGGAGCTCAAAGAGGTCTGGTACCCGGGCCTCATGCTCGCCCTCTTCATGGCTTTCGTTGCCCGGCCCCTGATCGTCACCCTCATCTTGAAACCCTTTGGCTACAAGGCCAATGAAATCGCCTGCGTCGCCTGGCTGGGCCTCCGCGGCGCTGTGCCCATCATCATCGCCACCACGCCGCTGCTCCTGCTGGCGTCAAACGAGCAACTCACCGATGACATGCGCAGAATGTTCAACATCGTCTTCTTCATGGTCATCGTCGGCGGCCTCATGCCCGGCGCAACCATCAAGTGGGCGGTCAAGAAACTTGGGCTCATGGAAGAGCAAATCCCCGAACCCGAAATCGCCATCGACCTGAACGCACCCCGCCATCTGGACATGTATTACCACACGGTTTACATCGCCCCCGGCTCGCCCGCCGCCGGCAAACGCATCGGCGACATCCTCCTCCCCGCCACCGCCCTGGCCGCCATGATCTTCCGCGGCACGCGCGTCATCAGCGCCCGCCCAGACACCCTCATCCAGGCCAAAGACCACGTCGCCGTCGTCTGCATGCGCACCGTCACCAACGAAGTCCAGCAAGCCTTCCTCCACCCCGGCGAACCCGTCAAACCCACCCCATCCGACGACTCCGTCGCCGCCCCCACAACCTGAACCGAAAAATCCCAGGGGTAGCACAACAGCACGGCCCGAAGCAATGCTGTGTCCCGTTACACCAACAATCAAATCAACCGCCTCACATCGGTGTGCGGCATTCTCCAAGACGCATAAGAAGAGCATCTCTGATCCGCTCGTTATTGACCAACTCCAATTGACCATAGCAAGACCACGTCAGATACCGTGCATGCCCCGGTTCTTCAAAACGCTTGAGCGTTCGATGATCATCTCTCATCTCACCCCTCGAATGCATGTTGAATATCAAAGGATAAACACAGCACTGCTGCGGGCCGTGCTGTGCCACCCAATCAATTCAACATATTTCCTCAAGTCTGCTGATCCGTCGGCGGTGGAGGAGGAGGATTCGTCGGTCCACCCTTCGCCTCGCGCCCGCGAACCGCGGCATGCGTCGCGCCGTCCTGGCTCATGGCCACCATCGCATCGTTCGACGGTGCGTGGCTCAACATCGCCCCACCCATCACCACGGAACCCAGCATCAAGAGCAGCATCACCACCGCGTTGCCCAGCGAAGACCCCTTCGCCTTGCCCGAATTGGGATACAGCTTTGCCGCCAGCTTCGGCGCAGTGGCATGCAGCGCCCGGTTTACGCAAGGCGCTTCCACCATTGCAAACGCCCGGGTCATCAGTTGCCGATGCTTCTCACGCGAGGGGTCGCTCAGCGTCTGCTCAAACAACCCTGCTGCCTGCTCCATGAACTTGCCCGCATCGGGTGTTTGCTGCGCGTGTAGGCGATCCAAAAGATCCAAGAGAGTCTCCCAGTTGGGGTCATGCCGATGGGCGATGTCGTAGCTCTTTCGCACGGCTTCGATCAGCAGCCCAAAGCCGGTTTCCCGCTTGCCTGTGTGGAAAAGGACCACGCCTGCGTAGGCCATCATGCCCACGGTGGGCTCCTTCACGCCGGCCATCATCTTGCGCACCCGGGTGATCTGCGCTTCTTGAATCTGTGCCGCGCGATCGGCCATCAGCCCATCTTCATCGCTGATGCGCCGTGCCAGGCTTCGGGTTACGTCTTGCTCATCGATGATCACCGCCAGGGTCAAAAGCGCGTTCTCCGCGGCCCGCTGGCGAAGCGTCTCGCCCAGCGTGTTGCTGGGCAGCGTGTCGTCCATGCCCAGCGCGTTGGCGATCAGTTCACCCACCAGCGCCAGCGATTGAAACGGCCTGAGGCCTTCCCGGTCGCGCAGGCTGCGCAGCCTTGCTCGGTGCGCCACAAACGCGTGTTCTTCATCGCTGGACCAGACCTCGTCGGGTTCCGGAGTCGTTTCGATCACGCTCGGCGAAGTCGGGCCCGAGCAGATCACCATGATCGCTTCTTGAATACGCATCGCCTTCAATCGACCCGCCAGCGCCACATACGGCTCGCTGGGGTGCAGCATCCGGCTCAAAAGCGTGTGCTCGCATTTGAACCCCGCTTCCCCCTGCGCCTGCCAATACTTGTTCACCAGTTCCACGAGCTTTTGCTGGCTGGACCTGGTCTGCGAAAGCCAGCTTAGCGCCAGCTTACGCATGGATTGATGCCTCAGAACGTCAGGATCGGACTTCACTTCGACTGGCTTGACTTGCATCTGCAAACCCAAACCTTTCTTTGTTGAACCCCTACACATTACCGCTGAAGCATTCCCGTTTCACTGTTTTTTAATCCTCGCACTCCCATTCGTGCGAGTGCTGCCTCTCCACACGTCAGACCGTGCTGGATTACAACGTTGCAGACTGCAATCATATTGCTCAAGAGGTCGGCAGACGTCACTGCGGGCCTCTTGCAGTCCACCTTCCAAGAGGAACGTGTCATGACCCTTCTCCGCAGCAGACTCGCTCTGGCCCTAGGCGCTTTAACCCTAGCCATAACGGGCATTTGCACCTCTCAAGCCAAGGCCGACTACATCGCCACGACAACGACCACCACATACACCGCCAGCCCGGATATGGAACGTTACGAAGCCGTTCCCGGCAGGTTTGAAAACCAATGGGTCGCCCCCGTCTACGGCACCAGTTACGATGCTTCGGGCCGCCCTTTCACCTACATTGCCCAACCCGGTTACTCCCGCCAGGTCTGGGTTGAACCTGTCTACGCGTATCGGCAGCGGTCGGTCACGCAGGTGGTTTACGTCTCTCAACCGGTCTACTGCCCGCCGCCTCAGGTGGTTTATGCTCCGCCTCCTCCCGTCTGCCAGCCGGTGGT
>CAZIWA010000213.1:0-5490 GCA_964542875.1 uncultured Phycisphaeraceae bacterium
ACTTTTCACAGATCATTCACGATTTCTCGTGCTCGCCTGAGGCGAATCTCGCGTCTTTTCTTAAGACTCGCGATTCGATTCAGGGTCGACTAGTTTAACCACTTTTTTTTCCGTGTCAAGTCACTCGTTTTACCAGAGCAACTCAACTTGGCTTCGTGGCTTCACTTGTCATTCCCCCTCACCGCGTCACCCGTTTGCGTCGGGTTCAGTGGTGAAGGGATGAAGATGATACCCTGCCCTCCCGAAAAGTCAACCCGCCAGCCTCATACCCCCCCAACCTACTGCCATCACCCCCTTCAAGCCAACCCACCATCAGACAACCCTTCACCCAGATACCACCATAAAACTATATCTATACCATATTAAAACTTATATTTTAACCCTGAAAAGACTTGAACTAAACCAATTATCTATCAATTCACCGATCGCCCGTATCGACATGATTTCCACATATCCACGTTGAATCCCCGAAATTCATCACATCCTCATCCTCGCCAGCGATAACAACCCGCCTCGTAAGCATTTGCTTCCCGCTCTCCATTGGTTCAGACAATGAGTTAAAGACCGCACCTAAAATTACTTGCAGACTCAAAATCCGGCTACATACTGATTCTCGACCTTCATTTCGTCCCAACGGCCATGTCCCGCCTTTGGTTTTGTCTCAGGTTCCGCTGTCAAAACAGAGGCCCATCATGAAAACGCTTCATTACTATCTAGTCGCCTTCGCAGTCACAGGTGTCTTTTTTGCCCTGTTGGTCCTGGCTTCCAGTGACCGCTCCCTTTCCACGCAAGCCGCCGGCTCGGGCTATAACGCTCGCTCAGCCCAGAACCCTAATGATCAGACCGATCCCGCAGCCCGCGCGCTGGCGGCCCAGCACGCCAAGCAACACCAGGCCAACCTGGCCATTGCCGGCCCCACCAACGTCACTCCTGACGACCACAGCACCGACTTCCAGCCCAAGTAAGCCCGTTCTCATTCGTCTGGCAGCCTCGCGCCGGCGCTTTGGGTTTTCCATTTCCATCAATTCATCCATCACTCAATAAAAAAAGCCCGGCCATCTGGCCGGGCTTTTTTCATATTTCGGTCGCTTGCGATCAGGGGAAGGGAACGTCGGGATCTTGAATCGAAGACTTTTCGCTGGCGTAGTCCGCATTGATGGCGATCTGCGAAAGCCGGGCATACACGCCGGACTCCGCCGGAATCCCCGCATACGCCGCCATTGATGCCGCCGCGATGTTCGCATCCGTCAGCCCCAGCCGATCCCCAAAGTTCGGGTAATTCTTGGCATGGCCATCGAAGTACATCACATTGATGGTGTTGTTCTTGTGGTTCGTCCGGGTGCCGGAGCTCAAAATCGACTGCCGGTCCCACCCCAGGGTCTGGAACTTAAGCCCGCCCAGAAATGCCGTCGTCGGCTTGGTGAAACCCAGCTCATCGATATTGTTGCGCACCGAGCCCACCGTGCCGCGGGTCAACCCGTGCAACTGCCGGTAAAAGTAGCTCGAATACGCATCCGCCGCCGGCGAGGTGTCCGTCAAAGACGAATCCACCGCAAACTTCTTCATTTCTTCCAGCCGGTCACCCGGATCATCATCACCCGGGCAAAAAACAATCTTCGGGTCCGGCACATACGCGCTCGTCAGGATCATCCCGATCGCATTGCGCTCGCGAGGCGTTGACACCCCGTTGTAAACCCAGATCTTTGTCGATGCCGTATCCGACCAGTGCAGCCCGGCCGGCGTCACCACATCCGGATCAGTGCCCACGCTGGGGCCCACCGGAATTGCGCGCTTGTTTTCATTGGCATACATGGTCACAGCCAGTGCCATCTGCCTTTGATTGGTAAGGCAAAGGCTCACTTTGGCCGAATCCCGGGCCAGGCTCACCGCGGGCAAAAGCACTGCTATCAGCAGGGCAATAATCCCAAGTGTGATCAAAAGCTCCATCAATGTAAAACCACGATAAAAATAACGATGCTGCATGGGTCTCTCCTCCCAGATTAAATTCTTATCCCTGAATAGGGCATCTGCACGAATTATTTTACCTTAGACGTACATGAAAATAATTTGTTCCGGGCCTTATTATACCGGCACTTACACGTTGTTACTAGCAATTTCCATACGCTAAAACAAGTCATTCCGGCAACCTGCTGGATCCCATCAGGTGCGTATCGATCGCTTTCGCCGCCCCGCGGCCCTCGGCGATCGCCCACACAATCAGCGAAGCCCCGCGCCGCACATCGCCCGCGGCGAAAACCCCCGGCACGCTCGTGGCATACTTGCCGAATTCCGCCTGCACGTTGGTCTTCTTGTCCGTCGCCACGCCCAGCTTCTGAATCACGTCCGTGTCCGGACCGCTGAAGCCGATCGCCAGCAGCACAAGGTCTGCCGGCCAGTCGTACTGGCTCCCGGGCACTTCCCTTGCGTTGGAGTATTCGCCCGTCGCGGGGTTAAAGTCCCACTCCACCTTCACGGTGCGCACGGCTTTCACATTGCCGGCCCCGTCGTCGACGAATTCCTTGGTCAAAATGCCGTATTCCCGCGGGTCTTTGCCAAACAGCGCCCGGCCTTCCTCATGGCCGTAGTCCACCAGCAGCACTTCCGCGTCTTGCGGCCACGGATTGTGCGCCGGCCGTTCCACGGGCAGTGAAGGCTTGCGGGCAAAGTTCACCAGGGACTTGCATCCCTGCCGCAGCGCCGTGCCCAGGCAGTCCGTCCCGGTGTCCCCCGCGCCGATCACCACCACATGCTTGCCCTTGGCGTCGATGTACTTGCCGTCCGCCAGGTTGGAGTCCAGCAGGCTCTTGGTGTTCAGGTGCAGGTATTCCATCGCCAGATGGACGCCTTTAAGGTTCCGCCCCGGCATCCGGGCATCCTGGCCTTTCAAAGCGCCGCACGCCAGCAGGATCGCATCATACTTGGCTTGAATTTCCTTGATGTCCACATTCACGCCGATGTTGGCGCCGGTGACGAATTCCACGCCCTCCGCGGCCAGGAGCTCCACCCGTCGGGTCACGCTTTTCTTATCCAGCTTCATGTTCGGCACGCCGTACATCAGCAGTCCGCCGATCCGGTCATCGCGTTCAAACACCGTCACCCGGTGCCCCGCCCGGTTGAGTTGTTGTGCCGCCGCCAGCCCTGCCGGGCCCGAGCCGATCACCGCCACCATCTTGCCCGTCCGGCTCGTAGGCGGCTGAGGCACCACCCACCCTTCCGCAAAAGCCTTATCGATGATGGAGCATTCAATGCTCTTGATCGTCACCGCCGGGTCCGTAATGCCCAGCACGCACGCGCTCTCACATGGCGCCGGGCAGATTCGCCCCGTCCATTCCGGAAAGTTGTTGGTCCGCGAGAGCCGTTCATAGGCTTCACGCCACCGGCCCCGGTACACCAGGTCATTCCACTCGGGAATCAGGTTGTGGATCGGGCATCCCACGGTCTTGCCTTCGGGCTCTTCACCCGTCATGCAAAACGGCACGCCACAGTCCATGCAGCGCGCGCCCTGCTCTTTGAGCTGCTTTTCCTTGCCCGGCTCGTAAAGCTCGTTCCAGTCCTTCACGCGTGTACGCGCAAGCCTCTTATGAAGCCCATTGCGCTTGTATTCCATGAATCCGGTTGGCTTGCCCATATCTCTTGCTTTCTGGCTATCTGATTTTTATTGAAGTCCGTGCCGTCCAAACATCCGACTCACACATTGCTCCCCACGCCGGCTTCGCTGTTCTCTTCCGGCAGGTCATACCCGCCCGGCAGATTGCTCACTTCGCCGTCGCCCGCCGAGGCCGAATAAGTCGCCTCCTCGGCCATTTCGGAAAGCACTTTCTTGTAGTCGCTGGGGATCACCTTGTGGAACAGCTTCACCTGGTTTTCCCAGTCCGCCAGGATCTTGGCCGCCACGCTGGAGCCGGTGAACTTCTGGTGCAGTTCCACGAACTGCCTCAGTTCCGCGGTGTCGATGGCGTCTTCCACTTTCTCAAGTTCGATCATGCCCATGTTGCAGTTGTTCACGAACTGCGCGTTGGGGTCGTACACATACGCGATCCCGCCGCTCATGCCCGCGGCGAAGTTCCGGCCCGTGGGGCCCAGGATCACCGCACGGCCGTTGGTCATGTACTCGCACCCGTGGTCGCCCACGCCTTCCACCACCGCCACCGCGCCGGAGTTGCGCACGCAGAACCGTTCCCCAGCCACGCCTCGGAAGAATGCCTGGCCGCTCGTTGCGCCGTAGAGCGCTACGTTGCCCACGATGATGTTGTCTTCGGGCACAAAACCGTTGGCCAGTGTCCGCTTATCGGGGTATACGATCACCCGGCCGCCTGAAAGGCCCTTGCCGATGTAGTCGTTGGAGTCGCCTTCCAGTTCGATGGTCACGCCCTTGGCAAGCCACGCGCCCAGGCTTTGGCCCGCGTTGCCCGTCAGCTTGATCCGGATCGTCTCATCGGGCAGCCCCTCGCCGGGGTACCGCTTGGCGATCTCATTGCTCAGCATCGTGCCCACCGTCCGGTTCACGTTGGTCACATCGCTGGTGATCTGAACCTTCGTCTTCTTCTCCAGCGCCGGTGCGGCCTGCAGAATGAAGCTGTTGTCCAGCGCCGCTTCGATGCCGTGGTCCTGCTCGATGGTCTTCACCACCTGCACATCAGGCGAAGGCTTCCTGGCGGTCATCAAAATGCCCGACAGGTCCAGGCCCTTGGTCTTCCAGTGGTTCAGCGCGTCGGCCATTTCCAGCAGGTCGGTCCGGCCCACGGCTTCGCGAAGGCTTCGCAGGCCCAGGCTGGCCAGGTGCTGCCGGACTTCCTCGGCCATCATGAAGAAGTAGTTCACCACATGCTCAGGCTTCCCGGCGAACTTCGCACGCAGGCTCGGGTCCTGCGTCGCGATGCCCACAGGGCACGTGTTGAGGTGGCACACGCGCATCATGATGCACCCCACCGCGATCAGCGGCATGGTGGAGAAGCCAAACTCCTCGGCGCCCAAAAGCGCGCCGATCAGCACGTCGCGACCGGTCTTCATCTGCCCGTCCACCTGAAGCGTCACGCGTGAACGCAGGTTGTTCATCACCAGCGTCTGGTGGGTCTCCGCCAGGCCCAGCTCCCACGGCCCGCCGGCGTGCTTGAGGCTCGTCAGGGGAGACGCCCCCGTGCCGCCGTCATGGCCGGAGATGAGAATGTGGTCCGCATGTGCCTTGGCCACGCCTGCCGCCACCGTGCCCACGCCCGTTTCCGCCACCAGCTTCACGCTGATGCGTGCCGCGCGGTTGGCGTTCTTCAAGTCGTAGATCAACTGCGCAAGGTCTTCGATCGAATAAATATCATGGTGAGGCGGCGGGCTGATCAGCGTCACCCCAGGCGTCGAGTGCCGCAGCCACCCGATGTACTTGTCCACCTTGTGCCCAGGCAGCTGACCGCCTTCGCCGGGCTTGGCGCCCTGCGCCACCTTGATCTGAAGCTCATCCGCGTTGGTCAGGTAATCGATCGTCACGCCAAACCGCGC
>CAZIWA010000214.1:0-5470 GCA_964542875.1 uncultured Phycisphaeraceae bacterium
CGACCATGAGGGCGCTGGTGTCGGATTTGCTCATGAAGATGGTGGCGTCGTGGCCGTCGCGGAAATAGTCCTGGCGGAACATGACGTAGGGGGTCTGCTCCATGGCCCAGCGCAGAAGGGCGTAGGTATCCAGGCGGCGGGCGACGGTGTCCTGGAGGGGGGCGTTGGGGCCGCAGGAGCCGGAGAGGAAGTTGAACATGAAGACGTCGGAGGTGGCGCGGTAGGCCGAGCGCAGGACGGTCATGACCTGGGCGTCGGTCATGGTGTTGAGGGCGCCGGAGAGGACGATGGTGTCGGGGTTGGAGGTGCGAAGAAGAGAGGGATCGGCGACGAAGTCCCCGGCGAGGAATTCGGATTTGGGAAGCTTGCGCTCGGCAGCGCTTTTGATGACGTCGGGGAGTCCGTCGACGCCGATGTATTTGCGGTAGGGGATGGCGCGTTCGTTGAGGAAGCCGGCGAAGTCTCCCAGGGAGCAGCCGGCATCCAGGACGGTGCGGTTGGCGAAATTGAGCATCTGGGTGAAGACGAGGAAGCGTTTGCGCTGGGAGAAGGGGCTGGCCCAGAGGGTGACGCCGAAATTGCTGCCGTGCTCGCGGAAGGATTCGCGGTAGGGGTCGAGGTATTTGTCGGCGGGTTTATCGGTGGACATGGTGAGGCTCCGGGCGGGGAGGAAGTGGGAGGTGACTATTCTAGACGGGGGAGGGGGGCGTGTGCCTCCTGCAGGGTGATTGCATTTGACGATGGTCTCTGCGCCCGGGTGACCGGGAGACGGGTTATCGGGTGTCCATCAGGGAGCGCAAAGGCAATCCATGCCCCCATAGGGCATTGACCTTGTATGCCGGTGGCGTTCTCGAAGTCCCCCGATGACCCGATACCCCGACCACCCGGGCGAGCATGCCACCCATTCCTTCAAATGTCATTGCCTTGCTGCGTTTCGTGTCCTGCGTCCCGCGTCAAGCGTTAAGAGTTTGGGGTTTGTGGGGTGTCTGGCCTGGTTTTTTGAATTGGTTATCCTAGGCCGGATGACGACCGGCAGCAGCCACTGGCTATCACAACTCAAGGGCAGGTTCATTGTGTTCGACGGGCCCGACGGCTCGGGGAAGACGACGCAATTCCGTCGTTTTTCGCGTTATGTGCAGGAGCACGGCCTGGAGGTGTGCGAGGTGCGCGAGCCGGGTGGGACGGAGATCGGGGAGCAGGTGCGCAAGATTCTGCTGGACCCGACGAATAAAGAGGAAATCGAGATCGGGGCGGAGATGCTGCTGTTTATGGCCAGCCGGGCGCAGCTTGTGGCGCAACGGGTGGCGCCGGCGATCGCCGCGGGGAAGCTGGTGCTGGCGGACCGTTTCATCAGCTCGACTTTGGCTTACCAGGGGGCGGCGGGGGGGATGAACCAGAATGACATCCTGGCGGTGGGGCGCATTGCGCTGGGGAAGCATTGGCCGGACCTGGTGGTGATTTTCGATGTGGATGATGCGACGGCGTCGTCCCGGTTGCTGCCGCTTTTGAAGGAAGACCGGATCGAGCAAAAGGGGAAGGAATTTCACCGGACGGTGAGGACGGGGTTTTTGCAGCAGGCCGCCAACGATCCGGCGCACTATTCGGTGATCGATGCGACACGTGCTTCGGATGATGTGTTTGAGAGCATTCTTCATACGTTGAAAACCCGGATGGGATAAATCCGACGGAAGGACGAGTCGATGTTGAACCGTGCGTTTATTGGGCGTCTGGGTGCTTTATCCCTGTCGATGGCCGGATGCGTGCTGCTGGCGGCGGGCGGGGTGATGCTGACGGGGTGCAAGAAAACACAAATCAACGAGCTGGAACCGGTGGGGCTTTCGACATCGCAGAAGCTTGATGAGCCCAGGACGATCCTGGTGGTGCCGTATGCGGTGAACAACGAGAATGTGAAGCTGGATTCGGGGCCGCTCAAGCGGATTTTGCGCAGGACGACGATTATCGATGCAACTGAAGAAGAGAAAGAACTGGTTCATAAGCTGACGCATAACCTGGCGCAGGGCATGGTGGACCAGTTCAAGAAAGCGGGATACGACGCGAAGGTGGTGGCGGCCGAGTCGGATGCGACGGCGGGGAACCTGGTGGTGGATGGGACCCTGACGCAGGTGGATGCGGGGAATACGGCGCGCAGGACGGCGATCGGGTTTGGCGCGGGGAAGGCGATGGTGCGCGCGGTGACGCGGGTGGTGTACATGGAAGGCAAGACGCCGGTGCAGGTGATGACGTTCAGCTCCGATGGGGAGACGATGAAGAAGCCGGGGGCGGTGACGACGATGGGCGGGTCTGCGGTGGTGACGGGTGCTTCGGCGGCGGCGGGTGCGGCGTCTGAGGAAACCGCCAACAATGCGGAGAGCGTGGCGCACAAGTCCGGGCGGGACCTGGCGGACGAGATTCTGGCGAGCTTTCCGAAGTTGGGATGGCCGGCGAGCAAACCGGTGGTGAAGTAGAAGAGAAGTGGAAGAGGTCCTGTGTGGTGGGTCAAGAGCCAGAGTCAAGAGTTGGGAGTTGCCGGTGGGTTTGTTTTGCGCAGCTTGGCTAAGATGGGTGTGGAACAGGCAATAGCCGGTCGTGTGGTGCGTTGCACGGACCGGGAAGGGCAATGGTCACAATGTCGTCCGAGTTTGATCTCGACTACACGCTGCGTCTGGCGGCCAAGGGCGACGCCAAGGCGTGGCGAGCCCTGGTGGAGGCGTACTCACAGCGGGTTTTCGCATTGATCTACTCCCAGTGCCGGAACCAGGAACTGGCGGAAGAGATCACGCAGGCGACGTTTGTGAAGATCGTGACGCAGTTGGCCAATTATTCGGAACAAGGCCGGTTTGAGCCGTGGCTGTTCAGGATCGCCATGAATAACCTGCGCGATGAGATGCGCCGGCAAAAACGCCAGGCCAAGACCATCGACATGCGTTCGGGGGATTCGGATGAATCATCCGGGCCGGTGTGGGCGAGCATGGAAGACAAAGTGGTGTCGTCCGACGGGACGCGCCGTTCAGGCTCCTGGTCCGACGGCGATGCGGGGGATGGGGAAGACCCGGCGACCAAGGTGCTGCGGGCGGAACAGGTGAACCGGCTGCGGGTGGCGGTGGCGAAAATGAGCGAAGCGGATCAACAGATCATCCTGTTGAGGCATACGGCGGGGCTGAGTTTCGCGGAGATCGCGCAGACATTGGGAGAGCCTTTGGGAACGGTGCTGGCGCGCGGTCACCGGGCGCTGGAAAAACTTCGTAAGGCCATGGAAGAGAAGGAGTAAGGGGATGTTGAAAAGTGTAGAATATGTTCAGTTGAAAAAGTTTTTGGGGTGTTTGGGCAATAGTTGAGGGGATGATGCGTTTGATTGTGAGATGGCGCGTAAGATACCGCCAAAGGTTTCATCAAAGAGCGGAATGGGTGAGAGAGAACGGTTAAGAATCATGAATACGTCAAAGAACAACATGGACCCTCAAGCTGGAGACGGCGAACCCGTCGATCCGGTGTTGGATGGGCTGTTGAACGAGGCGTTTTCGGCCAAGCATGTGGCATCGCCCAAGGGGATGAACGACCGGATCCTGGCGGCGATGGCGCAGGCGCACAAGGCACCAGGCGTCGATTCCGATGGCAACGAGGGCCACGTTGTGGCCTCCATCGGGGTTGTGCGCTGGGTGTGGGTGGGCATTGCGGCTGCGGCGTTGTTTGCGGTGTCGGCTGTGCTGCTGTTGCAGAGCGGCGGGCCGGTGGCGGGCAATGGCCAGGTGGCTGTGGAGTCTGGCGCGGGCGGACAGAGCGGTTCCGGGCAGAACGTGGTGGCGATCCTGGAGATGGAGATGTCTCGGTTCTCTGATTTGGGGAGCAGCGAGAAGGACCCATTGGACCGGGACTTGGCGGCGCTTGACAGCAAGATCGATCAAATGAATAAGATGTGGATGACCGATCCGCTGCAAAAGACGGGCGCGGGCGAGTTTTAAGCATTCACCTTCTGTAGGCGACATGTCATGTTCAATAGCCGCTGGGCGATGGTTGTAACCGGAGTATCGATTGCTTCCCTGTGCTGGACTGCGCAGGGTTTTGCAGCGGACGATGATGGGGATTCGGCTGGCGCACCGGGCGTGACCCGGATGGCTGACGGCCGGGACGGCCGCGAAGGCAGGCCTGGCCCGGGCGGGCCGGGGATGGGCGAGGAGCATCTGGATGCGCTGATCGCGGTGCTGAAGGATGCGGACCCGGACTTTGCGGCAAAAGTGGAACAGGCACGCAGGAACAATCAGCGTGAGGTGCGTGAACTGCTGGCGCCGCAAGCGCAGCGGTTGTTCATGATGGCGCAATTGAAAAAGAGCGACCCGGAAATTTATGCGCTGAAGATCGAAGACTTCAAGCTTGTGCGCAAGGCTGAGGCGCTGGCCCAGGACATCAAGAAGACCGAGAAAGACGGCAAGTTCGATGAAGCGAAGGTCAAGGAACTCAAGGAACTGCTGAACAAGCAGTTTGACCTGCGGCAGCAGATTCAGGAAAAAGACCTGGAGCGGCTGGAGAAAAAGGTGCAGGAGCTCAAAGAGCGCATCGACCGGCGCAAGGCCAACAAAGAGCAGATGCTGACCGAGCGGCTCAAAGAGATGACGGATAAGACCAGCGGTAAAGACTGGTGAGCGGGGCGGGGTCCAGGAAAGCCTGGGCGGGGTTGAGCGTTAAAAATGGTTGAAGATTTATGCTTGGAACACTCTTGTTTCAAGCAGCGTTTTTCTGCGACGGTCGGGGTCGCAAAAAGTAGAAACTTTAACGCCAATACAGAGAAGAGATTCTTCAACACCCACCGAAGTGCTGAAGAACAAGAAACAATCAATCCTTCACCGTGGGCTGCGCTCGAAGACTCGCTGGCTCACGGCTACGGCCTTATGCCCCGATGGGGTGAAGAAAGTGTGTGATGTACGCAGAGGAAAGATAAGACGTGCTCGCGCGGATGAGAGTATGGCACCCTGAAGGGTATGGAATTTGGGAGAGTTTTTGGGGCGTGAGCAAGATACACCGTAGCCCGTGGACGGTCTACAGTGTGCCCGGAGGGGTTGGCGTTGATGGGGATGGTGGGGTTTTTGAGTGGTTTGCGGGAGGTCGGGCTGTCGCCCGAATACCCTCGCTGGCGCGTCGGGCTAACGCTACAACGCCACAACCATGACGCGATTCCAGTTTGAATGATCGAGAAGAAGAATGATAGGGCCGCGCTTTCAGCGCTTACTGAGAAGAAAGAAGAATCAATCAAAGGGTGTTTGCACCAGGGCCTACGCGCTGGGAAGCGCTGCGACCCTGGCTGTCATAAGGTCGGGCCTTTGGCCCTGAGGAAAAAGCGCAGATTGAAGAGGAAGACGTGCTCGCGCGGACGAGAGTATTGAGAAGCTGGATTGATTTTTTGTAATGCGCCTTACTGGCCTTCCAGGGTAAAAGCATTTGTCGATTTCCCACGCGCCCGGGTGACCGGGTGACGGGT